>DATMMN010000182.1:0-30423 GCA_035569675.1 Acidimicrobiales bacterium | reverse complement strand
CAAGGCTTCGCCGACCCTGGTGGCTACCCGGCAGTGTTGAACTTCACTCCTGTCAGCGGGGAGCGCAATCGCGGCACCGTGGCGATCCGCATCATCCTGTGCATCCCGCAGTTCATCGTGCTGTGGCTTCTCAACATCGTCAACGAGATCTTGCTCCTCATCTCGTGGTTCATCGCCCTCTTCACGGGGGAATGGAACCCGTCGATCAAGAACTTCTGCTTCGGCGTGTTCCGGTGGCAGCTTCGGGTGGCCTCGTACTACCTCTTGGTGAACGACGAGTACCCGCCGTTCAGCTTGGAGCCGTAGAACCAAACGGAGCCAGTCCGTGCATCATTCGTGACATGGACGAGCCACCGGAGCTCCAACACATCGGACCCTGGAGGATGGCGGTCTGGGCCCTCCGTGCGGGTTACGCCGGCCTGGCCGTTGGCATCGTGGGCGTCATGGTGCTGGCGACAGGTTCCACGCCGTGGCTCCTGGCCGTCGGGGTGGTGATCTGGCTTGCCGCCGCTGCCGTTACCCTGACCGGCGTCGTGCGGGCCCGGCAGGAGTTGCCCGAGCCGCGGCCAGGGTGGTGGTCGATGCGGTTCATGCTCATCCACGACACTGTCCACGCGCGTTCCACCGCAGCGCCGTCCTAGAGGCTGCGGCGAACGAATGCAGCCAGCGCGGCCTTGAGCTGCGGAGAGAACGGCAGCGCCAGGGCGTAGTCGTTCCCGGAGCCCGACGCGTCGACCTTGAGAACATGGTCGACGCCGTGCTGGCGGACGTAGTCGACGTCGGCGTGCGCCTCGGCCAGACCCTGCCTCAGGTGCGCCACCTGGGCACAAGTGATCTGGCTGTCGGCGTCGGAGCAGCTGACGAGGACAGGCGTGCGGCGGGGGAGCTGGGCCGCCAGGGTGGCGGGATCGAAGCGGTCTTCCTGGCTCAGGTACGTGGCCGTCGAGGGGTTGAGGTCGTCGCCGATGCCGTAGGGCGGATAGCCCTGCACCGTGCCGGTTGCGCGTAGCTGCGCGACCGTGCCGGCGAACAGAGTCTCGGCCTTGCTCGCGTTGCTTGCGCTGATGGAGTGACTGGACTTCTCGGCTGCGATCTGGGCGTCGAACTGCTGCGCGGCGAGGGTCAGGGAGGGCTCGGGCAACGGCTCGAAGAGGCCGAGCGCGTGGATGGGCGGCACCGTGCCGGCGTTTCCGGTGGCCAGGAGGAGAGCGAAGAGTGCGCCCTGGCTGTGGCCGAACACGCCGAGGCGGCTGGCCTCGACGTCCTTCTGCGCCACGAGGAAGTTGAGCGCGGCCGCGGCCTCCTGCTCGTAGGGTGCGATGCCGATGGCGTTTTTGTTGGAGGCGTAGGCGCCCAGCCCTGTCTTCCCGCTGCCCAGCTTGTCGTAGCGCAGGGAGGCAACCCCATCTGCCGACAGCCAGTCGGCCAGCGTCTTGAGCGTGTCGATCTGGCCGGGATAGTTGGCGTTGTTGCCGTTGCGGTCGGTGGGCCCACTCCCGGCGATCAGGAGGACGCCCGGCACCGATGGCCCTGTGGCCGGGTGGCGGAAGGTGCCGTAGACGGTGAGCCCGCCGGCCGTGAAGGTGACGTGCTGGTCGACCCAGGACACCCGTTTCCCGCCGCCGGCCATGTCCGCACTGGCGCCTCCGGCGACCACCGACGGCAGCGCCAGCAGCAGTGCGAGGAGGATCAGCGCGCCGGATCGCCCCTTCCCGCGCGGCCGGTTGAGAACGGCTCGCAGGAGCACCGGTGCAGTATGGCGCGCTGCGGTCGCCGTCTGACCGCGCCCTCGAACGTGTCCAGTGGGCGGTTGGCGCGAAGGATGGAGGCGTGGTCTGGCCCACTCTCAGAAGCGGTGCACGTCCACTTCTCTGTTCAGTCGGGCGCTCTGCGCGCCCCTCGCAAACGACGGTGCGACGTTAACGGCGGAGTGGGCGCCTCGGCCGTGGGGTCAGGGCCGGCGACCGTTGGGCATGATGTCGCTCAGGCCCCACTGGTCGAGCGAGTTCAACTGGACGTGGTCCCCTGTGGCCTCGACGATCTGGTCGCCGCCGACGTAGATGGCCGTGTGGTACACGCTCGTCCAGTCGGTTTGGGAGTTCCCCCAGAACACGAGGTCTCCGGTGGCGAGGTTGGTCAGAGCGACCGAGGTTCCGGCCGTGTGGTACTGGTCGTTGGCCACTCGGGCGAAGCCGACGCCGACCGACTCCCACGAGGCGAGCGCGAGCCCGGAGCAGTCGTAGCCCACGGGGCCGTTGCCACCCCAGATGTAGGGCTTGCCAAGTTGGGCGAAGGCAAAGAGCACCGCTTTGTCACCTTGTGTCACAGGCCGGAACAGCAGTCCCTCGGTCGGCGCGGCGCCCGACGCGTTGCCGAACGGGTACGCGGTGCCGTTCTGCTCCTCGACCCAATAGCCCAGTCCCGAATGGCTCGCGACGATCTTCTCGGCGGGGTCGGGGCTGGCCGCGCCGGCGGCAGAGCCGTAGAACGCGGCATCTCCGTAGTTGAAGATGCCACCGTCGGTGGCTACGAGCCAGTAACCCTTCCCGTCGGGAGCGGGCGCCATGCCCACGATCGGTTTGTTCAGCGTGATCGCGCCGGTCGATCCGTAGAAGGAGGCGTCGCCGTAGGAGAAGATCCCGCCGTCGGAGGCGACGAGCCAGTAGCCCTTTCCATCGGGAGTGGGCGCCATGCCCACGATCGGCTTGTTCAACGTGATGGCGCCCGTCGATCCGTAGAAGGAGGCGTCCCCGTAGTTGAAGATGCCGCCGTCGGAGGCGACGAGCCAGTAGCCCTTTCCGTCCGGCGTCGCCGCCATGGAGACGATCGGCTTGTTCAGTGCGATGGCACCGGTCGAGCCGTAGAACGTCGCGTCGCCGTAGGAGAAGATCCCGCCGTCGCTCGCCAACAACCAGTACCCCTTCGTGTCGTTGGTCGGGGTGATGGCGACGATGGGGTGGTTGAGCGGAAGTCCGGCGGCCGAGCCGTACGAGGCCGCACTGCCGAACGCCCACACGTCACCCTGGGCGTCGGCCAACCAGAAGTTCGCCGACGGAACACTCGTCAAGGCTTCGATGCCCGAGCCAGAGGCCCCCGCGGCACTGCCGGACGGCGCCAGGGCGAAAGTGAGCATCGCCCAGAGCAGAGCGCCGAGTACCGCGGAGGCCCTTCTGGCAGTCGAGAGGACCGAGCCCACGGGCTGACCGATTCGGAACGGATCCTCTTTCTTCACCCCACAGAGTTCGTCGTTCCCTGGCGCGCCCTTGAGCGCAGACCCGGGACGCACTCGGAAGTTGCCCGGAGATTTACCCAGCGGCTGGAAGGCCAGGCGAGCCCGCAATCGGTGTGTGAGGCACGGGGATTGCCGTGCCCACCAGCGGCGTCGCAACCAATATGCCGCAGGTCTTTCGGGGAACTAGGGTTATACCTGGCGGGGAGGGAGGAGAGGCGGAAATTGGTGTCGATTTGGCAGGAGCGTTGCCCTGGCGTCCTGGGCCCTGAGGCGGACTTGAACTGGTGAGACCGAGCCGTTCCCGTCGTCGCCGGAGGCTGACGGCTGCGATCAACTCATTGAGCGGTGCAGTCGCGGTCGGCTCCCTCGTGGTCGTCATCGAGCTGGGAGCCCCTGTTGCATCGAACCTCGGCCTGAGCGCCGGGCTGCCGTCCGCCGGCCACGGCGGCAGCGCTTCCCAGGCTCTCCAGAACCCGAACTTCCCGAGCTTGGGATCGGCGGCCACTTCGGTGGTGAGCGCGAGCTCGCCTGCGCCAGTCATCCCCGCGCCGACAACCACCCAAACGGCCGCCTACGACCTCGCGGTCGCCACCCCGAGCGTGCCGTCGTCGGGACCCGGTGCCACACCCGCGCCGACGGCGTCGACGGGCGTCGTGTCCAGCCACGTGACCTTGCCGACAGCTGCGACCGCCGCGACGACTCCCGTGCCAACGGCGACGAGTGAGAGCGCCGGCGCGCAGGCGAGCGTCATCGCACAATCACAGACGGCGGGTGGAAACCAGCAGAGCCAAGGCGGGCAGCAGGGCGGCGGCCAGCAGGGCGGCGGCGACCAGCACGGGCAGGGCGATCAGCAGGGCCAAGGCGGCGGTGACCAGCACGGGCAAGGCGGCGGCGACCAGCAGGGCCAAGGCGACCACGGGGGTCACGGCGGCTCCGACTGACAGACTGCGCGGCACGCACGACGCGCACCGCTGGGAGGCTCAGCCGGCCGGCGTGATCTGATAGGTGAAAGGCGCCGACGGCGGAGTCAGTGTCTGGCTCTTGTGGCCCGATGTCACGGTCATCGAGGTTCCCCCGGCCCCGATACTGACTTGTGCAGGCCCGAGGAGAAGCTCGCGCTGGCTGGAGTTCGGCGAGAGAATGCCTTGGTAGATGGGGGTCTGGCCCACGATTCCGATGCTGACCCAACTCCGCCCCACGCCGGACGTCACCGTGACCAGGAACGCCCGCGCCGGAATCGTGTAGTTCCCGGAGCCGGCGCCGCCGAAGGTCTGCGCGGGTGTCAACAGCGTCTTCGTGTGGACGACGTTGGTCGGGGGCGTGGTCGTGTTCGTGTGCGCCCTCGCTGGTGGACTCGTGGTCTTCCCGATCACGCCCGTCTTGACCAGTGCGAGCGTCCCGCCTGCGGCCAGGATGCCGATGACCACAGCGACGATCGTGACGCGCAGCCAGCGGGGCGCGCCGTACGGGGTGGAAGCGCGCCGGCCCCGGCCGACGGCGGGCAGCTGGTCGGTGTCGGCAAAGGAGCGGCCCCCCGGGTCGTCGAAGAGCTGGCCTTGGCCGGCACCCGCCGACGCGGGGACCACGGCCGTGGCGGACGGATCCGACCGGTACCTGATCTCACCGGTGTGCACGTCCATGGTCGTTTTCTCGACCTCCCACGCCGTGAACTGAAACGCCCGGTCGTCGTTCGCCCTGCGATCGAGCGCAAACTCCCCCACGGACCGCCCGTGGAGACCCTCCTAGGATCGCACGTCGCGGCGTCATCTGGGTAGCAGGGCAGGTCGAATTCTACGGTCCGGCCGGAGATGACGGCCGCGCGGACGGGCGGCAGCGGCGAGATGTGCCGGGGACCGACGAGCGAGAGGACGGGTTCAGCGCCCGGTCTTGCCGTCGAGGAGCTCCCGGGTGATGTCCATGTGGCCGGCGTGGCGCGCCGTCTCCTCGATGAGATGCAGCACGGCCCAGCGCAACGTCGTCGGGCGCAGGTTGCCCGACGAGGGGAGGTCGAACGAGGCGGCCCGATCGAGGACAGCGTCGACCTGTGCGGTCTCGTCCGTGTAGAAGGTGACGATATCGTCGTACCCCCAGCCCTCGGGCAGCTCGAACATGTGCTGCCGCCACTCCATGTCCATCGCCTCGCCGGCGAAGATGGCGCGGATCCAAAGACGCTCCGCGTAGCCGAGGTGCACGACGATCACGCCGAGCGAGTTGGACGTGGGCGACGGGCGCCAGCGCAGCTGCTCCGGGTCCAGGCCCTCGAGCTTGAAGACCGCACTGTCGCGCAGATGTTGCAGCCAGGCCCGTGCCATCGGCATCTCGTCGAGCGGCGCCGACTCCTCCGGCCGGGGTACGGACAGCTTCGGCGGTGTCTCGGCCATCGCGCTCCTCCGGAGGTCCGTCAATTCGGGCGCGGACGTTACAGCACGTCCACCACCGCAGGCCCGGTCGCCCAATCGGGGGTGACACGGCCGGGGCGTTAACGTGGGCCGCGACACGGGTCTCAATGACTGGGGGCAGAGCGTTGGACGACCTCAACGGCCGGGTGGCCGTGGTGACCGGGGGAGCAGGCGGTGTCGGGCGCGGCATCGTCGAAGCCCTGCTCGAGGAGGGGGTGCGGGTCGTCATCGCCGACGTCGAAGAACCCGTCCTCGAGACGGCAGTGAAGGAACTGGCCGACATGGGCGAGGTCCGGGGCGTCGTCACCGACGTCTCGTCACCTGCGTCGGTCGAAGCGCTCGCGGACGACGTGTTCGCGGCCGAGGGTGCGTGCCACCTCCTCTTCAACAATGCCGGCGTGACGTCGGGTGGCGGAGGACGCCCATGGGAGCAGGAGGCGAACGACTGGGTCTGGTGCTTCTCGGTCAACGTGTTCGGCGTGGCCAACGGCATGCTCTCCTTCGTGCCCCGGATGATCGAGTCGGGCGAGCCCGGCGTGGTCGTGAACACGTCCAGCATGGACGGCGGCATCGCGCCCGTGCCCTACGCATCGGTGTACGCCTCGAGCAAGGCCGCCATCTCCTGCCTGACCGAGGCCCTGGCGCACCAGCTGGTCGCCGCCGGAACCGACGTCCGGGCGGCCGTTTTCTACCCATCGGGCGGCCTGCTCGATACCGGCCTCTGGACCGCCCAGCGCAACCGTCCCGCCGCCCTTGCCCGCGTCAAGCCCCGCCCGCCCGCGCCGGGCACGACCTTCGAGGAGTTCAAAGCGCAGCTCGAGGCGTCCGGGCACCCGGCCCAGCTGATGGACCTGCGCGAGCTCGGACGCTTCTGCGTCGCGGGCGTCAAGCAGGGCGATTTCGTGATCGGGTACGGCCTCGAGGACAGCGCGGCCATGTTGCACCGCAGGGCCGATGCCATCGGTGCGGGCCAACTTCCACCGGCGGCGCTGACCTGATGGCGACGACGACGGCGCCCGGGCGCTACACGATCGTCTCGGCCGACGGCCACGCCGGAGGCGACATTCAGGACTACCGCTCCTATCTGGCCAGCCGCTGGCACGACGACTTCGACGCCTGGGCGGCCGCCTACGTGAATCCCTTCGCCGACCTCCTCCTGCCGTGGGCGTACCGCAACTGGGACAACGCCCGCCGCCTGGAGGAGACCGAGTCCAACGGCATCGTCGCCGAGGTGCTGTTCCCCAACACCGTCCCGCCGTTCTTCGAAGAGGGGAATCTCGTAGCCCTCCCGCCCAGCCCGGAGGACTACGAACGCCGCTGGGCCGGCGTCCAGGCGCACAACCGGTGGCTGGCCGACTTCTGTGCGGCGGCACCGGGCCGGCGCGCCGGCATCGTGCAGGTGTTCGCCAACGACATGGACGACGCCGTGGCCGAGGTGCGGTGGGCGAAGGAGACTTTCGACGCGCCGTTCGGGGGCATCCTCCTGCCCTCGATCCCGCCGAACTCCCACCTGCCGCCGCTCTGGGAGGACCACTACGAGCCGTTGTGGCAGGTGTGCGCCGAGCTCGACGTGCCCGTCAACATCCACGGCGGCAGCGCCCTACCCGACTACGGCGAGCACGAAGCGGCGCGCTCCATGATGCTCATCGAGATCCCGTGGTTCAGCCACCGCTCCGTGTGGCACCTCATCTTCTCCGGCGTGCTGGAGCGCCATCCGACCCTCCGCTTCGCCGTTACCGAGCAGGGCGTGGCCTGGTTGCCCCGGGGCCTCGAGACCCTCGACTGGTTCTACGGCCGCATGACGCT
Organism: Acidimicrobiales bacterium; assembly: GCA_035569675.1. Lineage (GTDB taxonomy): Bacteria > Actinomycetota > Acidimicrobiia > Acidimicrobiales > RAAP-2 > Bog-473. Next base: position 22,986 of record DATMMN010000182.1, on the reverse strand, counting down.
GGCCGACGCGGCGGAGGCCAACTTCTTCGGTGCGGCCGCGGCGAAGATGACCATGAAGCCTTCGGAGTACTTCGCCCGGAATTTCTGGATCGGCGCGTCCTTCCTGCGCCCGAGCGAGGCGCCGTTGTGCCGCGACCTCGGGATCGGGCATGTGATGTGGGGCGCCGACTACCCGCACACCGAGGGGAGCTATCCCTTCACGACCGAGGCGCTGCGTGTGGCCTTCGCCGACTACGCCGAGCCCGACGTGCGGGCGATGGTCGAGTCGACCGCCGCCGCGTTCTACGGGTTCGACCTGGGTGCGCTCAGGCCGATCGGCGATCGCATCGGCCCGCTCGTCTCCGACGTGGCCCGGCCGCTCCCGCAGGGCGAGTGGCCGAAGACGACCTGCAACGCGTTCGACCCGACCCAGATGATGCGCGCCTGGTGACGGAGGACGAGATGGGAGGAACCGTGCACACCGTCCGTTACGGCGCCCGCCGCGAGCAGGTGAACCGCGAGATCGAGGCGAAGAAGGCCGACATCTGGTCCGAGGCGGTCACCGCGCTCTACGAGACCGAACCCGAGATCGTGGCGGCCGTACTCCCGCCACCGCTGCAACCGGGGCCCGAGCCGTTGGTGCGCATCACGATCACCAGGGTCGAGATGCCCGGCCTGCCCGTGTTCGGTGCCGGCTGGATCGGCGTCCAGGCCCGGCACGGGGACCGGGTGGGGGAGTACCCGATCCTCATGCCGATGACGACAGAGCAGTCGCTCATCGGGGGCAGGGAGATCAACGGCGAGCCCAAGAAGCTGGGCGAGGTGGAGGTCCACCGCGACGGCGGCGCCGTGTCGGCGCACATCGCCCGCATGGGTTCGGTGATCTGCGAGATCAACGGCCGCGTCAGCGGCACCCGGGACAACTACGAGCGGGCGAAGACGGACTTCTGGTTCAAGCTCTCACCGTCGTGCGAGGCGGCCGGGGTGCTGGACCAGGACCCGCTGCTCGTGTACGGCGAGAAGACCGAGAAGACGCGGGTCCACGAGTCCATCGACGGTGAGCTCATCCTCAAGGAGGCGCCGCTGGACCCGGTGGCCGACCTGGTGGTCCGGCGCATGGTCGACCTCAACTGGACGGAACGGGCGTCGACCCAGGTCGGCCGCGTCATCGGTCCCGTGCCCCGGGCGGGGCTCGAGCCGTTCATCCATCAGCGCTACGACGACCTCTCGGTGTTGGGGGCGAAGCGATGAGTGACCGCTACACGATCATCTCGGCTGACGCCCACGCGGGGTTGCCGGCGGAGAAGTACCGCCCCTTCCTCGATGCCGCGTACCACGCTGCGTTCGACGAGTACCTGGCCGAGCGTCACGCACATCGCGACGAGGCCCTCAAGATGAATTACGACTACATCATGGGCTGGGAGACGGAAAACGAAGAGGGCCTGCGGGGGGCCTGGGACATCGAACAGCGCGACAAGGAGCTCGACGCGGACGGCGTGAGCGCCGAGGTCATGTTCGCCGACGCCGACGCCATCACCGGCATGGCGTCCCCACCCTTTGGGGCCGGGCTCAGCGCCGGGGAGATCACCGACCCCGAGCTGGCGTTCGCCGGGGCGCGAGCCCACAACCGGTTCCTCGCCGAGATGTGCGCCCGGAGTCCCGAGCGCCATGGCGGCATCGCGCTGGTGCCGATCACGCACGGAGTGGAGCGCTCGGTGGCTGAGATCGAGTGGCTGGCCGAGCAGCCGGGCATCCGCGGGATCATGGTGCCGACGATGTGGCACGACCACGTGCCCTACAACCATCCGGACTACGACCCGGTCTGGGCCGCGTGCCAGGCGGCCGGCTTCCCGGTCCACACGCACTCGGGCGAAGCACCGCACGACGAGTACAACGGCAACATTGGCATCTACCTCGCCGAGGTGGTGTGGTGGGCGGCCCGTCCGGCGTGGCATCTGCTCTTCTCGGGCGCCTTCGAGCGGTTCCCCGGGTTGAAGTTCGTCGTGACCGAGGCCGCCGCCTACTGGGCGGCCGACATGATGTGGAAGTGGGACCAGTACATGGGCGGAGGCCACACGACGAAGAAGATGGCCGCGCTGCTCAAGGGAAAGATCTCGAAGCTGCCGTCGGACTACTTCGGCGAGAACATCTTCATCGGGGCGTCGACCATGTCGAAAGAGGAGATCCGCCGACGCCACGTGCTCGGCTGTGACGTGGTGATGTGGGGGACCGACTATCCCCACCCCGAGGGCACCTGGCCGCACACCGCCGAGCGGCTGCGGGCGGATTTCGGCGGCATCCCGGTCGAGGACGCACGCAAGCTGCTCGGCGAGACCGCGGCGCGCTGCTACGGCTTCGACCTCGAGGCTCTGCGCCCGATCGCCGAGCACATCGGACCGACGCCGGCGGACCTGGGCCAGGACCACGGTTTGCGCACCGACCCCGCGGAGGTCGCGGCGGCGCGCTGGTGGAAGGCCGAGTACCAGGTCCAGCCCCCCGGCTGATTCTGTCCGAGCATGAACGCCGCGCACATGGAGTACTGCGCCAGCGAGGACTGGCGGCACTTGGTGCACGAGACAATCCTCCCCGAAGCCCTGCGCGGCGTCGCGCTCGGCGACGAGGCCATCGAGATCGGTCCCGGGCCGGGATTCACGACCGACATCCTGCGCACCATGACGGGACGCCTCACCGCCGTCGAGATCGACGAGGGCCTGGCGGCCTCGCTGACCGAGCGCTTGGGGGGCGGCAATGTCGACGTCGTGCTCGGCGACGCGTCGGCATTGGATTTCCCGGCTGACCGTTTCTCCGGCGGCGCCTCGTTCCACATGCTCCACCACATCGCGCCGGCGGAGGTTCAGGATCGCGTGTTCGCGGAGCTGGCCCGTGTGCTCGTCCCGGGCGCGGTCCTCGTCGCGGCCGACGGCACCTACAACGAGGCAACGGCCGCCTTCCACGAAGGCGATACGTACAACCCGATCGACCCCTCGGAGCTCGGGGCGCGGCTCGGTCGCGCGGGTTTCGAAGACGTGGATGTGCGCACCTACGACCTCGGTTGGGTGTGCACGGCCCGCGCCGGCTGAACCAAGCCCGGTGGACGACCCGCGGGTCAACGTCCGTGCGCGGCAGCACAGGAGAACGGGCGCAAGTTGACCGTCCTGTTCGCGCTGGTCGCGGCCTTCTGCAACGCGCTGAACCTCGTCACGCAGCACATCGCCAGCACGAGCGACCCCGGTCACTCCAAAGGATGGCGGTTCGTGCGCTACCTGCTGTCGAACCCGCTGTGGCTCTTCGGCTGGGTTGCGCTCGCCGGCGCCTTCGTGTTCCAGGCCCTCGCGCTGCACAACGGGCAGATGTCGGTGGTGCAGCCACTGCTGGTGACCGAGCTGGTGTTCGCGCTCGTGCTGCGCCGGTTCTGGGTCCACCAGCAGATCCGCCGTGTGACCTGGGGCGCGGCGGCGTTGGTCTGCGGGACGCTCGCCCTTTTCATCGCGATGTCCGAGCCGACAGGCGGCAGCGCCGTCCCGACGAGCTCAGCCTGGGCGGGCGCGATCGCCGCGATCGCAGGTGGGTCGGCGCTGCTCGCACTCTTGTCACTCCGCGGCTCACCCGTGCAGCGGGCGGCGTTGCTCGGGGCGGCGACGTCCATGCTCTGGGCGCTCGTGGCCGCCTTCATCAAGGCGACGACGGACACGCTGACGCAGTACGGCGTCGGCGGGATGTTCCTGCACTGGCCGGTCTATGCGCTGGCGGTCGCGGGTATCTCCGCCGAGTTCCTGAACCAGGCCGCGTTGCACGTAGGGCCGTTGAGCGTGTCGCAGCCGATGATCGTCGTCGTGGACCCGATCGTGAGCATCGGCCTCAGCCTGTGGATCTTCGGCGAGACGTTCACGGACGATGCGGTACGCCTCGGCTTCGCGGCAGCCGCGTTCGCCGGCATGTGCGTGGCCGTCACCGTCCTCGTCCGAACCACCCCCGCCACGATGGAGCGCGGCCCGGACGTCAGAACTCGTCCGGTCCCGGGAGCAGCGAGCTGACCCAGTTGCCCTGCAACGAGGCGCCGTCGGCGATCAGGGTGGCGCCGCAGACGTAGCGGGCGCCAGGCGAGAAGAGGAAGAGCACGGTGGCGGCCATCTCGTCGACGGTCCCCAGCCGGGCGGACATGCGATCGGCCACCAGCTCCTCGGCGAAGCTCTCCTCGGTGTGCCCGAGCGGTCCGAGCTCCGACTCGATCAACCCGGGCGTAGAGAAGACGCCCGGCGCCAGCGCGTTGATCGTCACACCATGGCGCATCAGGTAGGGCGCGAGCGTCTTGACCATGTTGACGACGCCGGCCCGTGCCGCGCTCGAGTGCACGAACAGGGGTCCGCCACGATCGAAGCAGAACAGCGTGACAACGTTGACGATGGCGCCGAAGCCCGCCTCCGCCATGGGCTTCATGAACCGGTTCGTCACGTTCCACGTGCCGTTCAGGTTCAGGTCGACCACAGAGCGCCAGCCGTTGTCAGAGATTGCGCTCGGCGGGGCGGGGAACTGCCCACCCGCGTTGTTGACGAGGAAGTCGGCCCGGCCGAAGCGCTCGTAGACCTCGTCACGCAGCGCGTCCACCTGTTGGGTGTCCCGGATGTTGGTGGGGACGGCCGTGCACTCGCCACCGTCCTCCTTGATGGACCTCACCACATCGTCGAGCTTGTCCGCCGTCCGTCCGGCGATGACCGGGTGACCGCCCAGGCGGGCGAAGCCGAGGGCGACCTCGCGTCCGAGCCCGCTGCCCCCACCCGTGATGACGGCCACCTTTCCTTCGAACAGGCGCGGGGCGAACATCGAAACCCCCGGCCCGGCCTGCCAGCTCATGTCGTGTTCACCCACCGAAATCCCAACTTTCGTTCTTCTCGTAGTGATGGAGGACGTTCTTCGCGATGAGGATGCGGTGCACCTCGTCCGGGCCGTCGGCCAGACGGAGCGTCCGGGCGCCGAGGTACATCTGCGCCAGGGGGAGATCATTGGTCACACCGGCAGCTCCCCAAGCCTGGATCGCTCGGTCGACCACCCGGGAGTAGGCCGCTGGCACGAACACCTTGATCGCGCTGATCTCGGTCCGGGCCTGAGGGTCGCCGCGGTCGACCTTCTCGGCCGCATGGATGGTCATGAGCCGTGCCGCCTGCAGGTCCATGTAGCTGTCGGCGACGAAGCCCTGCATGAATTGCTTGTCTTTGAGCAGCCCGCCGTGGACTTCCCGGGTCAGCATCCGTTCCACCATGAGGTCAAAGGCGCGCCACATCTGGCCCACCGAGTTCATGCAGTGGAAGATGCGGCCGGCGCCGAGACGGTCCTGCGCCGCACGATGACCGTCGCCCACCTGGCCGAGGAGGTTCTCGACCGGGACGCGCACGTGGTCGTAGCGCACCTCGCAGTGGTCCGAGCGCGGAACGCCCCAGATGCCGATGCCGCGCTCGATCACCACACCGGGCGTCGAGGTGGGGACGATGAGCTGTGCCATCCGCCCCGGGCCCTCTTCGTCTTTCGACTCCTTCACCCGGCACATCACGATGAAGAAGTCCGCCGCCAACCCGTTGGAAGTGAACCACTTGTGTCCTGTGAGGACGTATTCGTCGTTCTCGCGGACGGCTGTGGCTTGGATGGAACGTGGGTCGGAGCCGGCGTTCTCGGGCTCGGTCATGGAGAAGCCGGACTGCATGGTGCCCTCGACGAGCGGGAGCAGCCACTTGCGCTTCTGCTCCTCCGTCCCGTACTTGACCAGGATCGTCTGGTTGCCCGAGTTGGGCGCGACGACGCCGAAGAGTGACGCCGCGCCCACTGCATAGGCGAGAATCTCGTTCATATAGGCGTGCGCCATGAAGTCGATGCCCATGCCGCCGTATTCGGACGGCAGATGCGGTGCCCACAGCCCCTCCGCCTTGACCTTGTCGCTGATCTCGGCGCGCAACGCCCGGGACTCGGCGCGCTCGGCTTCCGTCACCTCGCTGCCGCGAGCGTGCCAAAGCACCGCCTCGTTTGGCAGGATCTTCTCGTTGACGATGCGCGCCGTCCGGAGCCGGATGTCGTTGATGTGGTCGCTCAGCCTCGGGTTGGGCGTGACGTTGATGGGCATGGTCCCTCCCTGTGCCTCCCCATGTGGCTTTGGGGTAACGCGGGAACTCTAGGCAGTCTCCCTGTGCCCCCCGCCGTGGGCGACCCAGCGACCAGTCAGTGCACGCTCATAACGCCCGCGGCCCACAAAGCTCACGCCCCAACGGGCCAACGCCCCGAAACGGTTCTTGAATCCAGTGAGGAACGTGATGTGGACGACCAGCCACAGGAGCCACCCGATAAGGCCTCCCACCTGCACCGGGCCGATGTGGGCCACCGCGGTGAAGCGGGAGATGGCAGCGAGGGTGCCGAGGTCGCGGTAGTGGAAATCTTTCGGCTCCTTGCCGTTCAGCCGACGAACGATCGTGTGGGCCGCGTGGGCTCCCGACTGCATGGCCACCTCAGCCACTCCGGGCAGGTCGTCGAGGGCCATGAGGTCACCGACGACGAACACCTCCGGATGCCCGGGGAGTGAGCAGTCGGGTGCGACCTTCACGCGGCCCGCCTTGTCGAGCTCGGCGTCGGTTCCGTCGGCGAGGAGCCCGCCGAGGCCCGACGCACGGGTGCCCGCAGCCCAGATCTTGGTGGCCGTTGGGATCCGCCGCCGGTCGCCGTCCGAGGTGGTGATTTCCACGTCGTAATCGTCCATGTCGCTCACCATGGCGCCGAGGTGGAGCTCCACCCCCATGCGGGTGAGCTTCTGTTCGGTGAGGCGAGACACCCGCCCGCCCATCGATCCGAGGAGGTGTTCAGTACCCTCGACCAGCACGACCCGCGCGTCCTGCGGGTTGATGCGCCGGTAGTTCCGCCGCAGGGCCCGGCGGGAAAGCTCCTTGAGCTGGCCCGCCATCTCCACCCCCGTTGGCCCGCCGCCGACCACAACGAAAGTCATCAACCGCCGACGCGCCTCCTCGTTCGGCTCGGCCTCAGCCAGTTCGAACGCCCCGAAGATCTCGCCACGCAATGCCAAGGCGTCGTCGAGCGACTTCATGCCCGACGCCGCGTGCCTGAACTCGTCATGGCCGAAGTAGGAGGTTGTGGCGCCGCCCGCAACGATCAAGCTGTCGTAGTCGATGGTGATCGGTTTGCCGAACTCGTCCACGTGGATGGACTTGGCGTCGAGGTCGATGTGCTCGACTTCGCCCAGGACGACGCGTAGCGACTTGTGGCGACGCAGGACGTCGCGGATCGCCGGCGCGATCTGCCCTTCGGAGAGAATGCCCGTCGCCACCTGGTACAGCAGCGGCTGGAAGAGGTGGTGGTTTGTGCGGTCGACGATCGTGACCCTGACCGATTCGTTCTTGAGCGCCCGGGCGGCGAACAAGCCGCCGAACCCGCAGCCCACGATCACCACGTGGTGGCGGGTGTCTCCATCCTCCGGCGCCGTGCTCACACCAGCCGGCTCACGACGGTCTCGACGTAACGCGCCAGCGGGAGCTCGCGCACTTCGTCGAGACTGAACCAAGCGACCGCGTCGGTCGTCCCATCGGCCTCGGGCCGCAGGGAGCCGTGCCACGACGCCACCTCGTAGATCAGCCGCACGGTGTGCAGGCTCGTTCCGTCCGGGATCTTCCGCACGTCGGACAGCACGTCGAGGAGGGCGCCCGGCACGACGGTGAGGCCCGACTCCTCGGCGATCTCCCGGCGCAGTGAGTCCGTGGGGCTCTCACCGTGCTGCACGCCGCCGCCGGGAAGGAACCAGCGCCCTCTCAGGCTGAGCAGCGGTGCGGCCCGGGCCAGAAGGAGACGATCCTCGTCGTCGCGCACGAGGCCGTAGGCGGCGATCCGCTGTCGCTCTCTTTCTGCCGTCACCGGAGGAATGCTGCTCACTACCGGGTCCCGTCGCCAACTCGGCCGCCAGCTACCCTGGCCGCGGCCCGTTCGGGACCAGGGGAGAGGAGTGCAGATCGATGGACACCGCTGCCGAGCTCGAGGCGCTCCGGCGCTTGAAGTACGCGTACTTCCGGACCCTCGACCTGAAGCAATTCGACGAGCTCGGCGCGCTGCTGACCGAGGACGCGACCGCCTCGTACGAGGACGGGAAGACCGTGCTCGAGGGCCGCGACGCCATCGTCTCGTGGCTGCGTGCGGCCCTTTCGGATCCCGGCCTCATCTCCGAACATCACGGGCACCATCCCGAGCTGACGTTCGTCTCGGAGAAAGAGGCGACAGGGATCTGGTACCTGCAGGACCGCGTCATCGTGCCGTCCGCCGACTTCGAGATCGGCGGCACCGCCTTCTACGACGACCGCTACCGGCTGACCAACGAGGGTTGGCGCATCGCACACACTGGCTATACCCGCGTCTTCGAGGAACAGCGCACGCACTCGACGCTGGCCGTGCGCTCCTTCACATCTCGCTTCGGCGCGCCGGGCTGAACGTGAACCCGGGGTCGAAGAGGGTGGCGGGGGCGAGCGCCTTCTCGATGGCTTCGACGAAGTCCGGTTCGAGCTCGAGGCCGAGCGCCTTCACATTCTCCTCGATCTGCTCGGGCCGGCTGGCGCCCACGATCGCGCTGCTGACGTTCTGATTGCGCAGGACCCACGCCAGCGCGACCGTCGCCGGAGCGTGACCGGCGTCCCGGCAAAGCTCCGCGTAGGCCTGCACAGGCTCCAAGACCTCGTCGCGTAGGAGCCAGCCCATCTCCTCACCCTCGGGCCCCGTGGCGCGCGTCCCCGCCGGCGGTGCAGCCCCCGCGCCGGGCGGGTACTTCCCGGTCAGCACCCCCTGGGCCAGGGGCGACCACACGATCTGGCCGATGCCCTCCTTCTCGCACAGAGGAACGACCTCGGCCTCGATCACCCGCCAGATCAGCGAGTACTGCGGCTGGTTCGACACGAGGCGGTCGAACCCCATGTCGTCGGCCAGGCGCACGGCCTCGGTGATCTGGTCCGCGTTCCACTCCGACACACCGACGTAGTGCACCTTGCCTTGGCGCACCAGGTCGTCGAAGGCGCGCATCGTCTCCTCCAGCGGTGCCTCGTAGTCGAAGCGGTGGGCCTGCAGGAGGTCGACGTGGTCTGTCTGCAGACGTTCCAGCGAGGAGTGCAGTGACTCCATGATGTGCTTGCGCGACAGGCCGCGGTTGTTCGGGTTGGGCCCAGTAGGCCAATAGGTCTTCGTGAAGATCTCGATCGAGTCGCGCCGCACGCCCCGCAGTGCCCGGCCCAGCACGGACTCCGCCGCACCCTGGGCGTAGACGTCCGCCGTGTCGAACGTAGTGATCCCGGCGTCGAGCGCAGCCTTGACGCACGCCTTGGCCGCGTCCTCCTCGATCTGGCTGCCGTGGGTGATCCAGTTGCCGTAGGCCAGGGCGGAGACTTCCAGGCCCGAATGTCCGAGGTGTCGATGCTCCATGGCTCCGGAGCGTATCGGGGTCGCCGTACGCTCGTCTGATGGACAGGGGCGAGACCTTGCACGTGCGACGGGGCCTCGACCTCCCGCTCTCCGAGATCACCTGGCGCGCCACGACTTCGGGCGGCCCCGGAGGCCAGCATGCCAACCGGACGCTGAGCCGGGTCGAGGTGGAGTTCGACGTCGGCGCCTCATCGGTCCTCGGCCCGCGGCAGCGGCAGCGTTTGCTCGACCGCGTCGGCCCGGTCGTCCGGGCCAGTGCGGCCGAAACGCGCTCGCAGGCGCGCAACCGCCAGCTCGCCCTCGAACGGCTGGCTTCCCGCATCGATGCCGCGCTCCGAGTCGAGGCCCCCAGGCGGCCCACGCGGCCGACAAAGAGCTCCCAGGTGCGGCGCGTCGAGGCCAAACGGCGGCGAAGCGAGGTCAAACGTCGCCGCCGCCGTCCCGGCGACGACGACTGACCCGTACGTAACCCCGGCGCAGCCGCTCAGCCGGTGAAGCCGAACGGGTCGAGCACGGCGCCGAGGCCGCGGTCGATCTGGGCCAGTAGCTCGGCGTCCTCCTCCGCCCGCGGGCCCCGCAGCGCGGTGAGCGCGGCGTAGCCGGCCGCCACGAGCGCCGCGTCCTCCGCCCCGGGGCCGTCGTCGAGTTCGTCCGCGTGGGGGAAGGGCGATCCGACGCTCAGCACGATCTCGCCGCGTTCGCCTGGCGGGCCCGCCATCACGGCGCGCGCCGCCTCCGCCGCCGCCGGGCCCTCCATCTCCTCGGGGTTCGGTGCCTCCCAAGCGGACGGGCCACCGCCGCGTGCGGCCTTGATCAGTCCGGCACCACCCACCCGGGCCCACCGCAGCCCGCGGATCTCCTCGAGCGGAAGGTGTGGCACGTTCAGGTTGAGCACCGTGCGCACGGGTGCGGCAGCGAGGAGAGGCACCAGGGCGACCGCGAGGTCGGCGGCCGACTCCCAGGGGTCCGGGTCGGCGCCGGCCCGAAGAGAGACGGCAAGCGCACTGATGCCGAGCTGGCTCGCCGTGAGCGCAGCACCGACCGTCCCCGAGTGCAGTACGGACCGGCCAACGTTGACGCCGTGGTTGATGCCCGAGAGCACCAGGTCAGGCTTCGGCCCCACCGCGCCCAACGCGCCGGCGATCACCGACAGCGCGGGCGAGGCGTCGAGCCCATAGGCCTCGACCGTCTCTGCACCCACGACTGCCGCGCGCTGGTAGGGAATGGCGGTGCCGTCGGTCACCGAACCGACCGCGGCGCCGGCGCCGCTGTAATTCGAGCTCGGGGCGACGACCACGATCTCGTGGCGCGGCGTAGGACCGTCGCTGCCGACCTCTTCGGTCCAGCGGACCAGCGCCTGGGTCAAGGCGGCGAGGCCGGGCGCGCCGACGCCGTCGTCGTTGGTGACCAGGATCCTCATCGGCGTCGACCCTACCGGGGGTGTCCGACGTCGACCGTGTGACGTCGCGGGACGTTCGGTGCCCGGTAACCCCGCCTTCACGGCACCCCTCACCCCCGCAGCGCTCCTGGTCTGCTTCAATTCAGGGGCGATGACGGCCCGGACGCCCAGGATCTCCGTCGCCTCACCGACGGGCCAGCAGTGGCGCATCGGGCACGGCGGCCAAGAGGTGGTGGTCTGCGAGGTGGGCGCCACGCTGCGGGCCTACACGGTGAAAGAACGCCCGGTAATCGACGGCTTCGGGTCCGACGAGTGGTCGCACTCGGGCCGGGGCCAGGTACTGGCTCCATGGCCGAACCGGCTGGCCGACGGCCGCTACGAGTTCAACGGGGTGCGGGCCCAGGCTGCACTCGACGAGCCGGAACGCCACAACGCCATCCACGGCCTGGTGCGCTGGATGCCGTGGACGCTCCAGACGCGGCACCAGAATCAACTGTCCCTCCGCCTCCAGTTGCATCCCTCGCCCGGCTACCCGTTCTCGTTGCTGCTCGAGATCGAGTACCACGTCGGCCGCGACGGCCTGAGCGTGACGACGAAGGCGCAGTCTCTGGACGAAGGCAGCATCCCCTTCGGGCTGGGGTTCCATCCCTACCTGACCGCGGGGTCGGAGACGGTGGACGGCGCCATCCTCCAGGTGCCCGCCCGCCATACGCTCGACGTCGACGACCGCGGGCTGCCGACCGGCGCGCTGACGCCGGTCGAGGGGACCGATCGGGACTTCACGGCGGCTCGTTTCGTCGGGCCGGCGGTACTCGATACTGCGTACACCAGCCTCGAACGCGACAACGAAGGCCGCGCCTGGGCCAGCCTCGACGCACCGGGTGGCGCTGCCGGCGCCGCGCTGTGGCTCGACCCGGGGTTTCCGTACCTGATGGTGTACACAGGTGACACGCTCCCCGAGATCCCGCGCCGACGACGCGCCGTTGCCATCGAGCCGATGACGTGCCCGCCCAACGCACTGCGCACCGGCAAAGACGTCATCGACCTCCAACCGGACCAGGAGTGGTCGGCCCTCTGGGGCATCGTCCCGCGGTGAGCGGCCCAACGTGAGCGAGGGTCCGCCGCCGGGCCAGGTCGTCGTCGTCACCGGTTCGTCGAGCGGGATCGGCGCAGCAACGGCCCACGCTTTCGCCGACGTGGGAGCGTCGGTGCTCGTGAACTCCGCACGTTCCGTTGCCGAAGGCGAGGCGGTCGCCGCGTCACTGCCGGACGCGCTCTACGTGCAGGGCGACATCACCGATCCCGGTGTGCCCGAGCGACTCGTGGCCGCCGCCCTCGACCGGTGGGGCCGTCTCGACACGCTCGTGAACAATGCAGGGACGACCGCCCTGATCCCGCACCACGACCTCGAGGCGGCGTCCGTCGACGTGTGGCGACGCATCTTCGAGGTCAACGTGTTCGGTACGTGGGCCATGTCCGTCGCCGCGATGCCTGCGTTGCGCGACGCGCGCGGCTCGATCGTCAACGTCGCGTCGGTCGCCGGCGTCCGGCCGACGGGCTCGTCCGTCCCTTATGCCGCGAGCAAAGCGGCGCTGAACCACATGACAGTGCTACTGGCCAAGGTGGTCGGGCCCGAGGTGAGGGTGAACGCGGTCGCTCCCGGGCTGGTCGACACTCCGTGGACCGAGGACTGGGACGTCGTTCGTGAGGTGGTGCGTCAGGTGGCACCGCTCAAACGCTCTGGGCAACCCGAGGACGTGGCCGAGGTGATCCTCGCCCTGGCGCGGGCCGCCTATGTGACCGGCCAGGTCGTGGTAGTCGACGGAGGCCTCTCCATAGCGACCTGATCGGGCCGCATCGACCCTCGGGTGCGGCCGCATGGCAGAGTGCAGGCCATGCGCTTCGTCGTCTTGGGTGCCGGCGCCATTGGCGGTGCCGTGGGAGGCCGCCTGTTTCAGCAGGGCTTCGACGTGACCCTCGTGGCCCGGGGCGAGCATGGACGGGCGCTGAGGTCGGGTTTGGTTCTCGAAGACCCGAAGGAAGCGGCGACCTTGCCGATCCCTGCGGTCGAGGACGTCGGCGATGTGTCATGGGAGGGAGATGCCGACGGCGACGTGGTCGTCCTCGTAGCCGTCAAGGGGCAGCACACGGACCACGCCCTGGCCCAGCTCATAAATGCATCGGCCCCGTCCACCACGCCCGTCGTGTGTATGCAGAACGGGGTCGAGAACGAACGGCGCGCGCTGCGCCACTTCCCGCGCACCTTTGGCATGTGCGTGATGTGCCCCGCCAGCCAGCTTCAACCCGGCGTGGTCCAGGTGCACTCGGCTCCCGTCTCCGGCCTCCTCGACCTCGGGTGCTTTCCCCACGGCCTCGACGCGCAGGCACAGGCAATCGCCGACGCGATCGACGCCACCACCTTCGAGTCCGTGGCGCGGCCCGACATCATGCGCTGGAAGTACCGCAAGCTCCTGATGAACCTGGCCAACGCGGTCGAGGCCTTGTGCGGTCCCGGCGCCCGGTTCAGCCCGCTCGCGAAGGAGGTCCAGCGCGAGGGCAAGGAAGCGCTGGCTGCGGCCGGCATCGAGGCCGTCAGCTCTGAAGAGGACCACAAACGGCGCGGCGACCACCTACAGATGGCGGCGACCGCGTCTGGGGAGTGGCAGGGAGGATCGAGTTGGCAGAGCCTGGCGCGAGGCGCGGGATCGATCGAGGCCGAGTACCTAAACGGAGAGATCGCCTTGCTCGGCGGCCTCCACGGGGTGCCGACTCCGGTGAACGAGCTCCTGGAGAGGCTGGCGCTTCAGGCCGCGTCGAAAGGTACGCCCCCCGGCAGCATGCGCCTGGAGGACCTGAGCAAGATGGCAGGGATGCCGTCGGTAGGGTGAGCGACACAGAAGCGCTGTTGGTCGTTGCTAGTGCGTGAAGAAGGGAGATTGCGATGCGCTTCAACCACATGGAGATGACGTTCCCGGTCGGCACCCTGACCAAGGAGTTCCGGGAGGAGGTCGACGCCTTCTACGGCTCCGTCTTCGGATGGACCGCGCTCGACACGGAGGTGGTCGGGCAGTCCTGCCACCTTCTGCTGCCCGACCCGGATCAATTCATCCTGCTGGCTGAGAGCCAGAAGCCGATGAGCTCGCCCGGCTACGACCACCTCGGATTGCTGCAGGACTCCCGCGAGGAGGTCGACGACCTGTTGGTCGCGTGTGAGCGCTACGCCGAGAAGGACGATCGGGTCAAGATCAAGCGGTACGAAGACCTGGAGTACCCGGGAGTGACCGTGCACGCCTTCTACGTCAAGTACCTTCTACCGATCTTCTTCGACGTGCAGAGCATGGAGCGCAGCTCGGCCGACATCTGAGGCCGACAAGCTCAGCAGGCGCATAGCCCCTGACTCCGCCCGGTGGCGCGTTTGGTATAGGTCGAACAAGGAATAAGCCGTTGATTGCCGCGTCTGTTCGACTTTGGGAGACGCAGCAACGCGCCGATAGCGTCTGACATCTATGAGGGTGCCCGATCAATGCGTGTCGGACCTTCGAGAGCGGGGCTTTCTCGTCTTCGAGGGCTTCCTCGGGACCGAGGAACTGGCCATGGCACGAGAGATGCTGTGGCGGCACTTCCCTCGGCCCGAGGAATACTTCGCCGACCCGGCGGCCCACGCCTGGCTGGGAACCAGCCAGTTCGCCGGCATCATCGGGGGACCGTGGCGATCCTGGGAATTGAACCGCCTGACCATTCATCCCGACCTCCTCGACCTGGCGGAGCGCTTCTTGGGCTCGGACGACCTGCGACTCTACGAAGCCGAGCTGTGGGCCAAGTACGCCGGGGCCGTGGACTACGACCAGAGCCACCACCGCGACTTCGGCAACCACACCCTGGTCGTCCCCAAGAGGTCCGAGCCCGCCACCCAGATGCAGAGCTTGATCCTGCTTTCGGATGTCACCGAGGAGGATGGACCCACCAAGGTCGTCCCGCTGTCCGTTGGAAAGAGCGTTCCCTTCTGGCCGACTTACCTCATCGATGGGGGCACTGACTTGGCCAAGACGTACCTTCCGGCCGGGACGTTCGCCGAGGAGGAGATTTCGGTTACAGGGTCGGCTGGGACTCTGTTCTGCTATCGGCCCGATGTCCTTCATCGCGGGTCGCGCATGACCGGCGAGCGCTCAGCCCGATTCACTTTGTCCGCTCATTACGACGTGTGGGGGCCGCGCTGGACCGGAAGAGTCGCTTGGCCCGCCAATGCACTCGGCCCAGACTGGTGCGAGCTGATCGAACGGGCGACGCCCCGGGAGCGCTCAATCTTTGGCTTCCCCTCACCGGGCGATCCGTACTGGGACGAGCAGACCCTCACTGACAGCCAGGCGCGCTACCCCCGGGCGGACTTGACGCCCTACCGCTGATGGAGGCCGACCAGGGCTGGCCGAGAATCGCGCGCGCGCTCAACACTCGCCCCTTAACTTCGCGGTGACGGTTTAGGTCCCTACTGCGCCCTCGGCCATCTCGATGAGCTGAACCACTTCCTTAGGGTGCGAAACCATCGCGACGTGACTTGATGGAGCTTCGACGACGGTGGCGCCCATGCGCTGGGCGAACATGCGCTCCACGTCGGGCGGGATCGCCTGGTCCTCGGTCGCGACCAGGTACCACGATGGCAACGACTTCCAGGCGGGCACGCCCATGACATCGGCAAATGCACTCGATGCCAACGGCTGCTGTACCGCGAACATCACCTTGGATTTGGTTGGGTCCACATCCGCGGCAAAGTGGTCCGTAAAGTCTTCCTCGGCAAGCCACACGAAGCCCTTGTCGTCAACGAACTGGTGTTCAAGTGCCGGGGTTACTGGGCCTTGCGCCAGCAAACCACCGAGCGACTCGCCCTCGTCGAGTCCGAACGCAGCAATGTAGACCAGCGCGGATACTCCCGGGGTCTCCGGACCGAGCGCAGTGATTATCTGACCACCATAGGAGTGGCCCGCCACGATCGTCGGCCCATCTTGTTGTGCGAGCACTTGTCGCAGGCGAGCCACGTCGTCTGCCAGCGACGTAAGGGGAAACTGTGGGGCGGTCACCCTGTGTCCGCTGGCTTGCAACTGTTCGACAACCCCGCTCCAGCTCGAGCCATCGGCCCAGGCGCCGTGGACGAGGACGATGTTCGGGAGATCACTCATCACGCCACTCCTTCGTCTATCGGGCCGGATTCAGACCCAATCTGAGTTTTATCAGACAACTCATAAGAACGCAACGGGAACCCCGCCGTCTTACTTTGGAGACCCGTGGACTGCGGTTACTGCTTGCTGGCAATGACGCGCCACGTGTTGGCCGTGGGGTCCCGCCCCGGACCGGCTACGAACTCGGCCTCATGAATCGGTACCGATTTGGTCCCAACCGGCACGAGTGCCGCGACTAGACGCCTTTGGTCGCTCTTCCGGCGGGCAACGGTCGGGGGTTTGTCGCACAGGTATCTGTCACCCCACTGACGAAGCCCTATCAGGGTCAAATGGAGATCTAACCCCTTCTTGGTCAGCCGGTAGTCGAAGCGGTCTCCACGATCCCCGTAGCACGCCTTCTCGAAGACGCCCGCCTCCACCAGCTTCTGCAGACGATCGGCCAAAACGTTGCGGGCGATTCCGAGGCTCTCTTGGAACTCGTCGAATCTCCCGAGGCCCAGAAAGGCGTCTCGGATGATGAGGAGCGTCCAGCGCTCACCCACAATCTCGAGGGCGCTAGCGATCGAACAATTCTGCCCTTCGTATTCGTGGTTCAGCATGGGCGCAAGAGTATCTGCAGAGTTGTGTGACGCGATTCATATCCCGTGCGCAAGTCGCCCGCTCCACGCTGATATGAGCATCCTTGATCCGCGGTGTCGGGGCAACACCTTGGAAGGGTCGCGGTCTTGCCTTCCCCACCGCGGGTGCTGTTTTCTCAGTCGGCGTGCAGCGCGGCGCGCACCTCGTCTGCAGGATCCGGTCGGCGGGCGCCCGGGGTCTCGATGTGCAGCCGGTGGACCGTGCCGTTGAACGGGGCCGGGGGCGAGTAGCGCGGGGAAACCGGGAACCCACTGTCCCACCCGAGCCGCAGGCCGGCGCCGCCGTGCTGCAACGCCATGGGCAGGAGCCCGTCGACGCTCGCCGCGTCCACCTGGACGCCGTCGACGAGCAGGGCCATGCGACCCGGCCCCGCCCCTAGCTCGTAGAGCACCTCGATTCCGTGAGGCCCCGGGTCCAACACCGACGACGTGGCGAGCTCGATCGCATCGGCCGAGCGCGCAAAGGTGAAGTGCACGATCCCGGCCACTGCGTAGAGCGCGTAGCCACCGAACCAATCGCCGAGCGCGCAGATGACACCGTCGGCGTCGCCAGCTCCTTCGATGCCCGCCGTGAGGTGGAAGCCACCCCAGAGCAGCGGCACCGACTCGTCGACGATCGGCCCACCCCCCGGGAGGAACGTGCGCGACGATCCGGGCGGCCACGCGGGCGGGATGAACCCCCCGAACCGATCCACCAGACCGTCGGAGATGGGCAGCACGTCGTTGCGCCCTGCTTCAGCGGCCCACAGGTCGATCAGGTGGCGCAGCCGCTCGGGTTCGTCGCTGGCGCGATCCGTCGCCTCGGAGAAGTCCGAACCGAGGTCGACGAGCTCCCAACGGTCCTCGTCGAAGTTGCGGCTGCCTTCCGCGAGTTCCTCCTCGTCGAGAATGCCCGTGCTGATGTGGTTCGTCGTCGCCTTCCACCCCTCGTGGTAGATCGAGCGCGAACCGAGCATCTCGAAGTACTGCGTGTGGTGGAGCTCTGCCGCGCCGGGGTCTTCCAGCACGCCGAGAAGGCTCACGCCGTCCACGCGTTGCTGGGCAACGCCGTCAACCTCGTCGGGGATCGGGAGGCCCACGGCCTCCATGACGGTCGGCATGAGGTCGATGGCGTGCACGAACTGGGTCCGCACGACGCCGGGCTCCTTGATGCGCCCACCCCAGTGGACGATGAGTGGGGTCCGCGTCCCGCCGAGCCATGTGTAGCGCTTCCACAACTTGTGGGGCGTGTTGCCCGCCCAGGCCCAACCCCACGAGTAGTGGTTGTACGTGGAGAAGCCACCCCAGTCGTCGTAGTGCTCGAGGTTGGACGCCACGGATTCGCGGACATGCGCCGTGAAGCGCATCTCGTTCACACTGCCTTCTTTGCCGCCCTCGGCGCTGGCCCCGTTGTCGGAGAACACCATCACGAGCGTGTTGTCCATCATGCCGAGCGTCTCTAGTGCCGTGAGCACGCGGCCGATCTGCGCGTCCGTGTGGGTGAGAAAGCCTGCGAAGACCTCCTGCTGACGGGCCATCATGCGCCGCTGATCGGACGAGAGGTCGGCCCAGGCCTCGACCCAACTTGGTCGCGCCGTCAGCTCGGTCCCCTCGGGCACCACACCCGAGGCGAGTTGGCGGGCGAAGACCTCCTCACGCCAGGCGTCCCAGCCCTTGTCGAACAGGCCCCGGTACGGCTCCACCCATTCGGGCGCGACGTGGTGCGGCGCGTGCATGGCGCCCAGAGCGAAGTAGAGGAAGAAGGGCTTGCCGGGTGCTGCCTGCTGCTGGTCCTGCACCATGCGAACGGCCTGGTCCGCCAGGTCCTCACTCAGGTGGTACCCCGAGCCGGGTGGGCGGGGTGCCTCGATGTAGTGGTTGTCACACACCAGGTTGGGCGCCCAGTGGTTCGTGTCACCCTGGAGGAAGCCGTAGTGGCGATCGAACCCGACGCCGAGCGGCCACGTGTCGAATGGCCCCGCCGCCGATCGCTGCCAGCGCGGCGTCAGGTGCCACTTGCCGACGGCCAGAGTCGAGTAACCGGAGTCACGCAAGAGCCTGGGGAGCGCGGCCGCGGACTTGGGCAGCCGTGAGTGATAGCCCGGGAAACCGAGGGGGATGTCAGCCAGGAAGCCCATCCCAACGGCGTGATGGTTCCGCCCCGTGAAGAAGCAGGCCCGTGTCGGGGAACACAGCGCGGTGACGTGAAAGCGATTGAACGCTGCTCCGCCCGCGGCCAACGCGTCGAGGTGCGGAGTCCCGATGTCGGAGCCGAACGAACCGAGGTGGCCGAAGCCCGTGTCGTCGAGCACGACGACGACGACGTTGGGTGCGCCTGCCGGGGGCTTGGGCTCGTCAGGGAAGCGTGGCACCGACTCTGCCGGGGTGAAGCCGATCTGCTGTGGCTCGTCCATGAGGAGCGAGGGTAGACGGTCAACTGCTCGCACCGCTGTGCGCAGGAGTATCGTGGCGGACGATGCATGGCCATCTTCCCGGGCCGCCGCAGCCCAGCTTCCCGGTCGGACTCGGGGCGTTCATCGGCTACGTGGCGACCCGCGAGCCCCGTCCGCTCGACGAACGGGCGCCGCAGGAGCCCGGCTGGGCGGACGAGGACGGGAACGCGCTCGACATGTTCGACGACGTGGGGGAGTGGGAACCCATGCACCGGCCACTGATAAAGGTGATCGCGGTCATCGCGTCGTTCTCCTTGCTCGTGGGCGGTGTCAGCACCGTGCTCGAACTGGTACTTTCCGCCCGCTGATCCTCACGGGGCGATGCCCCTTCGGCGCGCGCGGCGCCACAACCACACGGCCCCGCCGACGACGGCCAGTGCGGCCAGCACGATCGCCACGATGACTCCCGTCGGGGTACCGCCCGCCGCAGCAGGTGGCTCCGAGCTCGCCGCACTTCTGGTCGTACTCGTTGTCGGCGCCGAGCTCGTCGTGGTCGCCGCCGCCCCGCCGTTCGTGACGGCATGGAAGGCGACGACGTCATTCGCGGCGGCCGCGAGAAACACACCGTCGCCGACCGAGGGCGTCGGGAAGTGATTGGCCGGCGCGCCGATGCTCGCTTGTTTCACCACGGCGCCCGTGGTCGCGCTGAGCCCGTAAAGGGTCCCGTTCTGGCCGATGCTCCACACCAGGCCCGCCACCACGATCGGTGGCCCCGTCCCGGCGGCTGCACGCCACAAAAGGCGAAGGCCGGCGGGGTGGGAAGACACCTGCACCGCCACGGGACCATTCAGACAAGGCAGGTAGACCGTGGTGCTGACGATGGCCGGACCGCCGTCGATGTTCTGTGCACATGCGCTCGTCACCGACGATTGCTCGCCGCCGATGGAGCCGAGACGGGCGCCGTCGAGGAGGTAGGCGGCCCCGTCCTTGCCGGCCGCCACGACCTCGCCGTCGTCGAGCAGCGCGGGTGAGGTGGAGAGATCGAGATCGCGTGCGTTCTCCGAAGCCCACGACGACGGCGCGAAAAACTGCAGGAGTGCGAGAGTGGGGGAGAGCTCGAGCACCGCGTCACTCTGGTCGTACTGAGCACCAGGCGAGGTGACCGAGCCGTTGCCGGATTCGACCCAGATGTTCCCGCCCGAATCCACCACCGGGGCCGCGCCGCCCATCCAGATGGCGCCTTGGCTCTCGCCCGCGCCGGAGTCGACGGCGTAACTCTGGGCGGTGCCACCGGCTTCGGGCACTGAGATCACCCACCCGCGGTAGCTGGGGCAGTCTCCGTAGTTTCCGCCGAAGCCGAAGACGACGCGACCGGCGTCAAGCGCCAGGCCGGTGCGCTGGAGCAGAGCGGCAGGCGTCGAACCCGGGGGGTCGACGACCTGGGTGAGCTCGACCTTGCCCGTTGCGGCGTCGAGCCCGACCAGCTCGTGGGCCGGGTGTTGATCGACGAGCTCGTCTGCAACGACGAACACCTCGGAGCGCGCCGCATCAACGACTGGCGTTCCCGTGATCCCCACGGTCGGCGAGATGTCGCCGCAGGGCAAGGCCGACGAGGGCACCGGCGTGCCCAAGTGGGCGGTCCAGGCCACGACGCCTGTCGCCGCCGACAGCGCGTACACCGTGTCGCTCTCAGACGCGACGTAGACGCGTCCGTCCCAGGCGAGGGGCTCGCCGTAGAGCTGGCCGTCGAGAGTGGGGGACGTCCATGCGCGGGAGGAAAGGATGACCGAGGAGACAGAGGGGGCGACGCCGGTCCCCTGCGGGTTGCCGTGGTAGACGGTCCATGACGACGCCGTGGTCGACGTCCCCGGGGCGTTGAGGGCCGATCCGCCCCTGGCGAACATCAGCAGCACGAACGCGCAGGTGGCGACGCCGAGCTGGGTTGCCCCGATCGGTCTCATACCGGCGTCGATCTCGGCCGCCGCCGGCGGTGCGTCAGCCCCCCGCGCCCGGGCGGCCACGGCGCCGCAGTGTGGCGTCGACGGCCACGGCGACGAGGAGGACAGCGGCGGTGGCGACGTCTGTCCCGGCAGTGGTGATGTTCAGCAGGGCGAGCCCGTTGTTCAGGGTCGCGATCACGAGGCCACCGAGCAACGGGTGGATGGGTTTGCCGTAGCCTCCGAAGAGGCTGGCCCCGCCTATGACAGCGGCCGCCACGGCGTACAGCACGTACGTGCC
This sequence comes from Acidimicrobiales bacterium, assembly GCA_035569675.1. Classification (GTDB taxonomy): domain Bacteria; phylum Actinomycetota; class Acidimicrobiia; order Acidimicrobiales; family RAAP-2; genus Bog-473. The sequence goes on along the minus strand of DATMMN010000182.1, from coordinate 1,745 downwards.
GCCGTCGAAGCCGATCGTGATGGAGCCGAGGCGGGAGGCGTAGACCACAGCCGCCAGGCCGGCGGTGAGGCTGCAGAGCGCGAACGCAATGGTCCGGATCCGCGCCACGTGGATGCCGGCCCGGCGCGCCGCCTCGGGACTCGCGCCGATGGCGTACATGTAGCGTCCGAGCCGGGTGCGGGCCAGCAGGAACGACTGGGCGACCAACACGACGAGCACGAACGGTATGACCCAGGGGACCCCGCTGACCGGGGCGGTCGCGATGCCACGGTTGCGGTTGCAGATGTAGACCAGCACGGCGCCGGCGACCGCGACCGCGCCGAGCGTGACGAGCGTGATGCTGAGTGGCGGCGTGGTGAGCCCCTGGGCGCGCCGCCGCGATGTGCGGAAGACCGTGATGACGGCATAGAGGGCGACGAGCACGACGAGGAGGATCCAGCCCGCCGCCGGGGTCATGGTCCCACTGACGAGGTCGTCGATGATGTTGTTGGAGACCGTGATCACGCCGCCGACGGCACCCTTGTCGCTGTCAAAGACGTAGATCAGGACACCCTGCCAACCGAGCAGCCCGGCGAGGGTCACCACGAACGAGGGGATTCTCAGCCGGGTGATGATGGTGCCCTGGAAGGCCCCGATCAGGAAACACGCCGCCAGGCCGACGATGAGCCCGGCCCACCACACCCAGTTCTGCGGCGCGCTGATCAGAGCCATGGCGATGGACGCTCCGACAGCCCCCACGAATCCGACCGAGAGATCGATCTCACTCAGGATCAGGGCGTACAGCTCGGCCATTCCCAGCAAGATGATGAAAGTCGATTGTACGAAGAGGTTGACGATGTTGGTCGATGTCAGGAACGCGCTTGACTTGGCAGAAAAGAAGATGCTGATGACGATGAGCCCGACGATGATGGGCAGCGCGCCGCTCTCGCCGCCGCGGATCCGCTTCCACCACGCCCGCAGGTAGTCAGGGAGCGAATCTGCGAGAACGTCCGGTGCCAGGACGACGAGTTGGTCGGGTGCGATGGCGCTTTCGGGGGTGCTCTCCGCGTCGGTCATGGGAGCGTCACCCCGCGTCTTCTGTTCGGGTCGACTGGCCCGTCGTCATGTAGTCGACCACCACCTGCGGGTCGAAGTCGGACACCGGTCCTTGCGCCACCAGCCGACCCAGGTAGAGGACGGAGATCTGGTCGGCGACGGCGAAGACGTCGTTGAGGTTGTGTGACACCACCATGACCGCCGTTCCCTGGCTCGACAGCCGTTCGATGAGGTCGAGCACCTGGGCGGTCTGGGCCACTCCGAGTGCGGCGGTGGGCTCGTCCATGATCACCAGCTTGGCCGCCGACATGACCGCCTTGGCCACCGCGACTGACTGGCGCTGGCCGCCGGACAGCGATGCTACCGGCTGGCGGATGGAGCGGACCGTCGTGACGTGGAGGTCGGCCAGCGTTTTGCGCGCCTCGATCTCCATGGCGGACTCGTCGAGGAGACCGAACCGCAGTTTCTCGTGACCGAGGAACATGTTCTGCACGATGTCGAGGTTGTCGCAAAGCGCGAGGTCCTGATAGATCGTCGTGATCCCGAGCGCTTCAGCATCGTTCGGGCTGTGGATGTGGGCGGGCGCACCTTCCCAGAGGATCTGTCCCTCGGTCGGTGGCCAGAGCCCGGAGATCGTCTTGATCGTGACCGATTTGCCGGCACCGTTGTCGCCGACGAGCGCCGTCACCTTCCCCGGCGGCACCGAGAGG
>DATMMN010000181.1:0-4604 GCA_035569675.1 Acidimicrobiales bacterium | reverse complement strand
GGTGGTCTCGTTCACCTCCCACGGAGCCATGGTGGACGTGTTGCTGCCTGGCGGCGGCGTGTTGCACTGCTATATCCCGCTGAGCGCGATGGGCACCCCGCCCCCGACCAAGGCTCGGAAGGTTCTCAAGAAGGGGGAGGTGCGCCCGTTCCTCCTCGCAGGCCTCGACCCGCCGCGGCGCGTTGCGGAACTGGCCCTGCCGATCGAGGAGCGACCCAAGAAGAAGCGCCCCGGTGCGCCGGCACCTGCAGCGCCCGCGCCGGCGAAGAAGTCAGGAAAGAAGGCCGCGCGGGCCCCGAAGGCTGGCCAGCCCCCGGCGAAGAAGGGACCGGCCCCGGGTAAGAAGGCCCCAGCGAAGAAGGGACCGGCCCCGGGCAAGAAGGCCCCGGCCAAGAAGCGACCACCGGCGGGCAAGAAGGCGGCGGCCAAGAAACAGGCGAAGAGGGCTCCGTCGAAGAAGGCGAAGGCGCCCGGAGCCGCGGCCCCGGCGAAGAAGACGGCCAAAGCAAAAAAGGTGGCCAAGACCGCCGCCCCGAAGGCACCAGCCCGCAACGCCGCCAGGACCGCGGGGAGGCGGGCCACCGGGGCAAAGAAGACGCCCGCCAAGAAGGCGTCCAAAGCCAGAAGGTAGATGTCGCCGCTTGTGGATACCCTCGCCGAATGACTCTTCCGCGTCCCGATGACGTGCTCCCGCACAGGTCGCCGTTCCTCTTCGTCACGGAGGTGACCTCGGTCGAGCCCGGCGTCTCGGCGCGTGGATTCTGGCAGCTCACGGGGGAGGAGCCATTCTTCGCCGGCCATTTTCCGGGACGTCCCACCTTGCCCGGGGTGCTCATGGTCGAATCGCTGGCGCAGCTCGGCGGCATCGCCGTCCTGCTTGACGAGCGCTACGCCGGCAAGCTGCCACTGTTCGGCGGGATCGAGCGAGCTCGCTTTCGGCGCCAGGTGGTCCCGGGCGAGAAGCTCGAGCTCGAGGTTTCCATGGACCGGCTGTCCGCTCGCGCAGGAAAGGGACACGGCAAAGCGACAGTCGGTGGTCAGACAGCGTGCGAGACGGACCTGCTTTTCGTCATTGTTGACGGTGATGGCGGTGCCGGCTGATGCGGCTCGCAACGTGGAACGTCAACTCGCTCGCGGCGCGTCTCCCGAGAGTGACCGAGTGGATCGAGGCCAACCAACCCGACGTGCTCTGCATGCAGGAGACCAAGCTGGCCGATGACAAGTTCCCCGAAAAGGAGTTCACCGAGCGGGGGTATGAGGTGGCGTCAAACGGCGATGGTCGCTGGAACGGGGTCGCCATCGCGAGCAAGGCTGGGCTCGACGACGTCACTCGTGGTTTCGGCACACCCGATGACGAACACGGGCGTCGTGTCATCTCGGCGACGTGCGCCGGCACGCGGGTCTTCTCGGTCTACGTGCCCAACGGACGAGCTCTGGACAACGAGTTCTACGCCGTTAAGTTGGCTTGGCTGGCGCAGCTGCGGACCACGCTCGATCAGACTTGTCCGCCGGGCTCGTCGCTCGCAGTGGCCGGGGACTTCAACGTGGCGCCGGACGACGGCGACGTGTGGGACCCCGCTGCCTATGTGGGCGCGACGCATGTCAGCGAGCCCGAGCGTGCAGCGCTGGCCAACATTGAGGGCTGGGGGCTCGATGACGTCTTCCGCCGGTTCAACGAGCCCGGCACGTTCACTTGGTGGGACTACCGGGCGGGGGATTTCCACAGTGGTCGAGGTATGCGCATCGACCTTGTGTTGGTCAGCGATGACTTGGTCGAGCGTGCCACGGGGGCTTACCGCGACCGAGACGCAAGAAAGGGTAAGAAGCCCTCTGATCACGCGCCAGTGGTGATTGACTTCGCCAACTCGTAATTGGGAGCTCGCTTGGCCGTCGCCAAGAATCTGCACCGGAGCGCAGATCGGCCAAGCGGCATCTCCTGACCACGGGTGTTCTACCCGAGGTTGAGCAACAGGTCACGCAGCGGCGTGCCGTCGCAGATGCGGGTGATTTCGTCGAGGTCTTCAGGCGTGACTGCACGCTGCACTTCGGGCCAGGTCCGCGCCCCATCTTTGACATAGCGGAGAAAGATCTCCCAGATGGCCAGACGCTTGCGCAGGCGCTCTACCTCGGACGCGAAGTTGTCGTAGTCGATAGGCGGGCTGTCCGTGAAGTCCGCCTCTTCGCTCTCGTCGGGCTCCACGTCGCGCAGATCACGTTGGAGCTGTTCGAGACCCCTGTCCTTGGGCGGGACGTCGTCCAGATCACGCCGGAGCTGCTCGATACCTTTCTCGATCAACTCCGCCCGCCGCTTTATGCGGTGGGCGTCGTCGGCCTGCCTCTGCATCTTCACCCTCCGCCCAGCGATGCAAGTACCGGAAAGCACCGCCATTGGTCGCATCTTGACAGTAGGTATGCAGGCTCCTTAGAGCCGTTCGGCTCTATTGGGAGGCGAGTTGTCGGCCGATTGATTGAGCCGTTGTCGTACCGTTGAGCCACGTTGCGGTCAAAGCAGCACTTCGATAAGCGACGGCCCGTCCTCGGCGAAGCCGGCTTCGAGTGCAGCCGTTAGGTCCTCCGCGCTGTCTGCTCGGTGCGCGGGTACACCCATCCCCTGCGCTAACGCGCAGAAGTCAAGATCGGGCTCGGTGAGATCCAAGAGCCGACGGGCAAGGGGTCCGCCGGCGTCTGCACCCACGCGGTGCAGTTCTATGTTCAATATCGCGTAGCTCCGATTCGACAACACGACCGTCGTCACGTTGAGACCCTCGCGGGCGTGGGTCCACAACGCCTGAATGGTGTACATGGCGCTGCCGTCGGCCTGGAGACAGAGAACCGGTCGATCGGGTGCCGCGACGGCCGCGCCCGTGGCCATCGGGAGTCCGATGCCGATGGCGCCGCCCGTCAGCGTCAGCCAGTCGTGTCTCGGCGCTCCCGCGGTAGCAGCTGGAACGAACAGGCCTGACGTGTTGCCCTCGTCGACGACGATGGCGCCCTCGGGCAGCACGGCACCAACAGCGGCGGCCAGCGACTCGGTCGTCAGCGCACCGGTTGGGCGATCGGGTCGCAGCGCCGGTGCCGGCGCGCCCCCGTCGGCGGGGGCACCGACCGCGTCAGCCAGCGCAGCGAGTGCGACGGTCACGTCTTCACCCGGCCGGGCCAGCACGTGCACGGTGCAGCCCTCCGGCACAAGGTCGCTCGCCTTGCCCGGGTAGGCGAAGAAGGACACCGGCGGCGTCGTGTCGACGATGATCAGGTGGCGGACGCCTTCGAGTTGGCTCTGCGCCATTTCGGCGAAGTAGGCGAGGCGCTCCACGGCCGGGATGCCGGCACCTCGCTCGAGGTTCGCGGGAAAGGTCTCGCCCAGGAGCGCCGCACCGGTTGTGACCGCGACGCGGCTCGCCGCGTGCAACCCGTCGGCGCGGAGCGCGCTGCCACCGAGGAGGAGTGCACTGCGCTCGCCCGAGCGCAGTGCCTTGGCGACCTCGTCGACGGTGTCGGCCGGGACGACCGTCCGCCGCCCGACCGGCTGTGGCCGGCACGGCCCGGTCGATGACTCGGACCAGGAGGCGTCGGCTGGAAGGACGAGAGTGGCGACACACCCGGGTGGGCCCATCGCGGCCGCCACCGCGTCAGCCGCATCACGGGCCACGTCGTCGGCTCGCGCCGTCGAGCGGTACCAGCCCGACACGGCTCCCGCGATTGAGGCGATGTCCGACTGCAGCGGCGCGTCGTAGCGAGCGTGGTAACTGGCATGGTCGCCGACGATGTTGACCACGGGCGTGTGCGCCCGTCGGGCGTTGTGGAGGTTGGCGAACCCGTTGCCGAGACCCGGTCCGAGGTGCAGGAGTGTCGACGCCGGGCGGCCAGCGACCCGGCCATACCCGTCTGCGGCACCGGTGACGACTCCCTCGAACAAACAGAGGACGCCGCGCATGGCGGGCACATCGTCGAGCGCGGCAACGAAGTGCATCTCCGAGGTGCCGGGGTTGGCAAAGCACACATCGACGCCGGCATCGACCAGCGTCGACAGGAGAGCGCGGGCACCGTTCATGACATCGCTCCCGGGTCACTCGCGCCGAGCACCCGGTCCGGGCCGAGGATGCCGAGCGGATCGAAGGCCTTCTTGATCGCACGCATCAACTCGAGGGCGGCGGGGTCGGCCATCTCCAGAAAGTACGGCATCTTCTCCGTGCCCAGGCCGTGTTCGCCCGAGATGGCGCCGCCCGCCTCCACCGCTATCTGGAAGATCTCGTGGGTGAGCTTCTTGCGCTTCTCGACATCAGGTTGGAAGACGGCGAGGTGGACATTGCCGTCGCCCACGTGTCCGCACCCGCTCACGAAGGTGTCGTTGGCGGCCGCCACTTCGGCCACCATGGCCAGGTAGTCCGGAATGGCGGCACGGGGGATCACCGCGTCGATGATGTCGTCGCAGCCCGCCGCCTTGCTCACGAAGAACAGCCGCTCTCGCGCTGTGATCAACGAGGCGCCTGCTTGTGGCGGCAGGACGTAGACGTCGAGTGCACCAAGTTCGCCGAGCAGCGTGCCCAGCTGTTCCACGTCCTCGTCGAGGCGGGACTCTGACGACTGCTCCAACACGACGATGA
>DATMMN010000180.1:0-5134 GCA_035569675.1 Acidimicrobiales bacterium | reverse complement strand
TCGGCGCGGCATCGGGCGAGGGCCGGGCGGTCAATGCGGCCCGGGCGGCCATTACCAGCCCGCTGCTCGAGGCGTCGATCGAAGGAGCCCGCGGCATCCTGTTGAACATCGCGGGCGGCACGGATCTCGGTCTGTTCGAGGTCAACGAGGCGGCCGAGATCATCCACGCCGTGGCGCATCCGGACGCCAACATCATCTTCGGGGCCGTCATCGACGACAACATGGGTGACGAGGTGCGGGTCACGGTGATCGCAGCCGGATTCGAGCGCTGGGAGGAGGGAGCGCCCAGCGCCAAGAACGACCTGGCCGCGAGCATCTTCGCCACCCCTGAACCGGTGGACATCTTCGCCGACGCCACCGGGTCCGAAGAAGAGCTCGACCTGGGTGACGACGATTTCGACGTCCCCTCCTTCCTCCGCTAACGACGGAGTCGCCGAGAGGCTGCACTCGGTCCGGCTGCGCATCGAGCAGGCGGGGGGTGATCCGTCCGCCGTCCGTGTTGTCGCCGTCACCAAGGGTTTCGGTCCGGAGGCCGTCGTCGCAGCACGCGCTGCCGGCCTGCACGACATCGGCGAGAACTACGCGGACGAACTCGTGGCGAAGGCGGCGGAACTGGGGGACACCTCTCCGTCAACGACGTGGCACTTCCTCGGTGCGATCCAAAGGAACAAGGTGGCGCGGCTCGCGCCGATCGTCGGCATGTGGCAGAGCGTCTCCCGTGTCGAAGAGGGTGCACGGATCGCTCGGTTCGCTCCGGACGCGACCGTGCTCGTGGAGGTCGACACGACGGGCCTGCCCGAGCGCAACGGCTGCCCGCCCGACGCCGTACGCGCGCTCGTGCCACGCCTGCGAGATGCCGGGCTCGACGTGCGCGGCCTCATGACCGTCGCCGCGCCGGGTCCCGGGGCAGCGGCATCGGCCTTCGACACGGTGCGCTCGCTCGCCGACGAGCTCGGCCTCGTCGAACGCTCCATGGGGATGACCGACGACCTGGAGGCCGCGGTACGTGCGGGCACGACCATGGTGCGGATCGGCCGAGCGTTGTTCGGTGAGCGGCCGGCCAAGCGACCGGTTTGACGGGAACGGTCAACGGGAGGCTGACATGACCCTCAGCAGCAGGCTGACGGCCCAATCGGCCCCCTCGCCAGGGCTCATTCGACCGCCGGGGCGTGCGAGCAGGCACTACGCTGTGATTCGACAGGAGAAGGCATGTCACCCTCGTTCATGAAGAAGACCATGGTGTATCTCGGCCTGCTCGACGACGAGTACGACGAGTACGACGACCTCGAGGACCGCGCCCCGCGCGGGTTCTCGGCCGCCACGCGGGTTGAGCCCCGGACTCCGGAATACGAGCAAGCGGAGGAGTTCAGCGGGGGCATGACCAGGGTGCGCACCATTCCCCGCGAGTCGGCCGTCCCCAGCCAGCCCCGGCCGGCCGCGAGCAACGTCGCACCCCGGCCACAGGCGGTGCGCGCCATGCCCGTCGACTCGACCATTCAGCCCGTTTCCGCCGCGCCGTCGACCGCCCGTGTCCACGTCGTGGCTCCTTCACGTTTCGGTGACGCGAAGGAGATCGCCGATCGGCTGAAGGACAACCGTCCCGTCATCGTGAACCTGCAGATGGCCGACCGCGACCTGCAGCGCCGCATGATCGACTTCTGCAGCGGCGTCACCTACGCCCTCAGCGGCGAGATGGAGAAGGTCGCCGACCAGGTGTTCCTGCTTGCGCCCACCAATGTCAAGGTCTCGGACGAGGAGAGACTGCGGTTGGCGGAGCGCGGTTTCGGACGCGGCTAGACCCACTACCCTCGCTGTTTGGTGAACATCTTCCGGATCCTCGCGTGGCTGATCGAGGCCTATATCTGGCTGATCATGTTCCCCTACGCGATCCTGAGCTGGTTTCGCATCCAGCCGGGAACCACGTTGGCTCGGATCCAGCTCTTCCTCTACAGGGCGACGGAACCGGTCCTGCGCCCCGTGCGCCGGATCATCCGACCCATGGGGGGTTTGGACTGGTCGTTTCTCGTCGTCATCCTCGTCGCGCAGATCGTCCTGATCCCCGTCCTGCGGGCCTAGTCGCCCGGCCCGAAGTCCTGGGGCGATCCCTGGACCCCTGGTAGGGGATGGTTAGACTCGGCCCCCATGGACAATTCCCAGGCATCTGCATCAATCCTCGACACGCTTCGCACCGTGGAGTTCCGCCTCGGGCTGAAGGGCTACAACGTCGACGAGGTCGATGAATACCTGGACAAGGCCGCCCAGGAGGCCGAGGGACTCCAGGAGCACGTTCGCCAGCTGAACGAACGTCTGCGTCAGGCAAGCGAGCGCATCGCGCAGCTCGAGCGCGAAAAGCGTTCCGCGCCGGCCGCTACGGCGGACGACGGCGAGGGCGCAGCCGCGGCCGATGCGGCCGCCCTGTCAGACGAGACGCTCCAGCGGACGCTGATCCTGGCGCAGAAGTTCGTCGACCAGACCAAGCGCGAGAGCGAGGCCGAGGCCACGGCGATCGTCTCGCAGGCCGAGGAGAAGGCCCGCGCTGCGATTGCCGAGGCGGAAGCCGCAGCCGCGCAGCTGCAGGCCGAGTCCCATCAGAAGCTGCGCGAAGAGGTGACTCGCCTGGAGGCTACGCGCACCGATCTCGCCACCGACGTCGAGACCATGGCGCGTCACCTTGACTCGGAGCGCAACCGCCTCCGTGGCGCCCTTACCGAGATCCTCAAGTGGGTGGACGAAAACGTCCAACCGGCGAACTCGCTCATGGGTGTGAAGCCCAAGGGCAAGCCCGGCGACCCCGCGGGTGTCGGGGGACGGCCCGAAGCAGATGACGGCGCGCCGACGTTGAACCTCCAGAACGCATCGGGTGCCGTGTCGGGAGTGAACCACTCGCTCTAAATTTCCGGTCGCCTGGCGCAGGCTGCTATTGCCCGCCACCGCGCCGTCCGCTATCGTCACCCGCTCCCCAGGGCGAGGCCGCAGGGGTACGCGGCCACGGCAGGTGGTCCGAAGGAGGGCAGGATGACCCCAGCGAGCAAAGGCTCCCCGGCCAAACGGGGGTCTGCGTCGCGCTCGAGCGCCACCTCGCGTCCCGGGAACAAATCGAACACCGCCCGGGTTGGGGCTACCGCTGGAAGACGTCCCGCCCTTACCAAGAAGAAGGCAGCTCCCGTTGTGAAAAAGGCAGCCACCGTAACGAAAAAGACCACGTCGACGGCCAAGAGGGCTGCGTCGGGTCCCGTGAAGAAGGCGACCCCGACCGCCAAGAAGGCGGGCGCCTCGGCGGCGAAGAAGGCGCCGGCGGCCAAGAAGGCCGTACCAGCGTCGAAGAAGGCGGCCCCCGCCAAGAAGGCCGCACCGACGAAAAAGGCCGCGCCTGCCGCGAAGAAAGTGGCACCGCCTGCGAAGAAAGCCCCTGCGAGTGCGGCGGCGCGGGCCGGGAACGGCGCAGGCGCTGCGCCGACGCCCTCCCGCACAGCCTTCACGCCCAAGCCGAAGCCCCCGGCGCCGGTCCGCCCCAAGACGGGCCCCTACGCCAAGGACACGAAGTTCCTCGACGAAGTGAGTGAGCTCCTCGACAACGAGAGGACGATCTACCAGGAGCAGGCGACGTCGCTGCGGGCCGAAGCGGACTCGCTTGCCCTCGAGCGCGAGCCGGGCGACGTCCAGTTCGACGAGGAGTCCGGCGAGGGTGGCACGGTCACGGTGGACCGCGAGCGCAACCTCGCGCTCTCGGGCCAGGCGACCTTGGCCGTCGAGGAGATCGACGACGCACTCACTCGGGTCAAGGACAAGACGTACGGATACTGCGAGCGTTGTTTCCAACCCATTCCGAAGCCGCGGTTGCGGGCCCTGCCATACGCACGCCTGTGCGTGGCGTGCAAGAGCGGGGGACTGTCCCGACGCTGACCACGCCACGGGTGGTGGCATTCGCCATTGCCGTGGTCGTGGTGGTGGTGGACCGCGTGACCACCACCCTGGCCGTCGACCACCTCCACGATGCCCGGCACGTGTGGGGTCCCTTCGGCCTGGCACTGACGTTCAATTCGGGGTTCGCGTTCAGCCTCTTCAGCGGACGCGCGGTGATCGTGACCGTCCTGTTGTGCCTGGGCGTCCTCGCACTCGCTTGGGTGGTGGCGCAGGTGCGGACGATGCCGATGGCGATCGGTGCCGGCCTCGTCCTGGGCGGCGCCATCGGGAACCTCAGTGAGCGGATCGTCGGTGGACACAGCGGACAGGTGCCTGACTTCATCACCCTCGACTACTGGCCGACATTCAACTTCGCCGACGCATGCGTCACTGTCGGAGTGGTGGTCGTGATCATCTTGCTGCTGTTCGGACAAGCAGGTGTGGCGGGAGAGCCGGGTGAGGGCACCGGGTGATCGAAGAAGGAAGAGCCAAGCCGGCACAGGGCGTGACGGTCGAGGTCCCGGCGACGCTCTCGGGTGTCCGGGTGGACCGTGGCGTGGCCATGCTGGCCGATGTCTCTCGGGCCGTGGCGGCCGAGCTGGTCGAGGCGGGACGGGTCTTCGTCGACGGTGTGCCGGTCGCATCGGGGCGGGTGCCGCTCCGGGAAGGGGCTCTCCTCACCGTGGAGCTGCCCGAGGAGGCTTCCGCCACCCCGGCCGCCGAAGCAGGCGTGCGATTCTCAGTGGTTTATGCCGACGACGACGTCGCGGTGATCGACAAGCCCGCCGGGCTGGTCGTGCATCCGGGCGCCGGACATAGCGAGGGCACCCTCGTCGGTGGGCTGTTGGCGCTGTTTCCCGACCTGGCCGACCTCGTCACGACCGGGGTGTGCGCGCCCGACCGGCCCGGCATCGTGCACCGTCTGGACAAGGGCACGTCCGGCCTCCTGGCGGTCGCCCGCACCGCCGACGCGTACCGATCTCTGGTGGCGCAGCTGGCGGCGCGCAGCGTGGAGCGCACGTACGTGGCGCTGGTGGCAGGGCTCGTGGCCGACGACCGGGGTGAGGTCGACGCGCCGATCGGACGATCGGTCCGGACGCCGACGAAGATGGCGATCACTCCCCGGGGAAAGCCCGCCCGCACGGCGTACCGGGTGGTCGACCGGCGAGGCGCCGACTCGGCGTCGCCCACGACCTTGCTCGAGCTCTCGCTGCAGAGCGGCCGAACCCAT
>DATMMN010000179.1:0-28765 GCA_035569675.1 Acidimicrobiales bacterium | reverse complement strand
CGGTAGAAGGGGTGGTCGGCACCGTGACGACCGGGATCGTGACGGTTGGCAGGGTCGGGAGCGCAGGCACGTTGAGGTTCGACGGCGGGCTTCCACCGGAGCCGTTTGTGCTGCCCGAACTACCCGACCCGGACGATCGCGCACCCGGCGCTGATCCCGTGGACGGGTGTTGGCCCGGCGACGTGGACGCTGTCCCTTGTGTCGACCCAGACCCCGTATGCGCCTCCGTGCCTGGCGCCGGCGTGCCCGGCGCGGTCGTGGTTGTCAAGACCGGGTGTGAAGCGTGTGCAGAGCGAAACGGGACAGTCAGTGCGTACGCGCCCGCCGCGGCGCCGCCAAGAGCCAGTGTTGCTGCCGCGAAGGTCCCGGCGAGACGCACGCGTGTACGCGCCCATGCTGGTCGGCGCCGCGGCGCCTGCTCCATCACCTCGCGGAGCGTCGTACGCACGTCGGCCGCAAAGTGAGACCAGGTGAAGGTTGCGACGTGCTGCCTTGCTGCCGTGAGGGCTTCCGGCGTCGTTCGACGAGCCGTCGCCACCGCACGCGCGAGCGCCGAAGGCCCGTGGCCTTCGATGACGGTGGCGTGACCCGCGGTGACCTCCAGAAGGGCGGGCTCGGGGGTGATGACCAGCGGAATTCCGAGTCGCATCGCTTCGACGGCGGGGAGTCCGAAACCCTCGAAGTCGGACGGGAAGACCACGAGGCTCGACGAAGCGAACTGTTCCTGGAAGGTTTCCTTTGAAAGCCACGGTTGCACGGTGACAACACTCTTCAATCCGAGTGTCTCGATCCGCTCTTCGTGCCCGGCCCGTTCCGAGCCGGGCACGCCCACCACCCGCAGCGCGAGTACCTCCTCGGGCCCCGCCCGTTCCAGCAGCTCCTTCCAAGCCGCGAGCACCAGGTCGACGTTCTTGTTGGGGAAGTGACCGAAAGCGATCGCGTATGGGGGGTCCTGTGGCCGAACCGGCCAGGTGTCGACGTGATCCGCTCCGAGGTGGGCCACCCTTACGGGCACACTGCCGAGACGGGGGTGGAATGAGAGGAGGTCGTTGCGCGTACGGTCCGAAATGCAGGCCACCCCCTTGGCCTGGCGGAATCCTACGGCGTAGCTGATCCGGCGCAGCAGGCGCGCCCGGCCGCTGAATTGTTCGGGCAACAAGCGGTAGCGGAAGTCCCACGCGATCACTGCTCTCGGACACCGGAGCGGAGTGACAGTCGTCGCCGGGATCAGCCCGAGCAACACATCTGCTGCAAGTGAACGGCACAGCCGCGGCAACAGGAACGACTGTGCACGGAGACGACTCAAGAATGGAACACGGCCGAAGCGCACTTCGTGGACGATGACGGAGTCCGGTGGCTCGACACCGGCACCAGCGCGCACTACGAGATGCACCTCGTCAGTACCGGTAAGTGCGTCCCAGCCTTCGAGGAGATGCTCAGAAGCGATGCTCAGGCTGTTCTCGCCGCGAAGAGCAAGGCCGTCTACGACTACTCGCACAATCGACGACCGCCCCCCTGTGCGCCGAGAAGCAGTCGCGGCCCGCCAGGTGTCCGCTCCACTGTCGCGAAGTATATGGAACCTCGATCTTTGTACGACACTGGCACGGTAACGACAGCCAACGTGTCGATCTTCCGTTCATCCCTGATAGGCGTCTAAACGTTCGTTAGGGACGCGGGTGCGGCGCAGCTGCATCACAACCCACATCGGTTCGTCTTTCCACTCTTCAGCTCGTCACGTTTGTGGTGAAAGTCCGTGGTGACATCACCCTCACGCGGCTGCGAGCGGAGTTACGAGTCCTCTCGCGCCAACTCGTTGCACGAAGCGTTCCGCTGTGTGAGCCGCCGCCTCATTGGGGCTTGCCAAACCTCCACATCTGTGGCGCCGAGGTGCTGAGTGCGTCGGGCGGCGTGGTGTAGGCCTCTACCAGCCAATGGGCGCCGTGCAGCGGCGACCAGGTGAACTCCGGAGGTTCGAGCGTGACGGTGGCCGTTGCCCCCGCCCCGAGCACCAGCGGGCTCCTGCGGTGTGCCGGTGTCCAGAACCCCGACGGGTGGGAACTGTCGAGGACCACCATGAAGCGTGGGGTAACGCGCTGCCCGCTCGAGTTGTGCACGGTGACGGTGACCGCATCGAGGCGCAGCGTCGCCTGTGAGGTGCGGACGCCGTCGACGTAGACATCGAGCGGCGCCGACGTGAAGGCCAACGCGCAGATTGCAGCCGCGGCGAGCACGGGGACGCCGACGGCCGCACGGACCGTCCACCGGCGGACCGGAGTCCCGGTGTCCAACCGTTTCACGCTTGCGGCGCCTTCCGCGCCTTCGACCCGGGACACGCTCACGACGGCCACCAGGGCGGCTGGAAACAAGTCGATCAAGTAGTTCGAGAAGCTGCGGCCGGGCACGAGGAGCACGATCGGCAGCACCAAGAGCCACACGACTTTCATGGCCGGATACCAGACGACGAACGCGGCAAGCAGTGCCAGGTACGCCAGCGCGCCGGCCACCGACAGCAGCGGCAGGACAACGCCACCGGTCAGTCCATGGAGGGCCAACGTCACCAAGCCCTGGCCGTCGGCCACCAGTGGCTTCGTGAACGGCAGCAGGACCCCATCGACCCAGGCACGTGGTCCCCAGATCACGAACGGCAGATTGAAGGCGGCGAAGACGCCGACCGCCAGGGCCAGATAGCGCGCCGGCACGCGCCAAACCGGCTCGCCTCGTCGCCGGGCTTCGATGCCCAGGCCGATAAGGAGCAGCGGCAGGCAGAACCACGGGGTCTGCTTTACCGCGCAGGCCACACCGAGGGCGACGGGCCCGATCCAATTGGCCACGCCCGCGGCACGCCCCGTCCCGAACCGGTCCCAGCGCCAGACGGCGACGACGAGGAAGGGTAGCCAGAGGGCATCGGTGCCCCCGGCGGAGAAGGTGCCGACGAAGGCCCCCGCCAGCAGCACCAAGGTGGCGAGCCAGCGCAGGCTGACGGGTAGCAACAAGAAGAGGAGGAGGCCGGTCACCAGCCAGGCAACCAGGTCGGTCCAGTCGGCGAGCGCGTGGTGAAAGCCGAGAGCCCGGGCGGGGATTTCGAACAGGAACGACGCGGCCGGGTAGGAGAACTGCGCGACGTGGCTGCCATCGGCCATGTACGTCCAGAAGTGTGACGGCGGATTCAGCAGGTAGCTCGCACCGTCCATCGACGTCGTGTACGGGTTCTTGCCGTGCAGGAGAACACGCGCGGCCAGCTGGTTGAAGGCCGCCGAGTCTGTTGTGTAGTAGCGACGGATGTGAATGCCGATTGCCTGGGGAATTCCGACGGCGAGGACCGCCGCGCCGAGCCCGGCCCATTGCAGGACACGGCCGCGGGGGTCCGCCACGAGCCAGCAGGCAATGATGCCGATGAGGCCGGCCAGGACGAAGAGTGGGGCCAACGCGGCTGCGCCGGGCCATGACGTCCAGGCACCCCAGAATCCGAGCCCCGTTGTGACGACGCTGAACCAGACAAGGGTCCAGCCGCCGCGCTGAGCGAGGTTGCCCGGATCAGTCCACATCCGGTCGGCCGGCCGGTCGCCGACGCCGAGAGATACGGAGTGCTTGCCCGTCAAGGGAATACGGCCAAGGAGACGAATTCGAGCGCGGTCATGGCCACGAGCAACGCGCCCGACACGACCAGCGTCGCGGCGTAGGCGCGGCCGCGAAGGCGTGTCCCGTAGGCCACCACGAGCGGGAAGGCAAGCATGACGAACCGCGGACGCAGGCCGACGGGGGAGGAGATGGCTCCGAGCACGCCTGCGGCCAGGCCGTAGATGAGGACCGGCGCCGGTTGCCGTTGCCGGATGGCCAGGACGGCGCCGATGGTGGCGACGACCATGCCGAGGAACAGGATCTGGCCCGTCAAGGTCGGGCCGACCGGATTCTTGACAAAGGACCAGATGATCGAGAACGGGTATCCGAGGGAGGGCGAACTGTGCCACCCGCCCTGCTCCGTCAGGCGCCAGGCGTCGAGGACGCCGGTGTGCCGCCAGAGCCAGCCCATGTAGACGAAAAAGCCGCTCACGGCCAGCACCGGGGCCACCAGCGGGCGCACGCTCCGGTTTCGCCAGGTCGCCCAGCCTGCGCACCATGCGCAACTGAGAACGAAGGCCAAGGCGATGGGCGCGGTGGCCGTCGCGATCATCCCGAGCAGTCCGGCCAGCCACCAGCGGCGGTCCTTCAGTGCCAGTAGTCCCAGGGCGATGCACGTCAGCACGATGCCCTCGTTGTAGGCGAGGCTGAAAGCGAAGGTCCCCGGGAAGATGGCAAAGAGCAGCGCGGCGCGCGTCGCCCCTTCGCTCCCGGCAAAGCTTCGGACCAAGATGCCGATGGCCACCACGGCCGTCAGGCCGGTGACGGCGCTGATGGTTACCCCGACTCCGAGGGGAGGCAGCGTGGTGGCCGAAGACACCCACCGGATGGCAAGGGGGAACACCGGGAAGAACGCGCTGGTGTTGGCCACCACGTGGTGGTGGATCATCGGCAGGTGGCGTGGCCAACCCTGTTCGGCGGCGCGGATGAACCACGCACTGTCCCAGCGACCGAGCCTTCCGGACAGGGTCTTGTGGTTGATCGGGGCTGTGACCGCGAGCGCAATCAGCGTCCCGATCCGGGCTGCGACGTAGGCGACAACCGGCCAGAAGAGGAACCAGCGCCGAAATCGTCGGAACCAGCCCTCGGGCGCGAGCTGTGGGCTCGGGTCGGAAACCGTCGGGGTGAGGACCGCTACGCCCTCCTGTTCGGCCCCTCCAATGTCCGCCGCATCGTCCATCGGCGGGGACTCAGTCGACACGGCCCAACACCACGGTCTGCCAATGCCGGTCCCAGAAGAACCAGGCGCCACCGGCCAGGAGCAGCGGGGCGGTGACGACGTAGGCCAGCCCGTGCAACATGGGAGAGCCCCCGGCTCCCACGAGCAGCATGGCCAGGCCGGCCACCGCAGCCAGCATCCTCGACCGCTGCGCCGTCGTCGCCGCCAGCATGGTGACCCCCCAGAGGAGGTACCACGGCCACAGCGTGGGACTCCCCACGGCAAAGAGAAGGAGTGCGAGGCCGATGGCGCGCACCACATTCAGACGGTGTGCGTTCCAGAGCAGCCAGAGTGTGCCGGCGACGACGATCAGGCCGCAGAGCACCTGCGTCACGGTGACCACGGCGTGTGTCGACACCGGTATCCCGATGTCGTGGGCGATGGCGCTGAAGAAGACCCCCAGCGAGACCGAGGGCGAGTGCAGTATCCGGAGTTCGGCGGGGACACGCAACGCAGAAAGACTGAGCCACGTCCATCCGTAGCCGGCCACCACGGTCCCGATGACCAGCACGACACCAGGGACCAGGACCGCCTTGACGAACACCCTCGACCGGTCGTGGGCAGACGCACGCTGAAACGCGACCACAGCCAGGAACACGATGGCCAACGCCGCGGGAAGCTTGATCAGCGCACCCAGGGCGCACAGCGCGGTGCCGATGGCGAGCTGGTCCTCAATGGCCAGGGCCACGCCGGCGACCAGCAGCCCGACCATCAGCGCATCGTTGTGGCCCGAGGCGACGTAGCTGAACAGGGCGAGTGGGCTCAGTGCCGCCAGCCACAACGCAAGGCCGGGATCAGCGCCCATCCGCCTCGCCAGGCGCGGCAGGAACACCATGATGGCGCCCACGCCCAGGAGTTCGACGGCTCGGAAGGCGATGATCTGCGCGTCCAGAGAGGCACCTGCGACCGTGACCGTTCCCCGGCTGACCGTGACGAAGAGCGGGCCGTAGGGCGACGCTGTGTTCCGCCACACGCTGGCGACCGACGCCAACTGTCGGCCGTTCCCGAGCGCGGAGGGGGCTACATGGTACGGGTTGAGGCCGTGGTGCGCGAGGAGGCCCTGTGCGATGTAGCTGTAGATGTCGCGGCTGAAAACCGGCGGCCCAAGGAAGAGCGGGAGCCCCCAGCAGCCAAGAAGGACCCAGCAGCGGGCGACGGTCAGGCCGCCTCGCCGGGCCTGGAGGCCGACTGCGATCCATGCGCCCAACAGCAGGAGCACGCCCGCGTAGAAGCCGAGGTGTATCAGCGTGCTCCCCACGCCGGTGAAGTGGATCCAATAGCGATCGGGCCCCGGACGCGGTACGGCGCCAATGCTCGTGCCGAACACTGCGATGCCCGCCGATCCAAGGGCGCCGAGACCCGCCCAGACCCAGAGGTTGGTGGAGCCGACAGCCGTCCCCCGAGTGGTGCGGATCATGGCGGCGGTCGCTCCCACGGTGTTTGTGCCTCGGTCCGGTCCCACGATGGGTCCCCAGAGCCGGTCGGTCCAGGAGACGTTATCGGGTCCGTCTGTCGCGGGCGGGGCGCCGTTCGTCCCAGCAGGGCCCGGGCGCCAATCCCTGGTTCGGCCCCCGTTTCGGTGAATTCGCGGCGCGCTGAGGCCGTGGTTTTGCGAGTGGGGCGAAATCGACTCGGCTCCGAACGGAGCCGAGCTGTTTGGAAACCTGATGCGCCAGAGTCCCCTACAAGCCGCTCACTCCGCAGACGTCACCGATGGGGTGCTCGAAGAGTGCAGCGGCGGCCCGCCCGGCTTCAGCCTCCCAGGATCTTCGCTTTCTGTGAGGCGAATTCCTCGTCGTTGAGCACGCCGCGCTCGTGGAGATCGGCCAGACGGGTGAGCTGCGCCGTCGGGTCCACCGAAGCGGCCGCTTGGCCTGCAGCCTGCGCCATCATGTCGTCGACGCTCACGCCGTTGATGATGATGTTGCCGGCGCCGCCAGCGGTGACGATCGCGTCGATCACCCCCTGGCTCGCCGCGTCCTTGGCGATGGCGAATCGTTGGGGCATGCCCGGTGATCCTGCCGAAGCGATGTTGGTCGACGCGGCCTGCAGGTACTTGTTGTTGCCACCCTCAATCGGGAGATAGAGGACCAGGAGCTGGCGGTCCGCCGGGATGCCCTGTGCCGCGTTGGCCATGTCGGGGCTGATCTTTGCCGTGAACCCCTCACGGTCCCAGGACTTGATGACCTTGCCCGGCGAGAGCTTGCCGCCATCGTGGACGTCCTCGAGCGCGTGCACCTGCCGGTCGGTCACCGCGAGGATGAAGCTCTTCGGCAGCCCGCCGGTCTCGAGGCCCTTGGCCATACCGCCTACCCCGGGCATCATCTTGGAGCTGACGGCTTTCATGCCCCGCATCATCCCGCGGTTGACCTTGCCGACTCCGGCTGCCTCCGCGGCCATGTCCGTGGTCACCTGCTCGCACCGGGTCGCAGCCGCCACCGGCTCACCCAACGCGGATGCCGCTACCGCGACCGCCTGCGTGTTCCATTGCAGCTCTTCGCTCGACAGCTCGTTCATGGTTCCTCCAGGCCTGCCTTCGCCAACAGGGCGCCGCCGATCGCCGCCCCCACGTCAGGTTGCCGGACTGTCGTTGCACGGACCTTGCAAGGACATGACACATGGCGCAGGCGCCGGGCAAGGGAACCCAGGACCGCATCGGCAATTGCTCAGCGGCGCACCGTCGGAATCACGCGGCCACTCCCACGTGCGTTGATTCAGGACGGACTATCGGGCCTCTGCCAGCGCAGGGAGTCGCGTTCGAGGAGATCGACGATGGAGCGCTCGGTGTCGGAGACGTCCGCGAACTCGACGCCGATCCGCACGATGCCGTCAGGGCCGCCTTTGGCGTTTTTCACCTCGCCCGTCAGCGTCATGTCCATCGAGACACCGATCGGAAGCCGCACGGACACGCTGCGGCCCACGAGATCCGATGCGTCACGGTGGCGAAGGTCCATACCCACGCCGAGCGCCGAGAGGTCGAAGACCCCGCAGTCCCGCCACAGGTCGAGCGAATCGCCCTGGACGTGGCACAACCCGATCCACACGGCTGATTGGCGTTCTGCCCGCCGGCGGTTCTCCACAGTCATCCATCCTCCAGATTCGGCGCAGCGTCGATCGGAGGACGCCAGACCCCTGATCACTGTCGGCCAACTTCCCGATCGACTTGAACACATCCTAAGAACTTCGGGGCGACCGTGCCTGGCGTCGGATCCCGCAGGCAGAGGGCGCAGCGTCGCTTGACGCCGCCGTACTCGAGGCGGAAAGTGTGCCTATGCGTGCAAGGAACCGAAGGAACGCGAGCTGATGTTCACCCTCTTGGCGACCGACCCGGGTGCCTGGAACATCGTCGGCTGGATGCTCGTGCTCGGCGCCATCGGCGCCGTGATCCTCTGGGTCGTCACGACCGTGCTGCTGCGGGACCGCTCGATCGACGTGACGGACGAGACCGAACCCGGTCACGCCTAGGAGTCAACGGCCCGTCCACACCGGAGGCCGCTTCTCGAGAAACGATCGCACCCCTTCGCGGGCGTCGGCCGACGACGCGGCCGCCGTTAACGCGGCGTCGGTCTGTTCCCATCCGAGCTCGTCGTCCGTGCCGGCCAGGGTGTTGACCGCGGCGAGGCAGGACTGCACCGAGACCGGCGCGTTCTCGCAGATCTCCTGCGCGAGCCGCTCCGCCTCCGCCAGTGCCTGGCCGGCATCGGTCAGGACATTGACGAAGCCGAGCTCGTACGCGCGCAAGGCATCGATGGGGCGACCGGTGAGTATGAGCTGCCTGGCCACGTTGAGCGGGAGGGCGCGTGGGCCGCGGAACAGCCCGGCGCAGGTGGGCACCACACCGATCCGCACCTCGGGGAGTCCGAAGCGCGCCGTCCTCGCCGCGACGACCATGTCGCACGCCAAGGCGATCTCGAGCCCTCCACCCAGTGCCGGCCCTTCCACCGCAGCGACGAGCGGCTTGCGGCGGGTGCGTCGGATGATGCCGTACTCACCGCCCCGGTCGGTCACATAGTTGCCGGCGGCGGTCAGGTCGCTCCCGGCGCTGAAGACGTCGGCCGTCCCCGTGAGCACGCCCGCCCACAGGTCGTCGTCATCGTCCAGTTCGTTCATCGCATCGTCGAGCGCGTCGGCCATCGCGCGGTCGATCGCGTTCCTCTTCGCGGCGCGCTGCATCGATACCACAAGAACCCGGCCGTCGCGGCGACGCGCCACCAGGTCGCCCGAGTCGTTTGCCCTGTCGCTCACGCCCACCCCCGAATACGACCGCCGAATGAAGGATCGTTACGTTACTTCCGCCCTCGATCGGCCTCGACGCCTAACGTCCGGTCATGGCACGTCCCCGAGCGTCGGGCACCGGGGGTGGGTGGGGTTCCGGCTGGACGTCGGCGCCGTCGAGTGGGACGAGGCGAGCGAGCTGCTCGTCGCGTCCGACTGCCTGTGCGCGCCGAAGAAGTTGGCGGCTGTGGTCACGCCGTAGGGACGCTCCAAGGGCGCCCGTCGCGGGTGGGGGAGTTGCCCGTCAGGTCCCGGCCATGGTGACGACCGGCTTGTTGAGCGGTCGCCCGCCCATCGACCCGAAGAAGGGCGCGTTGTACGAGAAGATGCCGCCGTCGGTCGCGACGAACCGGTAGCCCGACCCTCCGCGCGTCGCCTGCATGCCGACGATCGGCGCGTTGAGGCGCATGGCCCCGGTCGAGCCGTAGAAGGGTGCGTGGTAGGCGAAGATGCCGCCGTCCGACGCCACTTCCCAATAGCCGCCCGTGGCCGGATCTGCCGCGATACCGACCACCGGCCTGTTGAGCGGAGAGCCGCCCGTGGAGCCGTAGAACTTGGCGTCGCCGTAGGCGAAGATGCCGCCGTCGGACGCGACGAGCCAGTAGCCACCGCCGTTGGGCGTCGGAGCCATACCGACGATCGGGGCATTGAGACGCATGGCGCCGGTGCTGCCGAAGAATTGCGCGTTGCCGAAGCTGAAGATGCCGCCGTCGGACGCCACCTCCCAGTAGCCCCCGCCACCCGGGGTCGTCGCCATGCCGACGATGGGGCTGTTGAGCGGCGTGCCGCCCATGGAGCCGTGGAAGCCGGCGTTGCCGAAGGCGAAGATGCCGCCGTCGCGCGCCACCTCCCAGTAGCCCCCGCCGTCCTGGGTGAGGGCGGCGCCCACGACGGGCTGGGCGAGGTGGATGCTGCCGGTCGATCCGCAGAACGGAATGTTGCCGTAGTCGAAGACACCTCCGTCGGAGGCGGACAGGATGTAGCCGTTCGGCGCGGAGGCCGGCGCGTTGCACGGCACCTCGATCGTGGGAGCAGGCGTGCCCGCGTCGCCGGTCAGCTGCGGGTCGTGGTGGAACTGCGGCCACGCGCCGTTCTCGTAGACCGAGGACCCCGACCCGCTGGTGTTGTCGATCTCCCAATGGCCGACGACGGTGCCAGAGGCCTGATAGCCCGCGGCAGTGATGCCGATGTGGCCGTTGGGGTCGTCGGTGACCAGCGGCGAGTTCTGGTAGGCCGTGTTCTGGCTTCCGATGAGCGTTGTCACATACGCGCCGTTCCTCCCGTCGAAGACCTCGATGCCGTTGGTCGTGGGGACGATCACGTCCTGGAAGTGGCCGCCCGTCAGGTCGGCCGTCACCGGCGAACCGATGACCTGGCCGCTCGTCGTGGCCGCCCAGACGACGCCGCCGTTGGTGCCGTTGAGTGCGTACACGGTGCTGGACGTCGTGCCCTCGATGACGTCGAGCTGCCCGTTGCCCTGAACGTCGGCCAGCGCGGGGGAGTCCGCCGTGACGCCGTTGAGGGTCTGGCTCCAGGCGAGGCCACAGCCGGTGTTGATGGCGAAGACCTTGTTGCTGTCCGACGCCCCGCCGAAGAGGCTGCCGTCGCCGATGGCGATGCCGACGCCACCGCCGGCGAGGAACTGGCCGACGGCCGGCGAGGAGCGGTCGATGTTCTGGTTGGTGTTGTACTGACAGATGAGGCCACCGGCCGGATTGCCGGTGCCACTGTTGCCGGCGCTCGAGACGATGCGGATGTGCCCGCCGTTGCTGTAGGTCTGGCCGTAGGCGGTCCCGACACTCGAGTCACCGCCGCTGATGATCTCGTTGTTGCCGTCGGCGTAGAGATCGGCCAGGGCGGCTGTCGAGTACACGGAGTCGGCCGAGAACCAGGGGAACCCGCCCAACACAGCGCCGTTGCCCGCGCCGAGGGCGAAGGTGTTCTGGCCGAGGTTCCCGGCCTCGACGCCGTAGCCGCCGGCGTAATTGCCGACGGTCAGCGACGCCTGGATACCGACGTCCTGCACGGGATCGGTCGGGGGGTTGTACGACCGGACGAACCACTGGTCGGCCCCACCCGGCGAAATGGCCTGATAGCCGCCCACGGTCGGCTGCGCCGCGGTGCCGCTCCCGATGTAGACGGTGTCGAGGCCGCCGGCGTTGATGCCGGCGACCGACGGCGACGAGTTGATGGGGGCGCCGGCAGGGTAGGGCCAGTTGTGCACCGCTCCGCCCCCGTTGATGTGGAGTGCCCAGACCTCTCCGGCCTGTGTCCCGAAGACCGCAGAGGGCTGACCGTCGAGGTTGGCGACGTTGGGTGACGACAGCGCGACCGAGCCGCCGCCGTCGCCGAGCGCTGCCGACCAGGTCTGGCAGTCCGTGAAGCCCGCTGCCCCTTGGCACGTTGGAGCGGCCTGTACGTCGGTGGCCGCCGGCACGAAGGCCAGCAGGGGCAGCGCGGCGGCCACTCCCAATGCCGCGGCGCCGAGATGACGGTTCGTCACGCGCTTGCAGACAGACGACGCGGACAGAGAGGAAAGGCGGGCCACGGGCACAACATCGGCATCACGGCGGGATGCCTTGAACGTGGCGCGCACGGGCCAAGCGTGACAGGCCGCCGTGTGCAACCAGGTGGCAACGACATGGTCATTCGGTTTCGACCAGCCCACACACGCGTGTGACGGCGGTTGCAGCGGGGGTGTGGCCTCGGCGCAGGTCGGCGGGGATGATGCCAAAGCCGTGGTGGTGCCGCCTACCATGCTCGACGTGACCGGGTCGTCCACGAAGCGGGCGGCGAGCTGATGGGCCGCCGCATCCGCTGGCTGGGCGTCATCATGGTCGCCTGCCTGGGCCTGGTGATCGCACAGCTCGTCAATATCCAGCTGGTGAAAGCGAAGGCGCTGCAGACTTCGCCGTACAACCCGCGCATCGAGATCCAGCGCTTCGTCAACCCCCGCGGCGAGATCCTCGCCTCCGACGGCACGGTCCTCGCCAAGTCCGTCGCCACGCCGGCCGGCACCAACCGGACCGACTATCCCTTCGACTACGTACGCCAATATCCGCAGGGCCCGCTCTACAGCGGCATCACCGGCTACGTCTCGTCCCTGACGGGAGCGACGACCAACATCGAGAATTACTACGACTCGTATCTCGGCGCGCACCAGCAGGCTCCGAGCACGCTGAGCCAGATCCTCTTCCGCCAGAAGCTCCCGACGACGACCGACAACGTCACGCTGACGATCAACCCGGCTCTCCAGCAGGCGGCCTGGAACGCGCTCACCTCGACGCCGGGGAACAACGACGGGGCGGTCGTGGTGATCCAGCCGAAGACCGGCAACATCCTGGCGATGGTCTCGAACCCGACCTACGACCCCAACGCGCTCGTCAGCACCTCGCTCGCCGCTAACAACCTCGCCTACACCGCCTACACGCAGAAGGATCACGAGGGCTTCTATCCGTTGCGCCCCCTCGCCGACTCCGAGACCTTCTTCCCCGGTTCGACCATGAAGGTGGTGACGTCGACCGCGGCCTACAACCTCAAGCCTTCCCTGGCGGGATTCAACTTTCCGGTCGCCCAGTGCGTGACGTTCTCGGACTCGAATGTGCCGTTGTGTGACCAGAGCGGACCGTGCGGCGGGACCATGCCGAACAACATGTTCCCCTTCTCCTGCGACCCGGGCTACGGCGAGCTCGGGGTGCAAGAAGGTGTATCGACGCTGCGCCAGCAGTCGGAGCTCTTCGGGATCAACTCCGTGCCGCCCGTCGACCTACCGGCAGTGGGGCACCAGCCGACGGCGGGCGTCGTCGCCTCGACGCTGGCGACCTTGCCGCAGAACTCGCAGGCGTTCCAGGCCTACGCTTCGATCGGCCAGCGCGAGATCGCCGACACGGCGCTGCAGAACGCGATGATCGCAGCCGGCATCGCGAACGGCGGCGAGATCATGACGCCGCACCTCATGTCCTCGATCCGCGATTCCACGGGGGCGCTGGTGACCACGTATCAGAACAAGCCGATGCCCCGTTCCGCCTCGCCGGCGGCGGCGCAGGCCGTCAGTGCCCTGATGGAGAGCGTCCCCATCAGCGGCACCGCCTCGGGGGTCGGCTTCCCCGGCTATCTGTGCGCCGCGGTCAAGACCGGCACGGCCCAAACTGGACTGTCGGTCAACCACGACTGGATGATCGGCTTCGCCCCGGCCAACAACCCCCAGATCGCGGTGGCGGTGGTGGTGCCGTTCCAGAACATCTCGTCGGACGGTGCGGGGATCGCGGGCCCGATCGTCAACAAGGTCATGCAGGCGGCGCTCCCGGCGGGCTCGGTCCAGCAGCCGTGCAACGTGCAGATGCCGCCGGCGTCGGCGTTCTCGCACTGAGTCTCGGGGCTTCGGGGTTTCGGGGTTTCGGGGTTCCGTCCGAGATATGGGTGCTCGACGTCAGCCTTTCTTGCTGAGAGTCGTTGGTTTCGGCTTCCTTCTCTTCGCCACGGCGCTCGCGGTGATCGGGACGCCCTCGGCGGTTTCCGCGGGCGCATCGGTGCCCGTGGCGACCACGACGATGACCTTCGTCGACACGACCCGCGCAACTGCGTCGTGGGGCGGCGTGGCGGCGAAGCCGTCCCGGACCCTCGTGACGACGATCTGGTACCCGGCACAAGGGTCGGGGTCTGGGTCGGCCGGAACATCCGGCGGCCCGTACCCACTTCTTGTCTTCGCCCACGGCTTGGGAGCCTCGCCTCAGGGCTACCAACAGCTGCTGAGCGACTGGGCCGCGGCCGGTTACGTGGTCGCCGCCCCTCTGTTCCCCCTCTCGAGCAGCGAGACACCGGGTGGTGTCGACGGCGGGGACATCGGCAACCAGCCCGGAGACATGAGCTTCGTCATCGATCAGGTGCTCAAGGCCTCCGCTGCTTCCGGCGGACCGCTCTCGGGTCTGGTCGACCCGAACGAGATCGGCGCCGCGGGACACTCCAACGGCGCCATCACCACGTTGGGTTTGATAGGGAACAGCTGTTGTCGTGACGCTCGAGTCAAGGCCGCGGTCGTCATGGCCGGTACGACCGAGGGCCTCGGTCGTGGCCGGTACCAGCTGGCCGACGCGCCGCCGCTTCTCATCGTCCAAGACCTCCACGATGGGCTCGTCCCTTATCCCGACGCCGTCGCCGTGTTCAACCAGGCACGCGGGCCCAAGGCGTTGCTCGCGCTCAGTTGGGACAGCCCTTCCGACCACACCGGCGCCGTGGCCCATATGGCGGCGTCGGGAGTCGAAGGCCCGACGTCAGGCGCGGTTGTCGGATCGACGACGGCGTTCTTCAATGCCTTCCTCAAGCACGATCACGGGGCACTGCAGGCCGTCTCGGCCGACGGGCACTCCTCCCTCTCTTCGGTGCACACGGCCTGGACGCCGGGCTCCCAGGCCACCCTGCCGCTTCCCAAGACGCCTGCGGTCCATCTGCGCGCCAGCGTCACCCCCGCCACGGGCCTCCACAACGATCAGGCAGTCACCGTTCGATGGAGTGGTTATTCGGCCGGCAAGGTCGTCAACATCCTCGAGTGCTCGCATGTGGACATCGCGTCGGCGAGTTCGGCGGGCTGCAGCTTTGCTGACGCCGCGATCCTGACTCCGGACCCCACCGGGTCGGGCTCGGTCGTCATCCACGTCGGCACCGGCGCCATCGGCACCGGCGTCTGCGACTCGGTGCACAGTTGCTACGTCATCGTGAACAATGCGAGCTCGACCGATCCGGCCAACACCGTGAAAGTCCCGATTCGCTTCGCCCGCTGACGCCTCCCGGAGCCCGGTGTAGAATACCTGCGTGCCTACGCAGATACTTAGGACTGCGGCTCCGGTCGCAGAGGACGTCCGTTCGGCCGTGGAGATGCTGAAGCTCCTGGGCGACGAGACGCGCCTGCGTGTTATCTGCGCCTTGCTCGAGGGAGAGCACCCGGTGAACGAACTGGCCGAGCTGGTGGGCGCCCAGCCCGCTGCGGTCTCTCAGCATCTGGCGAAGCTCCGGCTGGCCCGCTTGGTCCGAAGCCGTCGCGAGGGCACACGGATCTTCTACGTGGTCGACGACGCCCACGTCCGTCGCCTGGTCGAGGAGGTGCTGACCCACGCCGGCCACGTGGCGAGCGATGGGTGAGGGGCACGGGCATTCGCACGGCACCGAAGTGACGTCGGTGGACACCGACCGGCGCGCGCTGGGGTTGGCTCTCGTGCTGCTGGCGACGTTCATGGCGTTCGAAGTCGGCGCGGCGATCTTCGCCAATTCTCTGGCACTTCTCGCCGACGCGGGGCACATGCTCGTCGACGTCGGCGCGATTGCCGGATCACTCATTGCGATCCGTCTCGCGGCCCGTCCCGAGACCGGGAAGCACACCTATGGGATGAAGCGGGCCGAGATCCTCGCGGCGGCGGGAAACGGGCTCGCCTTGGTGATCATCTCGGCGTTGGTCACCTACGACGCCATCGTGCGGCTTTTGCATCCCGGCCACGTGCACGGCGCAGTGTTGATCGTGGTCGCTGCGGTTGGCGTTGCGGTGAACGTGGTGGCCACTCTGACGGTGGCGCGTGCGAATCGGCGCTCCTTGAACGTCGAGGGCGCGTACCGTCACATCCTCACGGATCTCTATGGGTTCATCGGCACCCTGATCGCCGGCATCGTGATCGTGACGAGCGGGTTCAACCGGGCTGACGCCATCGCGTCGTTGCTCGTCGTAGGGCTGATGCTCAAGGCGGCCGTGGAGCTGCTGCGGCCGGCGCTGCACATTCTGTTGGAGGCCACGCCAGACGACATCGACCTCGACGAGGTGCGCACCCACTTGTTGGAGCTGCCCGAGGTGCAGTCTGTGCACGACCTGCACGCATGGACGTTGACCTCGTCACTCCCGGTTCTCACCGCTCATGTCGTGGTGACAGACGAGTGTTTCAACACCGGTGAGGCAGGGCGGGTGCTCGACCACCTGCAGCAGTGCCTGTCTGGGCACTTCGACGTGGAGCATTCGACGTTGCAGTTCGAGTGCGCTGGGCATCTCGAACACGAGGTCGGTGGGCACGCGTAGCTGCCGCGACGTCGGTCGGCCCTGAACCGAGCAGGAACGAAGAAGCGTCTTCGTGGCCTCCGGTCTCATAATGTCCAGCATGAAGACAATGACCTGCACACAACTGGGTGGACCGTGTGAGTTCGCCCACCACGGCGCGACAGCCGATGACGTCATCAAGGCGCAGGACCGGCACCTCAACGAGATGGTCGATGGCGGCGACGACGCCCACGGGCCGGCGCTGAAGGACATGAAGGGCCGGTGGAAGCACCCGATCAAGGGAATGGGCTGGTACAAGCAGGCGAAGAGCGACTTCGCCGCGTTGCCCGAGGACTGACCGGAGTGCCGCTTAGGGGCGCACTTACTTACGCCGGAGGTTCGAAACTTCCGACGAGCTCCACGTGTTCGGTCATGGGGAAGATGTCAAAGGCCCTCAGCGAGGTGAGCGTCCACTGCTCGTCGAGCAGCACGCGAGCGTCCCGGGAGAAGGAAGCCGCGTCGCACGACACGTAGACCACGCGCCGCAACGTCGGAGCCAGTCCCGCGAGGGCGCGCATGACGGCAATGCCGGCGCCTTCGCGCGCAGGGTCCAACACCACGATCGACGGCCGCCCGATGCCCGTCGCAACCAGCTCGGGCGAGACGTCGGCCTCGTCCACGACGAGATGGGGGAGGCCCGCGCCGTTGTGCCTTGCGTCGGCACAGGCCCGACGGTCGCGTTCGACCGCAAGCACGGTTCCCTCCGGCCCCACCCTGTGAGCGAGGGCTACCGCGAAGAGGCCGGCGCCCGCGTAGAGATCGGCGATGGTCGCCCCCTCGCATCCGCCGATCGCGTCCAGGACGGCCGCCAGCAGCGCCTCGGCCGCGCCGCGATGGGCCTGCCAGAACACGCCGGCGGAGACACGGTAAGCGCGGCCCCCAGCCTCCATGACGACTGCGCCCGGATCGCGTCGCACCTTGCCCTTCACGACGATTCCGGCGTGAACGGTCGGGAGCCGCGGTTGCCCGTAGCCGCGGGGCGCCACCGAAACCACCGCTGTCGGTTTGTCGGGAGCGGTCGGCGCCGCACCCGTGACGACCTCGAGCTCGGCCACGCCGGGCCAACGAGCGCTCAAGGCACCGGTCGCCGCTACCTCGCCACTTGCGATCGGGCACGCGTCGACATGTTCCACCCGGTGAGAACGATGTCGGCGGAATCCGGCCTGTCCGTCGCGGTCCACGGCCAGGCGAACCCGTGTCCGCCATCCGATGCCGTCGTCGTCGCCCTCGACCGCTTCGACCGGGACCTCCCGCTCGACGCCGGCGATCTGCCCGAGCAGCTCTGCGATGCGCGCCGCCTTGAGTCTGCGCTGCGCACCCAGCTCCACGTGCTGGAAATCGCAGCCCCCGCACCGGCCCGGCCCGGCGTGGGAGCAGGGAGGCGCGACCCGGTCGGGCGAGGCGCTGAGCACCTCGACGGCGTCGGCCCGCAGGTACGAGCTGGTTGCAGCGGTGACGCGAGCGCGTACCCGTTCGCCCGGTAGGCAATGGCGGACGAAAACGACCTTGCCGTCGGGCGCCCGGGCTACGCACCCGCCACCCCCCGCGATGGCACCGACCTGGAGTTCGAGGAGCTCGTCGCCACCCCCGGTCGCCATTGGTCAAGCGTACGGCCGCCAACTTGGCCAAGATTTCGGTGTCGGGGTGTCGTTTCGGGTGCGGCCCGATCGTCGTAGGAGCGAAACCAACCCCAACCCCGAACCAGGAGGAACCCAATGCGTTACCTGTTGTTGATTGCCGGTGAGGAGAACCCCCGCGCGGAGTTCTCAGCCGAGGAAGACGCCGCCACGCTCAACGAGTACGGCGAGTGGGCGAAGACCATGGCCGAGCGCGGCGTGCTCCAGGGTGGAGAGCGACTCCGTCCGACCGGCGACGCCACCACGGTCCGGGTGCGCAACGGCGAGGTGCTCTCGACCGACGGCCCCTTTGCCGAGACCAAGGAGCAGCTGGGCGGGTACTTCCTCGTCGACTGCAAGGACCTGGACGAGGCCGTCGAGGTCGCCGGGAAGCTCCCGGGCGCCCGCTACGGAAGCATCGAAGTGAGGCCGATCTGGGAGATGTGACTCCAGAGGACCCCGAGGTCCAGTCGGCCATCAGCGATGCCTTCTCGCAGGAATGGGGACGCATCGTCGCCTCGGTCATCGGGCTCACCAGCGATTGGGACCTCGCCGAAGAGTGCGCGCAGGATGCCTTCACGAAGGCCGCCGAGAGGTGGTCCCGTGACGGCATCCCGCGCCGTCCCGGTGCCTGGCTCACGACGGTGGCCCGCAACCGGGCCCTCGACCACATGCGGCGTGACCAGCTGGGCGCCTCGAAGCTCCGGGAGGTCGCGGTGCTGAACCCGGCCGACGAGGCCGCGGCCGACGAGGTGCCCGACGACCGGCTGCGTCTGATGTTCACCTGTTGCCACCCGGCGCTCGCGCTCGAAGCCCAGGTCGCGCTCACACTGCGCACGTTGGCCGGCATGACGACACCCGAGATCGCCCGAGCCTTTCTCGTTCCGGAGTCGACGATGGCGCAGCGCCTCACGCGCGCCAAGCGCAAGATTCGCAATGCCGGCATTCCGTTCCGCGTGCCGCCGGCACACGAGCTCGTCGACCGCACGCAGGCGCTGCTTTCCGTCCTGTACCTCTTGTTCAACGAGGGCTATGCCGCGACGGCGGGTGAGGACCTCATTCGGCGGTCGTTGACCGACGAATCCATCCGCCTCACCCGCATGCTGTGCGCCCTCATGCCCGACGAGCCCGAGGCGCTCGGCCTGCTTGCCCTCATGCTGTTCCACGATGCGAGGACCGTGGCGCGGGTGGACGAGGCAGGCGATCTCGTTCTGCTCGAGGACCAGGACCGCTCCCTTTGGGACGCATCGATGATCGAAGAGGCCGCGTCGGTCCTAGATGCCGCCCTTCGCCTGCGCCGTCCCGGGCCGTTCCAGGTCCAGGCGGCCATCGCCGCCTGCCACGCGCAGTCGGCCGACGCAGCGGAGACGGACTGGATGCAGATCGCAGCGCTCTACGCCACCCTGGTCGAGATGGTCCCCTCCGCCGTTGTTGAGCTCAACCGCGCCGTCGCCGTGTCGATGGCGCTCGGCCCCGGGGAGGGCCTGGCGATCGTCGAGAGCCTGGCCGAGAGCGGCGAACTGCGCGGGTACCACCTGCTCCCGGCCGCTCGAGCCGACATGCTGCGGCGTCTCGGCCGCTATCCGGAGGCTGCATCGGCCTACGAGGAGGCCCGCGACCTCGCCGGCACCGAGGCCGAGCGCCGCTACCTGGAACGGCGGAGGCGCGAAGCGTCGGTTTGACACCGCGCGGCGCCATTGCAAGGGTCTCGCCCGGATTCGCGCCCGCCGCACGGGGCGCGAGCGACACCGACAACCGGAAGGACGGCGAACAAATGTTGCAGGACAGAGTGGCGATCATCACGGGGGCCGGACGGGGCCTCGGCCGCGAGCACGCGCTGCTCTTCGCCTCCCTCGGGGCGAAGGTCGTGGTGAACGACCTCGGAGGTGCCGTCGACGGCTCGGGCTCCGATGTCTCGGCGGCGCAGTCGGTCGTGGACGAGATCACGGCGGCTGGCGGCCAGGCCGTGGCGAACACCGACAGCGTGAGCTCCTTCGAAGGGGCCAAGGCGATGGTCGACCAGGCGGTCTCGAACTTCGGCGACCTCCACGTCGTCGTCAACAACGCGGGGATCCTGCGCGACCGGATGCTCGTCTCGATGAGTGAAGAAGAATTCGACGCGGTCATTGCCGTCCACCTCAAGGGGACCTTCAACCTGACCAAGCACGCCGCGGGCCATTGGCGGGAGGCGGCCAAGGAGGGGACGATCACCGACCGGGCCATCGTGAACACCAGCTCGGGCGCCGGTCTGCACGGCAATGTCGGCCAGACCAACTACTCGGCCGCGAAGGCAGGCATCGCTGCGATGACGGTCGTCAACGCAATGGAGCTGAACCGCTACGGCGTCCGCGCCAACTGCATCGCACCGGTGGCGCGCACCCGCCTCACGCTCCAGACCCCGGGCATGGGCGAGTCGATGCAACAGCACGTCTTCGACCCCGAGAACGTGTCCCCGCTCGTCGCCGTGCTGGCTGCCGAGACCTGCCCGTTCAACGGCCAGGTTTTCAGCGTCTACGGCGGAACGGTGGGGATCTATGCCGGCTGGTCCATCGCCGAGTCCGTCGACACCGACGACCGTTGGACGGCCGAAACCCTGGCCGCGGCCATGGACAAGCTGCCCCGAACGGTCGAGGTCAACAGCCAGATGACCGAGCTCGTCAAAGCCATGGGACGGGGCTGAGCAACCGTCGAGGCGCTAAGTCCCCGGGAGCCCGGCGGCCCCGACGAGGTCGGCCATTCCTCCTGGCGTCCTTATGCGAGACGGGATGGGTGGTTCCGCGCCGGTGTATATGGGGCTGCTCTTATGCCAGAGCGGCCATAAGGACCGGCACGTAGGCGGTCTTCCTTACGGAAACGGCCAAGTTCCATAAGGCCTGGGAGTTGTGGAAGGGAGTCGGTTCTATAACAGCAACGTCGTATACAGCGCGGCGAACCGCCGGCGGTTCGAGTCGTATACGGCACGACGGATCTGCCGGGCTCGGGGTTGGCGGCGTGCCCCCGCCGGCAGGCTCACGGCCCCGGGTTTCGCAGCCGCCAAGCTGCACTACGTAGGCTTCTGACCCATGGGTGGGGTCGAGGGAGCAGGAGGAGACCGCCCGGACCTGGAGGCAGCGGTCGCCGCGGGGGAAGTCCACCCGTTGTTGTGCGCCGTTGCGCAACGGACCGGCGACCTATCGGTCTTGCGTGACGAGTTCGCCCCGGACCAGACGCAGCTCCTGCAGCCGGGACGCGGCCTCGGGCCCGAACAAGAGGACGCCGCGCGCCGGATCGCCGTCGAGGTCCTGGCCGCGCACCAGGACGCGGGCGCACCTGACCACGCGCTGACCCGAGACGAGCTGCGACAAGTCTTCGCCTTCTTGGCCGGGGCGGACTCGGTCGACCAATGGGAGCCATTCCTCATCGAGGAGCTGGCGCCGGACGGGACCGACCCCCGCGCCCCGAGCTGGCATCTCGACGAGGTCGGCGGCTCGTTCCGTTGCGCCGTCATCGGAGCGGGCGCGTCGGGGCTGGCCGCCGCACACCGCTTGCGCCAGACCGGCGTCGCCGTGACGATTTTCGAGAAGAACACGGAGGTCGGCGGCACCTGGCTCGAGAACGTCTACCCCGGCTGCCGCGTCGACGTGCCCAACCAGCTCTACAGCTTCTCGTTCGCGCAGACCAACGACTGGGCGTCGCGCTTCTCGGCCCAGCCCGACCTGCTGGCCTACCTCCAGGGTCTGGTCAAGGAGTTCGGCCTCGGGCCCAGCATCCGCTTCGGCAGCGAGGTGACCGAGGCGCGCTACGACGACGAGGTGCACACCTGGACGCTCAAGGTACAGACCGGCGACGGGCCCGAGACAGAAGAGAAGTTCGACGCTGTCGTGTGTGCCGTGGGCCAGCTCAACCGCCCGTCGTTCCCGAACATCGCCGGCCGGGAGACCTTCGAAGGCCCGTCGTTCCACTCTGCCGCCTGGGACGACACGGTCGAGCTCGCCGATCGCCGCGTCGCCGTCATCGGGACGGGGGCGAGCGCGGCGCAGTTCGTGCCCCTCATCGCCGACGAGGTCGCGCACCTCGACGTCTTCCAGCGGACGCCACCCTGGCTGTTGCCCACGGACAACTACGGCGATCCGTTCCCGCCCGAGTTCTACGACCTCCTGGCACGTCTGCCCAACTACGGCCGCTGGGAGCGCATCATGCAGTTCTGGCTCCTCCACGAGGGTCTTCTCGTGGCCGCCCGCGTCGACCCCGAGTGGGACCAGGACACCGAGGCGATCAGCGCCGCCAACGACGTCGTGCGCTCGATGCTGCTCGACGTCCTCCGCGCCCAGGTCGAGGACGACGAGCTCTACGAGAAGATGGTGCCGCACTTCCCCCCCTTCGCGAAGCGGGCGCTGCGCGACGACGGGCGCTGGGCCGCGGCCTGCAGCAGCGACGACACGGACCTCGTCACCACCCCGATCGAAGCGATCACGCCGAAGGGCGTGCGCACGGTCGACGGCGTCGAGCGCCCGGCTGACGTCCTCATCTACGGGACGGGCTTCACTGCTTCGGACTTCGTGGCGCCGATGCAGGTCTTCGGCGAAAACGGCGTGGAGCTGAACGAGGAGTGGGGCGGCGACGCGATGGCCTACCTCGGCATCACGGTCCCGGGGTTCCCGAACTTCTTCATGCTCTACGGCCCGAACACCAACCTCGTGATCAACGGGAGCATCCTCATCATGGTGGAGTGCCAGGTGCACTACGCCGTCGAGGCGATCGGCCGGCTCCTACGGTCAGGGCACCGCGCGATGTCCTGCCGGCGTGACGTGCACGAGCGCTACGCCGCCGAAATGGCGGAGGGCAACTCCAAGATGGTGTGGGGGGTGGCCGACGTGCCCACCTGGTACCGCAACAAGAACGGGCGGGTCACCCAGAACTGGCCGTTCGACCTCCACACCTACTGGTCACGAACGCTCGAGCCCGACCTGGCCGACTACGAGCTCGCCTAGGAGCCCAGAAAAGTCGAAGACGCAGGCCCAGCCGAACGCGGCGGGACGACCAACCAACCCCGTCAGGCGAACTGACCGGGCACGTAGTCACCGGCCGGCTGGCGCACGATGACGTTGAGCCGGTTGTACATGTTGATCAGCGCAACGATCGCGACCAACGCGCCGAGCTGCTCCTCGTCGTAGTACTTGGCCGCCCGGTTCCAGACATCGTCGGAAACGCCGGCAGAGTCGGCAATCCGAGTGCCTTCCTCGGCGAGTTCCAACGCAGCCCTCTCGGCTTCGGTGAAGACAGTGGCTTCCCGCCACGCCGCCACCATGTTGAGGCGCTGCTGGTCCTCGCCGGCGGCGGCCGCATCCTTGGTGTGCATGTCGAGGCAGAAGCCACAGCCGTTGATCTGGCTGGCCCGGATCTTCACCAGCTCCTGCGTGGCCTTGGGGAGCGACGACTCCGAGACGACCTTGCCCGCGGAGTTGATGTACTTGATCAGCTTCGGGGCGATGGGGTTCTCCCACATATTGAGGCGTACGTCCATGATCTCTGCTCCTTCTTGACTCTCGATGTAGTACTCACCTCTTAAGACACGCGAGAGCCCGCTTGTGTGACAGTCCCCACTGCCACACAACCTCAGTCCTGCAGGACGGTGAGGTCGAGACCGGCTAGGCGGACTGGGTCGGCCAGGAAGTCGATGGCCACGATCTTCCCGCCCCGCACCGTGAACGCACCGACGGAGAACGCGGAGCCGTCGTCGCGCAGCGCAACGGCGCCGGCGACACCGTTGACGATGGCGGGCCGGGTCAGCAGCCCCAGGCGGTGGAAGGCACTCGCGTTGCGGGCGACCACGGCGGCGCCGCGGAGCTCGCGCTCGATGCCGACGCCCGAGTCCGCCCGCACCACGACGTCGGGGTCGAGCACCAAGAGAAGAGCCTCGAAGTCGCCGTTGCGGGCGGCCGCCATGAAGGCGTCCACGAGCTCGCGCTGGCGCTCGAGGTCCGTGTCCGGCACCGTCGGCTCGCCCTGCACCCGCCGGCGGGCGCGGCTGGCCAGCTGGCGCGCCGCCTCGGGGGTGCGGTCCACGATCGGCGCGATCTCGTCGAAGGGCACCGCAAAGATGTCGTGCAGCACGAACGCGAGCCGTTCGGGTGGGCTGAGCGTGTCGAGGACCACGAGGAGCGCGACGCCGACCGAGTCCGCCAGCAGCGCCTGGTGCTCGGGATCGGTCCCGTTCGGCGAGTCGATGATGGGGTCGGGCATGTGCGGCGCATAGCCGTCCTCGCGCCGGGTCTGGCGGGAGCGAAGCATGTTGAGGGAGACCCGGGAGACAACGGTGGTCAGCCAGGCCTTGAGGTTCTCGACGTCGCTCGTGTCGGCCCGGCTGAAGCGCAGCCAGGAGTCCTGGACGGCGTCGTCGGCGTCGCTGAGCGAGCCGAGCATGCGGTAGGCCACGGCCCGCAGATGGGGCCGGTGTTGCTCGAACTGCTCGTTCAGCCACTCGGTGTGCTCCATCGTCACTGTCCTCCCGCGCCTCGTGTCATAGCACTGAGACCCGCGGGCCCCGGGGAACGTGACAGGGCCGTCCTAGTACAACTAGGCCACGGCCTGGTTGACGATCTCGATCGGTGTCCCCGCCGGGATCACGGACAGCTGCGCCAAATCCGCATCGTGCAACCGGATGCACCCGTGCGAGATCGCGGCACCCGTCGTCCCGATCTCAGCGTCGGCGGCGGCGTCGATCGGCCCATGGATACCGATGATGGCGTCCCCCGAATTCTCCCAGTCGGTGATCGTGTCCGAGTGGTCGGAGGTGACCAACACGAACGGCCCGTAGCCCGGGCCCGGCGACGGGTAGATCATCGGCATGAAGTACTGCCCGGTCGGCGTCGGGTCGTCGGGCGCGCCGACACCGGCGGGGAAGTCGAGGACCTCGCTCCCGTTCTCGTAGACGTACAGGTGCTCGGTGGCCAGATCGACGACGATGGCGTACGGCGTGCTCGACAACGTCACGTCGCTCATGTGCACCCACACCGTCGAGCCGTTCGGTCGCTGCGCCAGCCGCACCTCGAGCCAGCCCGGCAGCGAACCGATCACCGGCAGTACCGAGGGGTAGCCGTACCAGCTGCCCGGCACGGTCATCGACGGGGTGGCGTTGCCGGCGTACTGAAACCCGGGGATGTCGCCCTTGGTCGTGGCGACGAGCGTGTCGGCCGGGACCGAGAACGGGTTGAGGTTCGTCGTCGTGGTGGTCGTGGTCGTCGTGGTCGTCGTGGCGGAGGATGACGCCGCCTCGGTGTTGCGGTGCGCGTGATTTGGCGGGGTTGCCCCACCCACGCCGGGCCCGGCCGTCCTCGAGCCGCAGCCGGCGGTCATGACCACCAGCACCATCAGCGCCGCCGCCGCCACCGCCACTCCCGCTCCTCGCCGGCGCACTTGACCCACTGACCCTCCGTTCGGCGCACAATGGTAACGGCCGTGCGAACTCCTTCCGGCGCGTGTCGCCTCGGTTTTCGGGCCCGGCCGTCGGTCTGCGAGGATGCCGCATGGCCGAACGCCGACGCATCCCCTCGGGCTCCCCGTTTGAGCCCCTCATCGGGTTCAGCCGGGCCGTGCGGGTGGGCGACCGCGTGGTCGTTTCCGGGACGGGCCCGGTCGTCGACGACGGTCCCTGCCCACTCGACGCCGCCGCGCAGGCCCGTCGCTGCTTCGAGATCATCGCCGCCGCGCTGGCCGAAGCCGGCGCGTTGCTCGCCGACGTCGTGCGGACCCGGATGTACGTCACCTCCGTCGACGCGGCCGATGCCGTGGGCGCGGTGCACGCGGAGGTCTTCGGCTTCGTCCGTCCCGCGGCGACCATGGTCGTCGTGGCGGGGTTGCTGGACCCCGACTGGAAGGTGGAGATCGAAGCCGAGGCTGTCGTCCCGACAGGGCACAGGGCGACCGACGCCTTGCCCGGGATGCCGCGCGCCTCGCGCTAGCCTCGCCACGAACTATGGCGGCGTCTTCGCGCGTCTGGCGCGCCCTCGATCCCGCAGAGAAGTACTTCTGGCTCATCGGCCGGCTCAACGGAATGACCGGCGTTTTCCTCGCGTACGCCGACCGCATCTTCGACGAGGGCGAGCTGGCCCGTGCGCTCGCGGCCATCCAGCGCCGTCACCCGTTCTTGCGGGCGCGGGTCGAACCGGTGGACGGCGAGTACGCCTTCGTGAAGGTCGACGGTCCGATCCCCATCTCCGTCCGCCCGCTCCAGCCCGGCGACACCGTGCCCATCGCGGAAATGCATGTAATGCCCTTCCCCGAGGCGCCGCACCCGCTGGTCCGCTGCATCTCCTTCCCCATTGAGGCCGACAACTGCTCCGTGGTCGCCATCGTCATGCACCACGTCTTCCTCGACGGCAGCTCGGGCATGAACCTGATGCGCCAGTTCGCCCGGGCCCTCGACGGCGACGAGGCGGGCCTCGCCCCGTCCGACGAGGTGCCCGCCGCGTTGCACTCGCGCTTCACCCCCGATGTCGCCTCGCCGCGGGCCGCGGTTGACGTCCTCGCCGCGGTCAGGGCCGAGCGCGAGGGGCAACCCGCGCCGGCTGTCTTCCCCTTTCATGACCGCCACGCCCAGGCCACGATGCCCAGGCACGACCTGCTCGTCGTCGACGGCGCCGCCCTCGAGGCCCTCCTGGCAAGCGCCAAGGCGACGGGAGCGACCGTCACCGGGGTGGTCGATGCCGCCTTCCTCGAGTCGGCCGCGGATCTCTTCGACGACGACGAGCCGCGTTGGATCAGCCTGGCGAGCGCGACGGACCTGCGCCACCGGGTCGAGCCGCCGCTGCCATTCGACGACATGCAGCTCGCCATCGGGATGGTGGCGACGCCCTATCTCGTCTCGGAGGAGACGCACGATGCGCTCCCGGGCGCCATCGCCGACCAGATCGCCCGCGAGGTCGCCCGCGGCGAGAGCCACCTCTTCTACCGCTTCGCGCGCACTGCGACCTACCCGCCGACTGACGAGGGGCTCGCCGCATTCGCCAAGTGGGTGGATTCGACGCCGCAGAACGTCACCATCAGCAGCGTCGGGCGGATGGACGACACGGGGGACCCACCGTGGCTCCGCCGCATCACCGCCACCATGGTGCCCGGGCCCAATCAGGTCTCCTTCACCGCCGCGATGACGTACCGAGGCGAGATGGTGCTGATGGTCTCGACGGACGTCGCCAAGCTGGCACCGGCGAAGGCCGACCGCTTCGTCCACGGGCTCATGGCCCGCCTCGGGGCGCGGTGCGAGCAGACGACGACGTACGCGCCCACGGGTGCGGCGCCGGCGACGGCGCCGGCGAAGACGACGACCTAGGAGAGCAGGCCCGTCACCGCCGCGGCGACGACGTTGGTGCCGCGCATGTCGCCGACGAGCCCGGACTCCATCCGGTTCATCACGTAGCAGACGGTGAGCTCGTAGTCCTGGTCCATGATGATGACCGAGCCGCCGTAGCCGCCCCAGTAACAGGTGCGCGGCCCCCCGGGCATGTCGGGCGGGTTGCTCAGCCCGTAGCCCATGCCCATGCGTTCGGGGACGCCGAGCACCTTGTCGATGCCCTCGGCCTGCACCTCGAAGATGGCGTCGGTAGCGTCCGCCGACAAGAGCCGGACGCCCCGGGCCTGTCCCTTGCCGGCGATGATCGACTGGACGGCGGCGACCGAGCGTGCGTTGCCCTGGCCGTTGGCGGCGGGGATCTCGGCCCGGCGCCACCATTCGTGATGGGCCATGGACGCGTCGATGGGCGGGTTCATGAAGGTCTTGATCATGAGCTCGCTGACCTGACCCTCCATGGCATCGAGGTCGATCGGGGGCGGCGGGATCACGTTGGACACCCGATGGTCCTCGCTCGCGGGGAGCCCGATGTGGAAGTCCGCCTCCAGCGGCTTGGCCACTTCCCGGGCGAACCAGGCTCCGATGGTGTCGCCGGTGATCCGGCGGACGATCTCGCCGATCAGGTAGCCCTGGGTGACGGCGTGGTACCCGGACCCGCTGCCCGGCTCCCACCACGGCGCCTGTGCCGCCAGCAGCCGCGTGCACAGGCCCCAGTCGGCCAACTGCTCGGCGGCGAGGGGCTCGTCCCAGCCGGACAACCCGGCCGTGTGCCCCATGACGTGGCGCACCAGAACGTTCTCTTTGCCGGCCTGCGCGAACTCGGGCCAGTACGTGGCCACCGGGGCGTGGAAGTCGAGCTCGCCGCGGTCGTACAGCATGAGCGCGCAGAGGAACGTCATCGTCTTGGTGGTGGACCAGACGTTGGTGATGGTGTCGCGTTCCCAGGGCCTGGTCTTCTCCGCGTCGGCCCAGCCGCCCCAGATGTCGACGACCGGCTCGCCGTGGACGAACACGGCCACGGACGCGCCGAGGTCCTCACCACGGTCCAGCTGGCCGGCCAGCGTCGTGCGGACGGACTCGAAGCGCGGTTCACAGGTGCCTTGCACCTCTGCCATGGGGACCCCCCGATCGGTTAGACGTTGCGCCGGCGGGCGCCGGCGTGCGTCGTCCCGGCAACCTAGCCGGGAGCGCGGCGGCGAGACGGGCCCGGAGGGCGCGCCCGGCCGGTGTCGACCGGAAAGGGTGGTGTGATGCGAGCCCCGGGCCGGGGCTGGGTTCAGCCGGCGATGCTCAGGCTGCGATGCTCAGGCGGCGGTGCCGGTGAGCTGGGCCAGCAGGCGCCAGGCGGCGATCTCGTCGGCGACGCAGGACTTGAAGTCGCCCTGGGCCACGACGTAGCGCAGCCAGCACGGGTGGATCCGCAGCGTGTTGACGCCGCTCTCGGTCGACACCTCGATGTTGTCCACGTCGCTCGTGAGCTCGTAGCGCCACATGGCTTCGAATTGCGAGCGGTTGGTGTCCTCGATGAGCTGCCGGACCATCTGCTCTGCGTCGCTCAGGCTGTGCGTCATGTCCGATTCCTCCCCCAGGTCCACAGGACCGCAATTTCGGACTCCGACTACCACTGCACAACAGTGTGG
>DATMMN010000178.1:0-4734 GCA_035569675.1 Acidimicrobiales bacterium | reverse complement strand
AGAAGTCCCGCGCCAGCAACACGATCCGCGGCCGCCGCAACGACTCCTGCGACAGGTCGGGCGCGTGCGCCTGCAGCTCGGCCAGGGCCTCCTCGGCCGACACGGCGAACTGATAGCGACTGTGGAAGCGGGCGTAGTGCTCGGCCAGCGAGTCGGGCAGCATCCGACTGGCCTGGGCGGCGAACTTGATAGCGCCGACGTCGGTGTCCGAGGTCCGGCCCCACTTGAGCTCCCCGACGACGAGGCGCCCGTCCTGGTCGAGCCCGAGCACGGAAATGCGGTCCTGCGTGGGACCCGCGCCGCCCCCGGGTCCTACGAGGTCGAAGGTGACGATCTTGACGGCCGGTCCGAGGATCTCGGGGTTGGCGGCCAGCCATTCCTGCAGGTCGGAACGGTTACCGAGGCCTGCTTCCTCGAGCGAGACCATCTGGGCCGGGGTAGCGACAGGCCCCGCCATTGTGAACAACATTTCATCCGCCATGACCCCTCCTGCCTACCAGGCTATCCAACGGGGGCTGGGATACAGGGACGACCATACCGCCGTATCTCGGCGCCAACCGGGACCCTCCTGCACCGAGATGCGCAGAGTTTGCCGAAAGTAGTGGGGTTTGTTGCGGCTTAGGTGCAAAATTGACCGATAGACATTCCGTCTACCCGAATTTAGACGGGCGCACCCGGCGCCACCAACGGCCACGGCCGCTCGAGCTCCACGACCCGGGCCAGGTCGAGAAGGAGCTGCTCGGAGTGCCGGCGTCCAATGACCTGCATCGAGACGGGCAACCCGCCGACCGTTCCCGCCGGAATAGCCACGGCGGGGTGACCAGTCGTGTTGGCCGGGATGGTCAGCGCACCGTTGTTCCCGAGCGCCGCCTCGAACCCGAGCTCGCTGATCAGGTCGCGCCCGTCGATCGTCGTCGGCATCGGGCCCTGCGCGCCGAAGGCGACGTCGGGGTTCGTGGCGCAGATGACGAAGTCCACCTGCTCGAAGACGTCCGCCATCATCACGATCACCTCTCGCCGGAACGCCTCGATGTTCTTCGCGGTGTCGACGTTGAAGTGGTTAGTCGCGATGTTGGCGGCCAGCATGATCTCGGGCGTGAGCTCGGACTCGCAGGCGGGGTAGAGGTCGCCGAGCCCGACGAGCAGGCTGGCGGTGCCGGCCATCGCCCACTCGAGCCCGCCCTTCGGCAGTGCGATCGGCACGTTGACGCGCTCGAGGCCGGCGTCCTTGATCAAGAGGTCGGCCGCCTCCTCCACCTTCTCGCGCACTCCTGTGGCCACGACGGCCGCGCCAAGGTCGATGGAGACCGCGACGCGCCGGCCGCGGATCTCCTGCTCGCCGAGCCCGGCCTCCCACCCGCCGACCCTGGGGAGCGAGAAGGGGTCGTACTCGTCGTAGCCGTTGCAGACGTCGAACCACCGGGCGGTGTCGCGCACCGACCGCGAGACGCAACCGAGCACAGCCGTCAGCGGCTCGATCTCGGTGTGCGGCCCCTTGGGGATCCGCCCGAAGGTCGACTTCAGGCCGAACAGGCCCGTGAACCCCGCAGGGATGCGGATCGAACCGCCACCGTCGCCACCGGTGCACAGTGGGAACAGCCCGCCCGAGACCGAGGCGGCCGAGCCACCCGACGAGCCCCCCGGTGTCCGCTCCAGGTCGTAGGGGTTCGAAGTCGCACCGTGCAGCCGGGTGTAGGTGACGTTGATGCCCCCGAACTCCGACGCCGTGGTCTGCGCGGCGAGCACCGCGCCGGCCGCCTTGAGGCGCGCCGTCATGGTGCCGTCGTACTCGGCGATGCGATCCTTGAACACGAGGGACGCCTCGGTCTGCGGCCAATCCTTGACCGGGTCGAGCTCCTTGACGCCGATCGGTAGGCCGCCGAACGGCAGGCTCACGTCGGCCGACGCCGCTGTGGCGCGCGCCCGTTCTTCGTCGACGAAGCAGACTGCGTTCAGCTTCGACGACTCGACCGCTGCCAGCGATCCCTCGAGCGCCTCGGTCGGAGAGGTATCCCCAGACCTGAAGGCGTCAACGAGGGAGCACGCGTCTCCCAACCATGGTTCTCCCGTCACGGGCACGCAGGTTACGCGGAAGCGGCCTACTCCGTCGTCTGCTTCTTGAAAAAGTGCGCCGCCAGCGGCGCCGCTACCGCGAGGATCGCGACCGACCAGATCAGCGCCGCCTCGACGGGATGTTGCATCGGCCAGGCATGAATAGTCCCGGACGGGTTCGGGTTGCCCCACAGCACCCGCGCTCCTGCAACCACCGCCGACACTGGGTTCCACGTCGCGATCGCCTGCAGCCACCCGGGCATGTGTTGGGTCGGCACCAAGGAGTTCGAGACGAACGTCAAGGGGAACAAGACGATGAATCCGAACGACGCCGCCG
Source organism: Acidimicrobiales bacterium (assembly GCA_035569675.1). Taxonomy (GTDB): domain Bacteria; phylum Actinomycetota; class Acidimicrobiia; order Acidimicrobiales; family RAAP-2; genus Bog-473. Next base: position 2,345 of record DATMMN010000178.1, on the reverse strand, counting down.
ATTCGGGGCTCTTGGAGTTCAATCCCGCGCACGCCGTCACCCACGAAATGGAGTAGGCGAAGAAGATCATGAGTAGGAACCCGCCTACGACCGAGATGTCGTTTGCTCCGGGCCGCCATCCGACCGCGAGCCCCGTGAGCGCGACGATCAACGCGCACAGGAACGACGTCAGCAGATCGGCCATCGACCGGCCGACCAGGACGGCGGACCGCCACATGGGCAGAGCGCGGAAGCGATCGATCATCCCCTCGTGGAGATCCGTCGACAAGCCAACGGCGGTGCCCATCGTCGACGTCACCATATTCAACGCCAAGATCCCAGCCAGAAGGAAGTTGACGTAGCTGCCGCCCCCGGGGATCGGAATGGCGCCCCCGAAGATGTACACGAAGAGGATCGTGAACAACAGCGGCTGCAGCGTGACGTCGGACAGCTGCATCGGCTCGCGGGAAATATGGACCAGGTTCCGCCGCGTCATCGCCCAGATGTCCGACAGCGGGCCGGTCAGCCTGCTCGCCGAACGAGGGCGGGCGAGACCAACGGGTGCCAATGTCGTCGTCATGCCCGAACCTCCTCGAGCTCCTCGCGCGCCGGGCCACCGCCAGAGGACCCGGATGCCGCACCGTTCGGCGACGCACCGTCGCCGTCCACGTCCTCGACGGCCACCTCACCCTCCTCGATGTGCCCGCCCGTCAGCGAGAAGAACACATCATCCAAAGAAGGCTGCCGTACCTCGATGTTGTCCACCAGCACCCCCGCGGCATCCAGCGCCCGGACCACCGTGGTCGCCAGGCCTGTCGAAGCGTCGACACCCGCTGACAACGTCCGGCCGTCATCGCTCACGTGCACCTCGCCGGCGACCAGCCCAGCGATCGCAGGCACGGCGACACCGGCAGAAGACGCCGCCGCCAGCGTCACCTCGAGACGCGCCGACCGCGACGCCTCCTTCAACGCCTGTGGCGTCCCGTCCGCGATGACTCGACCGTGGTCCACCACGACGATCCGCGACGCGAGCTCGTCGGCCTCCTCGAGATACTGCGTCGTCAACAAGACTGTCACACCCTCGCCGACCAGCTCTCGGATGGTGTCCCACACGCGCTGGCGGCTTACCGGGTCGAGCCCGGTGGTCGGCTCGTCGAGGAACAACACAGGCGGCCGCGTCATCATCGAGGCCGCCAGGTCGAGGCGCCGCCGCATGCCGCCCGAGTAGCCCTTCAGCACGCGGTCGGCCGCGAACGTCAACTCGAACCGGTCCAGCAGCTCCGCCGCCCGCTGCTGCGATGCTGCTCGTCCCATGTCGGACAGTTCGCCGACTAGCACGAGGTTCTGGCGCCCCGTCAACAACGGGTCCAACGTGGCGTCCTGCGCGGCGACACCAATGTGGCGCCGGACCTCGCCCGGATGGCGCACCACGTCGATCCCGGCAACGGTTGCGGAACCGGCGTCCGGCTTCGCCAGTGTCGTGAGAACCCGGACGGCCGTCGTCTTGCCGGCGCCGTTCGGCCCCAAGAGGCCGAGGATCGTCCCAGCCGGCACCGAGAACGAGACCCCGTCGAGCGCCTGGGTCTGGCCGTACCTTTTCTTCAGCCCCTCCGCCTGAATCATCAGCTCCGCAGCCATCGACGTCCTTACCGGTCGTGAAGTAAAGGTCTTGCCTCTCGCAGGGTAAGGGATATACTTACCTGTCGTCAAGTAGGTTTCCGATATGGATATTCACATACGCACATGACGCTGCCGGCATCTCCGAACCCAGAAGAACAGAGCCTCATCGACAGCATCAGCGATCCCGGACCCGGGGTTGAGGTACTCCATCAGATCGACCCTCTCGGCGAAGACCCCATCTCCGTCGATCCCGGCGACGACAGCGACAACGACGACAACCCCCCACGCCTTGTCCCCGCCGCAAAACCCGACACCCGCGACCGCATCCTCGACGTCGCCCTTGACCTTTTCACCGACCAAGGCTTCGACGGCACGAGCCTCCGAGAAATAGCCGAACGCCTCAACGTCACCAAGGCGGCGCTCTACTACCACTTCGAGTCCAAGGACGACATCCTGCTGGCGCTGCACATGCGACTCCACGAGTTCGGCCGCGAGGCCCTCCTCAAGATGGCGAAGCAGGAGCCCGTCACCCTCACGCAGTGGGGCGAGCTGCTCGATGAGGTCGTCGACGCCATGCTCGCCCAGCGCAAGCTGTTCCTCATGCACGAGCGCAACCAGGCCGCGCTCGAGAAACTGCACCGCGCCGAGCACGACGCCGAGCACGAGGATCTGCAGAACCAGTTCCGCCGGGTGCTGGCCGACACGCGCATCCCCCTCGAGGACCGTGTCCGCATGGCGGCGTCCTT
>DATMMN010000177.1:0-3882 GCA_035569675.1 Acidimicrobiales bacterium | reverse complement strand
CTTCGCCGCGTTGTAGGCCGACTGCGACGGCACGCTGATGAGGCCGAAGACGCTGGAGAGGTTCACCACGTGGCCCTCGCCCGAGGCCTTCAAATACGGCAGGAACGCCTTGGTCCCGTACACCACGCCCCAGAAGTTGATGCCGAACAGCCACTCGAAGTCCTCGTAGGACACGGACTCGATCGTCGCCCCGAGCGCCACGCCGGCGTTGTTGACGATCAGGTTGACCTTGCCGTGGTCGGCGACCACCTGCTCGGCCCAGGCCTCGACCGCGGCGCGGTCGGACACGTCGACGTGGTGGGACGTGATCTTGACGCCCCGGCCCTCACACTGCGCCACGGTCTCCGCCAGCCCGGCGTCGTCGATGTCCGACAAAGCGAGGTGCGCCCCTCGCGTCGCGAGCTCGTTGGCCAGCGCGCGCCCGATGCCCGATCCCGCTCCCGAGATGGCCGCCACGCGACCGTGGAAGTCGCGCACGGTCAGGACGCCGCGAGCGTGAGCTCGTCGGTGGGACGCGTCGCCGACGCGGCGCCGAACTCCACGAAGCCGTCGTCGACCGGGGTCATCTTGAGCGCCCGGTAGTCCCGCAGATAACTCTGGTGCACCTTCCAGGGATACCGCGCCCCCTGCTTGGGGAGCAGGTGCGCCGACCGCTGGATGTACCCCGACGTCAGCCCGAGCATCGTCCCGTCGACGACGGTGTGATCGTTGTTGCGCGCCACGCACTCGCGCCACCCGCCTTCGTGCATGTGGTTGAGCAGCCGGCACACGTAGTCGCACGTGAGGTCGCACTTGAGCGTCCACGATGCGTTGGTGTAGCCGATCGCGATCGCCAGGTTGGGCACACCCTCGAGCATCATGCCCTTGTACGTCAGGTGGTCGGCCGGGTTCACCGTCTCGCCGTCCACCGTGACGTCGATGCCGCCGAGGAAGAGGAGCTGCAGACCGGTGGCGGTGACGACGACGTCCGCCTCGAGCTCCGTGCCCGACTCCAACCGCAGGCCCTTCCCGGTGAAGCGCTCGATGTGGTCGGTCACCACCGACGCCGAGCCGTCCCGGATCGCCGCGAACAGATCGCCGTTGGGCACGGCGCAGAAGCGCTCGTCCCACGGGTTGTACCTCGGCGTGAAATGCCGCTCCACGTCGTACCCCGGCGGCAGCTGGCGCTTCACGCCCGCGGTCAACAAGCGCCGCATCTGCTTGGGGTAGCGCCGGCACACCCGGTAGAAGCCCTGGGTCATGATGGCGTGGAACCACTTCGTCGCGGTCCCGGCTTTCTTCGCTGGCAGCAGCGCGCGGAACACCTTCGCGGCCGGGCTCTTCTCGGGCAGCGAGGCGATGTAGCTGGGCGAGCGCTGCAGCATCGTCACGTGGGCGGCCGAACGCGCCAGGGCGGGCACGAGCGTGACGGCCGTCGCGCCACTGCCGATGACGACGACGCGCTTGCCGGTCACGTCGAGGCCCTCGGGCCAGTCCTGCGGGTGCAGGAGCGTCCCGGCGTAGTCCGCCATCCCGGCGAAGTCGGGCTGGTAGCCGTGGTCATAGCGGTAGTAGCCGCTGCAGCTGAAGAGGAAGCCCGCCGTCAGGTGCAGCTCCTCGCCGGTGTCGGTGCGCTCGGCCGTGATCTGCCAGCGCGACTCCTCGCTCGACCAGTTCGCCGCGGTCACCTTGTGGTTGAAGCGGATGTGGCGGTCGACGCCCGACTCGGCGGCCGTGTCCTTGATGTACTGCAGGATCGAGTCGCCGTCGGCGATCGACTTCTCACCGTCCCACGGCCGGAAGGAGTAGCCGAGCGTGTGCATGTCTGAGTCCGAGCGGATGCCGGGGTAGCGGAAGAGGTCCCACGTCCCCCCGATGGCGTCGCGGGCCTCGAAGATCGCGTACGACGCCCACGGGCACTCGGTCTGCAGGTAGTGGCCCGCACCCACGCCCGAGAGCCCGGCGCCGACGACGAGCACGTCGAGGTGCGCGCCGCCCTCCATCCCGGCCTCGCCCATCAGGCGGCCTTCCCCGACGTCAGCTTGTCGTTCAACGTCCCGTTCTCCCCGAAGAGCTTGGCCCGCCAGGTTTGCACAAGCGCCGTGGTGTCGCTGTCGTCGGGGTGGAAGTCCGGCCGGTTGTAGTCCTTGAGCTGGCGCCACAAGGCCGGGTCCATGATCGGAGATGCCTTGACGCGCCGCCACGACTTGCGCAGCGCGCCCCGCCGGTACGTCGCCCGGTCGCGCAGCAGCGACAGCACGACGGACAGCCCGATGCCTACCACGAAGCCGAAGCGGAAGAAGTTCATCGTCCAGACCCGCAGCCGCTCGCCGCCACCGACGGCCTTGTAGACGTCGAAGGCGACCGCCTTGTGCTCGGACTCCTCGAGCGCGTGCCAGACGAACAGGTCGCGCACGGCGTCCGCGCCCATGAGGTCGCGGATCTCCTCGCTCGTCAGCACGAGCTCGGCCAGCGTCGCGGTGAAGTGCTCGAGCGCCGCCGTCGCCGCCAGGTTCGACTTGGCCGGCAACAACTTCTCACGGATCTTCAACCCGAAGCGCGTCACCGCCTCGTACTCCTTGGCGGGGTAGCCGAGCTCGGCCAGGCGGTTGTTGAAGACGCGGTGCTCGCGCCCGTGCACCGACTCCTGGCCGATGAACCCGGCTACCTGGCGCTTGAGCGCAGGGTCGGTCACTTTGTCTCGATAGTTGCGTACCGACCGCACGAAGTAGTCCTCGCCGTCGGGGAACACGGACGACAGGGCCATGATCACGTGGCTGCCGATCAGGTCGCCGTCCTGGGCGAAGTGCTTCGGCAGCTCCCGCATCGACTCCTCGAAGTCCATCCGGCGCGTCGGGACCAACTTGTCCGGGTCGCTCGACTGCGACCCTGCTTCGGCCCGGGGCTCTCGTACGTCCGTGGCGGCGTTGCTCATGATTCCGTTGCCTCCCGCTCGGCTGACATCTTCCATGGTAGACTAATTGAAAGATTCTCTCAATTACTCATATTAGCGGAGAGCAAGCACAGATGGCAACCGTCCCCGACCAGGCCCAAGAGGCAGGACAGCCACCAGAGTCGAAGGGCGCCCAAACGCGGCGGGCCATCCTCGCGGCCGCCGTCACTCGATTCGGCCGCGACGGCTACCGCGCCACCTCGGTCGCCGACATCGCCCGCGACGCCGGCATCGGCGGCACCGTCGCCTACGCCTACTTCCCCAACAAGGAGGCCCTGTTCCTCGCGGCCATCGACGAGGACGCCGCCGCCGTGATCGAAGAGGGCGTCGCCTCCACCCTCCAGGCCGCCGACGCCGACATCCGCCACTGGCACGACACGATGCTGTTCACCCTGGTCGCAGCCGTGCAGCGCCACCCCTTGGCCCGCCGCCTCCTGGCCGGACTCGAGCCCGAGGTCACCCCCCGTGTCCTCGACATGCCTGCCCTCAGCGAACTGCGCAAGGCCTGCACCGAGCTGCTCCGCACCGGCCAGGCCGACGGCACGGTTCGCCCCGACATCGACCCCGCCGCCGTCGCCAACGGGATCATCGCCCTCATGCTCTCGGTCCTGATGTCGGTCACCCAGCTGGGCAGCGAGACCGCTGTCGCCTACTCCCACGACGTCGCCGCCGTCTTCGAGGCGGCCCTGCTCGCTCCTTCCCCCTCCGAGGGTCCCCGCCCGGGCCGGATAGCCGACCTCGCCTTTCCCGCCGGACCCCCGACCTGAGGCCGGGCCCGGTCCCGCCGGGCTCGATTCATGACCCTCACGTCAACGTTAAACTTTTGGGAATGCCCCGCGCCGCTCGCACGCCCACCCCTGCCGGCCTGACCCCCGCCGCCTCGAACGGCCACGCCTCCTTCAACGGATCGAACGGATCCTTCCTCGCCCCCGAACGATCTTCCTACCGCT
>DATMMN010000176.1:0-7608 GCA_035569675.1 Acidimicrobiales bacterium | reverse complement strand
CACGACCGTGGCGTAGCCGAGCGGAAGGCGCTCGACGAACTCATCGACGTAGGCGGCCCGGCCGACCGCATGCACCAGATCCATGTCGACGCGCCCGTGGCCCTCGTCCAGGCCGTAACAGATGTTCTCCGCGATGGTGCGGTGGAGCATCTGTGGATCCTGCGGGACGTACGCGATGTGCCGACGCAACGAGTGCTGCGTGACCCCGGCGATGTCCTGTCCGTCGATCGCGATGATGCCCCCGTCGCGATCGGCGAAGCGGAGCATGAGCTTGGTCAACGTCGTCTTGCCCGATCCGGAAGGACCCACGAGCCCGACGTGCTCGCCCGGCCTGATGCACAGGTCGAGACCCTCGAACAAAGGCGCGCCGTCGCGGTAGGCGAAGTGGAGGTCGCCGAACTCGACCCGACCCCGTGAGGCGACCAGGTCGGGTGCATGTGGTACGTCGACGATCTCGGGCAGCGTCGCCGCGATGCCCGCGAACTTGGCGCACCGCCCGATAGCGCGTGAGATCAACCGGATGAATTCGAACGACTCCTCCAGGCTCGTGCCTACGAAGGTCGCGTAGAAGAGAATCAGGTAGACGACGCCCGCCGCGGCCACATGGTGGAGGGCGAGGACGATCCCGACTGCCACCGCAGCCCAGTTGAAGAACGCCATCGCCGACTCCATCTGGAGCCGAGTCGCCGTGAAGACACGCCGGGCCCGGAAGTCGGCCGTGAGCGAGTCACCGACGAGCCCACTGACGTAGCCCTTCTCGCGCTCCTCCGCAGCCTGCGATCGCACCGTGGTCAGGTTCATGATCGTGTCGGCGATGACGCCGGTGGCACGCGAGTGCGCGTCGGAGAATTCCTTCTCCGCCGCCACGACGCGGGTCATACGGCGCGACAGCACGAACCCGAAGACCGAGACGAGAGCGGCCATGACCAGGGCCACCGGCCAGGCCACGATCCCGAGCACCACCACGGCCCCGAGCGTCGTCACGCTAATGCGCAAGATGCCCCAGACCATGGCGTCGATCAGTTCGACGAAGGCCCACGTGGACGTCTCGAGCGTCGCGATGACCTCACCCGAAGGGCGGTCGGTGTGCCAGCCGTGACTCAACGCAATGAGGTGGTCGTAGCCGTTGGTGATGGCGCGACCGAACGAGCGCAGCGTGGCGCCCCAGTTGAGCCAACCGCCGATCCGGCCGAACACAGTGGCGGCGGCGAGGACGAACGCGTAAGCGACGATGAGCGGTGCGAAGGACGAGACGGATGTCCCGTGCTCACCCAGGCTGGCGATACGCCCGAGCAGCGCCGCAAAGATCAGCGGTGCCGCGACGGCGTTGGCCATCGTCCCGAGCACGATGGCCCCGGCGGAGCCGGCGAACGAGGCGCGGTCGGGCCGCATCTGGCGCCAGCAGTACGCCAGGGTGTCCTTGGTCGATGCATTTGGAAAGAGGGTGGGTTCACCCATGGGAGTCTCCTGTTGGGAGCTTCGAGTGGATGGAACGGAGGGCGCACCGGTGGTGCGCCGAGAGGCCTAGGCCCCCGAAATGGGAATTCGCGACCGGCGGCGGCGGGCTGCGGCTACGCCGAGATCCGCCTGGGCGATCAGCCCCCCGAGAGTTGGCTGGCCGGCGTCAGTGGCCAGTAGGGCAGAGATCCGGCCCGACCATTCGGACCTTCTCTCCGATCACCCCAAAATCGGGCAGCAGGTCCACGCCGGCGCGCACGATGAACGACAGAGTCGTCAGCTTTCCTGCCATCGGGTCACCTCGCTTCCCGTCTTGTGGTGCAACGTGAAAGGTAGCGCATTGGATCGTGTCGCGCGCGGAAAATGCAAAGAACTCGCGATGCGCACACCCGTGCAAACCGCCTACGCGGTCGCGTCAGAACAGCGGCGGCGTATTCGTTGCGTCGGGTGCCGTCGTCGGCCCGACATGGCCCAGATGAGCCCAGGCGCGCTTGGTGGCCACGCGTCCTCGCGCCGTGCGTTGGATCAGCCCGCTCTGCAGCAAGAAGGGCTCGTACGCGTCCTCGATCGTGTCGGTCTCTTCCCCTACGCACTGGGCCAGCGTCGTCAGCCCCACCGGCTGGCCGCCGAATCGCTCGCACAACGTGACAAGGATCGAGCGATCGACCTTGTCGAGGCCCAATTCGTCGACTCCGAACAATTCGAGGCCCTCACTGGCGGTCGCCCCGTCGATGTAGCCCTCGCCGCGCACCTCGGCGAAGTCCCGCACCCGCCGGAGCAGCCGGTTGGCAACCCGGGGCGTGCCGCGGGAGCGCTCGGAGATCCGAATCGCGCCTTCCGTGTCGATCTCGACCTTCAAGATCCGAGCGGACCGCTCCACGATGGCGCGCAGGTCCGCCGGGTCGTAAAGGTCGAGCCGGCCCACGAACCCGAAGCGGTCGCGAAGCGGGCCCGACACGAGGCCCGTGCGCGTCGTGGCCCCAACCAGCGTGAAGCGGGGCAGGTCGAGACGGATTGAGCGGGCCGTCGGGCCCTTGCCGATCAGGATGTCCAGCCGGCCGTCCTCCATGGCCGAATAGAGCATCTCTTCGACCGAGCGGTGCAGGCGGTGGATCTCGTCGATGAACAGCACGTCACCGTCCTGGAGGTCGGTCAGCAGGGCAGCGAGGTCGCCCGCCCTGGTCAGCACGGGACCAGCCGTGATGCGGAATCCGGCGCCCATCTCGGTCGCGACAATCCCGGCGAGAGACGTCTTGCCCAGGCCCGGCGGGCCGGCAAAGAGAAGATGGTCGACCGGCTGGCGGCGTTGGCGGGCCGCCTGCAGCACGATGCTCAGGTGCTCGACAAGCTCGCCCTGGCCGACGAACTCGGCCAACGTCCGAGGTCGTAGCCCGACCTCCTCGAGCTCCTCGTCGGACGAAGAGGCGGCAGGGTCGACGACCCGGGGTTCGGCCCGGTCGTCGTCGAAGTCGCCCGTGCCCCCCGGATCGACGCCGGCCTGATCGTCGTCCGCGGCGACGGCGAGGACCTCTCGGCGTCCCTTCGGGCTCACCGTGACGCGAGCTCGCGCAGCGCGAGTCGGAGCATCTCTTCCACGCCGACATCGTCGCGTAGGCCGTCGAGTGCGCCGCGGATCTCATCGGGTCCGTAGCCCAGCTCGCTCAGGGCGGCCCGCGCTTCGCCCCTCGACGTCCGGCTGGCCCGCCCCATGGGATCGGCGCCGGCGAGGGCTCTCGAGGCGGGGTCCAAGGAGAGGTCGGGCAGGTCGAGCCGGCTCTTCAGCTCGATGAGCAACCGCGCCGCCGTCTTTCTCCCCACTCCTGGGACGGTGCACAGCGTGTCCAGGTCGTCTTCCAACACCGCCGTCGACAACGCGGCCGGGGAGAGCATCGCCATGATCGCGAGCGCCAGTGCCGGCCCGACGCCGTGGGACCCAAGCAGCACCTCGAAGCACCGCCGCTCATCGTCGTGCACGAAGCCGTAGAGGACGATGGCGTCTTCGCGCACGTGGGTGTGTATGTACAAGGTCGCCTCTTTCTCGGCGCCGCCCGCTACCAACGTGGCCGCTGCCGAGGGCGTGACCGAGACTCGATAGCCGACACCGGCCACGTCGACGATCACCTCGCACTCGCCGGTCCGAAGAACCACGGGTCCCCGAAGCAGTCCGATCATCTCAGGCTCCTCACGTTGCTGAACTCGTCCTTCACCGGTCCGCCGATTGCACGCCGCGCCGTTCCGCTCGGGTGCGTCAGCGCGGCGTCGACGGCACGCCGCAGCGGCACCGTCGTCAGGTGGCAGACCGCCAGAGCGAGCGCATCAGCCACGTCGGGCGGACCGTCCACGGACCGAAGCCCGAGCACCTGGGCCACCATCCGCTGGATCTGTTCTTTCGTCGCCGCCCCGTAACCCACCAAAGCCTGCTTCACCTCGTTCGCGGTGTACTGCACCACCTCGCAGCCGGCCGCGGCGGCGACGACCAGCGCCAAGCCGCTCGCCTGGCCCACCGACATGGCCGTCTTCGCGTTCACCTGGAAGAAGACCCGCTCGACGGCGACGGCGTCGGGCCGCAGCTCCTCGACCAGGCCGCGCAGCTCGGTCTCCAAGATGAGCAGGCGCTGCGGCAGCTCGTCGTGGGGGTCGGTTTCGAGAACACCCGCGGCGCGGGCTTGGAGGGACGAGTCGTCGCCTCGGGTCACCAGGCCGTAGCCACAGCGCGACAACCCAGGGTCAATGCCCAATACGAACATGCGTTCGTAGGCTAGTGGCCGGGCCGGAGCCGGGCGCGGATGCGGATGCGGATCAGGGCCCCGTGGGGCCGCTGCCACTACCCCTCGAAGGTGGCCAGGACCTCGTCCGAGATGTCGGCGTTGGAGTGCACGGCCTGGACGTCGTCGTGGTCGTCGATCGCCTCGAGCAGCCGCAGCACCTTCTTGGCCTCGGCCTCGTCCGGCACCGGGACGAGTGTCGTCGGCTCGAGGCTCAAATCCACCGACTCGGGCGTAATGCCGGCGTCGTCGAGGGCCTGGCGGACCGACTCCAAGTCTGTCGGTGCCGTCGTCACTACCCACGCCGCCCCGTTGCTCGACATGTCTTCGGCGCCACCCTCCATGGCGATCTCCATGACCTTGTCCTCGTCGTTGCTGAGCGGCACGGTCACGATGCCCTTCCGCTCGAACTGCCAGGAGACAGCGCCCGGTTCGGCCATGTTGCCGCCGTTGCGACTGAAGAGATTGCGCATCTCCGCACCCGTTCGGTTGCGGTTGTCGCTCAGGGTCTCGACGATGATGGCGACCCCATCGGGTCCATAGCCCTCGTAGTTGATGGACTCGTAGCGGACGCCTTCGAGGTCGCCCGATCCCCGCTTGATCGCTTTCTCGATCGTGTCCATCGGCACAGAAGCGGCCCGCGCCTTCTGGAAGGCGGTCCGCAGCGTTGCGTTCGCCTCGAGGTCTCCGCCGCCGTCCCGAGCCGCTACCTCGATGGCCCGAATGCACTTAGCGAAGATCTTGGCCCGGGCCTTGTCCTGGGCGCCCTTGCGGTACTTGGTGGTCGCCCACTTCGAGTGACCCGACATATGTGTGTTCCTCGTTCCTTCGCTGCCCGCTTGTGCTGCCTTCGCGCGGCAGATGGGGACCCCCGATTGTATCGGGGGTGAACTCTAAGACGCCTGGTGAATCTGCTTCGTCGGACCGCCCGAGTCCAACCCGAAGGGTCCCCCGGATCGCCCAAGCCCGGCTAGACCGGTGGCCGGGTTGCCGCCTGAAGGACGGACTCCACGTCGTCCGCCACCTGGGTGTAGCCCTCGGCGTCGCCTCCGGTCTGCATGGTCGCCATCAGGAGGGAGATCACGATCACGACCATGCCGTTGGCCGTCGGGCCGGGGTCGATGTCCTGCCGCACTCGGCCGACCGTCTGCTCGTGGCGGATGAGCTCGGTCACGGTCTTGCGCAGCTCCTGGAGCGCGGGGATGTGCAGGAGACGCATGGTGAAGTGTGGCTCGAGACCCTTCACAATGCGGCCCGCCAACGGATGCCCTGGCATGTGGTCGACGAGGGCTTGCATCAGCATGCTGCCCCACGAGTCAGGCTGCTCGTCGATGGCCACCAGCGACACGGCGTCGGCGATCAGCCCCGCTACGTCTTCGTCAACCGCCGCGACGAAGAGCGCCTCCTTGTTCGCGAAGTAGGGGTACGACGCCGTCGTGGACAGACCGCCGTCGCGGCAGACATCGGCGACCGAGGTTCCCCGATAACCCTCGCGTGCGAACCGCACGATCGCGGCGTCGAGGAGAGCCTGGCGGGTGCGGTCGCCCTTCGTCGGCGAGGACAGGTCCGGCGCCATGGCGTCAGGCCGCCGCCGCTGCGGCGAGGTCGCGCCCGTGGCGGTCGACTCCACAGGCACGCTGCCATCCCTTGGGGACCCGTCCGCCCCAGAACACGTTCGCCTCCAGCAGCGGTGTGAGGAGGGGGCGCAAGGCGCGATGGCGCAGGGCGGTGCGCCCAGGCGAACGGTTGACCGCCTTCCAGGTCTGCCAGGTGGGGAGGCCGACGGTGGCGTACACGCCGGGATGGACGATCGTGTCGAACATCGCGATGGCTATCTGCGATCCGAGGTGGCGGACGAGAAAGCGCTCGAAGCGTCCCGCAGCCGCCCACTGCTCGGGGAAGATCATGCGGGCAAAGGCAAGGTGGCGTGCTTCTTCCTGACGGTGGTACTTGGACACGGCCCTGATCATGGGGTCGGTGTCGGGGTGCTCGCTCGCCAACTTCTGCATCAAGTCCGGCACTTCTTCGCCGCTCAACACGAGGAGGCAGAAGAGCGACGGCATCGCGGTGAGGAACGGCATCAGCACGTGTTGGGCGATGCGCGCCACCGGCCCGTCGATCGGGTTCTTCGCCGTTGGCTTCACTTGCTGAAGGAGGCGGACGAAGAGACGTGAGTGACGGGTCTCCTCCCCCATCTCGTGAAGGAGGTAGGTGACGCGTGGGTCAGTGAGATCGGGTCGGGACACGATCTCGAAACTAAATCCAGCCATTAAGACCGACTCGAAGCGGATGCCGGTGTCGACGATGGAGGCGAACTCCTCGCGCGCGAGGACCTTCTTCTGCTCGTCGGTCAGTTGGGCAAAGAGCTCGGGGACGTTCGAGAGGCTCAGGATCTCGTCGGGAAGGACCTGGCCGTCACCGATCTCGCCAGGGACGTCGACGTCGGGCTCGATGATCCGCTTGAGGGAGGCCGTCGAGAGGCGGTTGATCCGCTGGTCCACGGATGTCGCCGGGCCGGCTGCTCGGTGCTCGGTCTTTGACTCGCTGTCTGGATGGAGGGTGGTCGTCTGTGTGTCCATACTTGGAGCCATACCCACATTCTTCAGAAAATATGCGATTGCGTCAATCCCTTATTTCTCTTATTCTGATCGGGTATGACGACTGCGACCCTGTCCTCCACCGCCGCTTACGCTCGAAAATCGTGACGACGACCCCCTCATCCGAGCGCTCCGCTAGCCCGAACAAGTGGCGTAGGCGAGGACGTCGAACCCTCCTGGTCGGAGGCTTGCTGGCGGTCGGAGCGGCAGCCGGCGCCGCCCGTCGGCGGCTGGCGGCGTCTGGCGGGGAGCCTCACGACGACGAGCGCCACGCACTCGGCTGGGGTGAAGGGGTTACCCGGCCCGACCACCAAATCGTGCGCACCCACGACGGCGCGCAGCTCGCGGTCTGGGACCTACCAGGCGATGGACTCGACGCGCCGGTGGTCGTACTCCCCCACTGTTGGGGCTGCAGCCACGAAATTTGGATCCCGGTCGCCCGGCGCCTCCGCGAACAGGGCCACCGTGTCGTGCTCTACGACCAGCGCGGCCACGGCCTGAGCACGCGAGGGACAGCGCCACTCGCCATCGACACCTTGGCCCACGATCTCGAAGCGGTACTCGAGGCGACAGATGTCCGAGACGTGGTCCTCTCCGGGCATTCAATGGGTGGATTCACGATCATGTCGCTCGCGACGCATCGTCCCGCGGTCTTCCAAGAACGCGCCAAAGCCGTGGTGCTCGTTGCGACCGCGGCAACCGCTGTCGGTCTCGGGGGTCCGGCCACCCCAGAATTCGCGGCGAAAGTGATCTCATCGCCGTTCGCAACTCGGGCGCTCAAGAGCAGG
>DATMMN010000175.1:0-4229 GCA_035569675.1 Acidimicrobiales bacterium | reverse complement strand
CCTTGCCCAACGTCCGCTACCTGACCGGCTTCGCCGGCTCGGCCGGCGTCTTGACCGTCACCCGCGACAGGGCGCTGCTCACGACGGACGGCCGTTACCGCACGCAGTCCGCCGAGCAGGTCGACAAAGCAGGTGCGGCCGCGCAGGTCGACATCACGATCGGCCCGGCGGCGGAACAGCGCAAGGCGGCCCAGACGCTCCTCTCCGACGCCGCCAAAGCGATCGCCCGCATCGGCCTCGAGGCCGACCAGGTCTCGTGGAGTGCGCAGCGCACGTGGGCCGACCTCCTGGGCGAAGGCCGGCTCGTCGCCACCTCCAACACGGTCGAAGCGCTCCGAGAAGTGAAGGACGCCGCCGAGATAGCCCGGATGGAGCACGCCGCCGCCATCGCCGATGCGGCGCTGTTCGACACGCTCCCGCTCATGAGCCAGGGCGTGACTGAGGAGCACTTCGCCCTCGAGCTCGATACCGCCATGCGCCGTCACGGCGCCGAGAGCACCGCCTTCGAGACGATCGTCGCCGCCGGCGAGAACTCGGCCAAGCCGCACCACCACCCCGGCGGCCGCACCATCGTTCCCGGCGACCCGGTCGTGGTGGACTTCGGCGCCACCTTCGAGGGCTATCGCTCCGACATGACGCGCACGTTCTGCGTCAACGAGGACCCCACCGGCGAGCTCGCTCGCATTTTTGAAGTCGTCCAAACATCCCAAGCGGCCGGCGCCCGAGCGGTAAGGCCGGGCATCAGCGTCAAAGAGGTCGACGACGTCTGCCGCCAGATCATCGCGGATGCCGGCTGGGCCGACCGCTTCGAGCACGGCACCGGTCACGGCGTCGGGCTCGATATCCACGAAGCGCCCACGGTGTCCCAGTTGGGCACTGCTATCCTCGCCCCCGGATTTGTCGTCACCGTCGAGCCTGGTGTCTATGTTCCCGGGCACGGCGGCGTCCGCGTCGAGGACACCCTGGTGGTCACCGAGGACGGCGCCCGCGCACTCACCCGATTCACGAAGGACATCCATGGCAGTCTCGACCAATGACCTGAAGAACGGCATGAGCCTGGACCTCCCCGAGGGCCTGTTCAGCGTCGTCGAGTTCCAACACGTCAAGCCCGGCAAGGGCGGCGCGTTCGTGCGCACCAAGCTCAAGAACGTCCGCAGCGGCGCCGTGATCGAGCGCACCTACCGGGCAGACGAGAAGCTCGAGCAGGCGATCATCGACAAGCGCGACATGCAGTTCCTCTACCGTGACGGCGCCGACTTCGTCTTCATGGACACGACGAGCTACGAGCAGATGAACGCCGCACCCGACTCGCTCGGCGACGCGCCGAACTACCTCAAGGAAGGTGACGCGGCGAACCTGCAGATGTACGACGGCGAGATCGTCGGCGTGGAACTCCCGGCCGCCGTCGAGCTGAAGGTGACCGAGACCGAGCCCGGCATCCAGGGCGACCGCGTCTCGGGCGCCCGCAAGCCGGCCACGCTGCAGACGGGCCTCGTCGTCCAGGTGCCGCTCTTCGTGAACACCGGCGACGTGATCAAGGTCGACACGCGCTCGGGCGAATACCTGACGCGGGCCTGACGGCCCGTCGCCTCGTCGGTCCGCCGGGACCCCGTCCGAGGCGCCCTTTCATGCCCCCACCGCCACCACCACCCGCCGCCGACGCCGCCCCCCGCCACCAACAGCGCGAGCGGGCGTTGTCCCTCCTCTATGAGGCGGAGCTGAAGGGCGAGGACCCCGTCGTCGTGGCGGACGGGCTCGCCGTGGCCCCGGACCCCTACGTGCGCACGCTCCTCGAGCACAGCGTCGCCACCAAGGAGGAGGCGGAGCGCCGCATTGCGGCCGCCTCGGTCGGCTGGCCCCTCGACCGGATGGCCGTCATCGACCGGCTCGTGCTCCGGCTGGCGGTGGCTGAGCTGCTCGATCCGGACGGACCACCATCGGCCGTCGTCATCGACGAGGCGGTCGAGTTGGCGAAGACCTATTCGACGGACGAGTCGGGCCGCTTCGTCAACGGCATCCTCGCCGCCATCACGCCGGACCTCCGGCCGCCCCCCGTCTGATCAGCGCTTCCGTCGTTCGTGGCGCGACTGCGCCCGCTTGGCCTTCCGGGTCCGACGGCTGGCGTCGTCGTGGGCGTGGACCGAGTGCGTCGAGTGCGTGGCGTGGGCCACCTCGTCCTCTTCGTATGTCCTCCGGCTGCGGGACCAGGCGCCGAGGCCCCCCACGACCAAGACGACCGCAAGGATGCTGAAGATCAGGACGTAGAACATGCGCCATTAGACCATGGCCGTTTCACGTCCAGAAGGGCCGCACGGACCCTTCACCCGCAGCCTTCTGTTGGTGGCGCCCCTGTCGGAACCGGGCCCGGTCGCGCTAGAGTGCATGTCTGACCGTGAAGTGGGTCCTGTGAGGCTCACACGGCTGGAGGAACAGTGGCCGAACGCGAACGCAGTCACACGCGGCCCCTCGGGGGTGTGTTCGTGGCCCATTCCCAAGTTCTCACTTCCGCCGACGTCCACCGCGCCCTGACCCGGATGGCGCACGAGGTCGTCGAGCGCAACGGGGGACTGACCGACGTCATCCTGATCGGGCTGCAGACCGGCGGTGTGCCCCTGGCCACGAAGATGGCCGAGGTCCTCCGCCAGATCGAGGGGTCCGGCGAACTCGAGGTCGGGAGCCTCGACGTCGCCTTCTACCGAGACGACATCGGGCTGCGTCCGGTGCTGCCCGAGGCGGTGACCGACGTCCCGGTCGACCTCGCCGGCCGGATCGTCGTGCTGGTGGACGACGTGCTCTTCACCGGTCGCACGATCCGGGCCGCACTGAATGCCCTCAACGACTACGGCCGTGCCAAGGCTGTCCAGCTCGCCGTCATGGTCGACCGGGGCCACCGCGAGCTGCCCATCCGCCCCGACTACGTGGGCAAGAACCTGCCGACGCGGCGCGAGGAGATGGTCGACGTCGGCGAGGACGGCGTGTGGATCGGCACCCTGGAGGACAAGTGAGCGGGCCGCAGCACCTGCTCTCCGTGGCCGACCTCGGCCGTGACGGCATCGCCGAGGTCCTGCGCGTTGCCGAATCCTTCGCCGAGGTCGAGCGGCGCTCGGTGCCGAAGGTCCCGACGTTGCGCGGCAAGGTGGTCGCCACCCTCTTCTTCGAGGAGTCGACGAGGACCCGGCTGTCCTTCGAGACCGCGGCCAAGCGTCTGTCGGCCGACGTGCTCTCTCTCGCCGTTGCGAGCTCGTCGGTCAAGAAGGGGGAAAGCCTGCGCGACACCGTCGAGACGGTCGAGGCCATGGGCATCGACGCCGTGATCATCCGCCACTCTTCGGCCGGCGCGCCCCATCAGGTCGCCCACTGGGTCGAGCGCGCCCACGTGGTGAACGCGGGTGACGGCTGGCACGAGCACCCGACGCAGGGTCTGCTCGACTGCTTCACGGTGCGCCAGGTTCTGGCCGAGCGCAAGGGCGCGGCGCCCGAGGAGCTCGGCATCGGCTGCTTCGAGGGCCTCCGCGTCCTGATCGTGGGCGACGTCCGCCACAGCCGGGTGGCGCGCTCGGAGGTCCTCGCCTACAGCGCGCTTGGCGCCCACGTCACCCTGGCGTCACCGGGCAGCCTCCTCCCGCCGTCGCTCGAGGGCTGGCCCGTCGAGGTGGCATCGGACTTCGACGAGGCGCTGGGCGACGCGGACGTCGTGTCGCTGCTCCGGCTCCAGGCCGAGCGTGGCAGTGGCTCCTTCGTGCCGAGCCTGCGCGAATACACGGCGGGCTGGGGGCTGACGGCGCGTCGGGTCGCCCGCCTGAGCGACGACGCCATTGTCACGCATCCCGGGCCGATGGTGCGCGGCGTCGAGATCGCGTCCGACGTCGCCGACCTTTCGCGCACGGTTGTCACCCAGCAGGTGGCGAACGGCGTCGCGGTGCGGATGGCGATCCTGTTCCTGCTGCTCGGCGGCGAGTTCCCTGGTGTGGCGGAGGTGCCCGCCGTTGCCTGAGCCCAAGGTCACCCTCGTCCTGCGCGGTGGATCGGTCGTCGGCCCCGAGGGGCTCACCCGCGCCGACGTCGCGGTCGGCGGCGGCGTCGTGGTCGGCGTGGCGGACTCGATCGACCCGCCCAAGGGCGCCACCGTTCTCGACGCGGCCGGGTGCCTCGTGGGACCGGGGCTGGTCGACCTGCACACGCACCTCCGCCAGCCCGGGCGCGAAGAGGCCGAGACGATCGAGACCGGG
>DATMMN010000174.1:0-23057 GCA_035569675.1 Acidimicrobiales bacterium | reverse complement strand
CATCTACGCGGCCATAGATCTCCTTTGCCGCTGCGATAAGTCGACTGGGTGCGGCAGGATCTGCGTTGTCTGCGACGATCCAGGTAGGGGTGTTCGTTGCAGTGCTGCTCTGCGCGAGGCGATCCGCCGCTGCTGAGGCCGTGGCTTCATGAGGGGAGGCGACGAGGACATTCGCTCCCTCTCCGACGAGTGCCTGGGCCGCGGCGAAACCAAGGCCGCGGCTGCCTCCGGTCACGAGGTAGACCCTGTCGCGCAATCCGAGATCCATCAGGGCATTTTGGCCCAACGCCGTCGAGATTTGACCGAAGGTGCTTCGGCCAGGCAAAGGATGCCCCTCTCTTGAACGTGGGTCGGAGTAACGCCCCGGGCCGGCGATCCGGGACAGGCGACTATGTCTCTGCTGCCGAGCCGGCGAAGACCAACAAATTCTTGGCCGGGTCGTACGTGACCTTAATGACGGGGCCGAGTGGGTAGGACCGACCGGGGCCGAACGAAACCGATGAAGCTGCCCCTGGGATCGTCGCGTTGCTCAGTCGGTAGCCAGCCTTCTCGAAGGTGGTCGCGGTGAGATTCTTGCCGGCGGCCTTGGCGATGGTGGTGAAGAGTGCCATGTTGATGCACGCCGACTCGACCGAATAGAAGGTCTGGTCCGAACCGCTGATCGGGTTGGTGGGAGGCGTGATCTTGTCGGACGGATACGCCCTGCGGACTACTTGGTCGCACCGCTGGACGAACGGCGTGTGCCAGACCTGGTAGTTCGAGGGGACCGGGCTCGAGGTCAGCATGCCACGCAGGTACGTAGGGGAGATCGATGCGGCGAGCACCGCCGTCTGTATCGTGCCCTCGTTCGTGGCGACGAAAGGCGGGTGGTAGGTGCTCTGGTTGGCCTGGAGCGCGTCAGGCCAGACCAGGGAGCCTTCGCCGACGGCCACCACCTCGTTGACTCCGGACGATTGGAAACGCTGGGCAATGATGTTCGCGTCCTGGTTGATGGCGGCTTGGTCACCCGACGCGCCGGCGTCCACTGCAGTCGAGACAACCGAGACGTGAAGTGAATGCAAGACAGACTCGACGATGTGGAGCTCGTCTTCGTCCGTCGTCTGCCCTGCGAAGATTCCAACCTTCTTTCCCTTGAAGACGCCCTCTTGTGCGAACACCTTGAGCTGCACGGGGTCGTAGGCTGCCTGAGGCGGCGTCAACGTGAAGTTCGGCGCGACGCCGGACGCCGGGCCCTCCTGGTATGACCCTGCGATTGTCGGCACGCCTTGCTGGAGGAAACAGGAGGGTTCGAAAGGTCCGATCGCTGCGAAAATCTTGTCGTCCGCATCCAGCTGGGTGCACGCTGTCGCCGCCGGTGCCGTGCCCACGGGGCTGACCGCCAAGAGGTATGGCACCAGCTTGCGGCCGTCCACGCCGCCGTGCGCGTTCAGGTCGGCGATGATGGCGCTATAGGCGTCGGTGTAGTTGCCCTGGTCGAGCGTGATGCCGAACTTCCTGATCGCCGAGAAGTCGATGTAGGGGATGCCGATCCGGATCGTCGTGGCCGTGACGCCCTGACCCGGAGGCACAACCCCTGCGCCTGCTGGCCGAGCTGCGGCGTCGATGACAGCGACGCTGATCAGAACCGTGCTCACCAAGAGCAACCGGGCGACCCTTCGCACAGGCACCTCCTCCGTCGGCGGTCCGAGAGACCGCTACAGCATGCCCCGATTCGGTTCCGGCCGCGGGGGGTCGGCTGGTCGGTCACAGGTCCCAGGCGCCTGTCCGTTCGATTCGACTGTTACGCGCGCCATCTTCGTACGCCGGCGACTGCTACTCCCAATAGGAGGATCGACGAAATCAGCAGGATGGCCGATTCCCACCACTGAAGTTCCCAGTAATGGGTGCTCGGCTGGAAGTAGGTCCCTTGCTCAATCCCGTGGGCGTTCAGACAATCGAGATACCCGCCCTCATACGGGTAGGTCTCGCAGTGTTGACCAATCGTCTGCGCTGAGCCCCGGTTGGCGTTGTTCGGCGCTCCTGGGACATAGACATAAGCCGTTCCGAGGTTCCACGCCCCGAAGCGCACCTCTGCGAGTGCTGCTCCGTCCGGGCCTGTCTGACCCGAAGAGGACACGAAGACCCGGGGAGCGAGGTTCGGTCGAATGAAGGTGACCATCAGCAAGGCCACCGCGGTGTAAATGAGGACGGTCCCAACGATCGCCCATGAGACCTTCCGCACCACCACACCCGAGGCAACTCCGAGCGAGAAGGCGAAAATCATGTAGCCGATGGGAGCAAGCCCGGTGATGGGAAAGAACTGTGGCTGAATGTGACCCACCTGACCGACATCGACAGTTTCAACCAGTTGAAACGGGAGCTGTTCATAGGCTCTTCCGACCCACCATTGCGCCACCAAGGTGAGGAGCGTTACAAGCAGAACGAGCACAACCAGGACCGTGAGCCACTTTAAGACGAGCCACTTTGTGCGCGAGATCCCCTGAGTCCACGCCAGTCTGTTTGTGTGCTGATCGAGTTCGCCGGCGACGAGTGGGGCACCAAAGACAATTCCAAACAGACATGGGACAAACAGCAACACGATGTTCAGCGCGATCGTCTGCTTGTTGAGTGTGGTGTAAACGTCGCAACCAAAGGTGCTGCGATGACACGCAGCGCTCGCCACGGCATCGTCGAATGCGTGTCCGAGGAGGTACATCCAGATGACCAAGGCCACGACAAGTGCGAGCATGAGAGCGAACTGGAGTCTGTAACGACGAAGAACCAACCAGATCATCGGTCGCCTCCCCCTTGCGGGATCGCCAACGCGTCGGCCGATCGGGGGATGTCGGGCTGCGATGTGGACAGATAGGCCAGAACGATCTCATCGAGCTCGGGCTCATGCACCCGCCAAGGCGGCCCGACCGATCCCCCGTCCTCCCGTATCAATAGAGTCGTTTGACGCTCGGCTTCGCGCCGCGATATCACGGCGACACCGTCTGGCAGAGGTTCCCTTCGGTCGCCCGTGACAACCCGATGACGGGTCAGGAACCATTCCACGGTGCCCGAGACCCTGACATTCGAAGCCGACAAGATGATCAGGTGATCGCAGACCGGTTCGAGCTCACTGATGATGTGCGAGGAAAGGAAGACCGTTGTACCCCGCTCGGCCACGGTCGCAAGCAACATCTCGAGGAGCTGTCGTCTGGCGAGCGGGTCGAGGTTTGCGACGGGTTCGTCGAGCAGGAGCAGTTCCGGCGACTTCCCCACGCACAGCGCCAGAGCGACCAATGCCTGCTGGCCGAGCGAGAGCCTGTCCACTCGTTCCGAAAGAGGGACCTTGGACTCGTTCAGCCACGTGAGAGCGGCATCGTTGTCCCAGCTCGAGTTGAACTTCCTGCCGAAGAGAAGAGTCTCCTCGACGCGCAGGCCGCCATAGAGAGGGCGTAACTGATCGAAGTAGCCGATACGGGACAAGTGCTCGGTACCGTTCGGACGAACGGTTTCACCGAAGAGGCTCACCGTCCCTGTCGTCGGTCGCGAAAGGCCAGCCGACAGTCGGAGCAAGGTCGACTTGCCTGCTCCGTTCGGTCCGATCAACCCGGTAATCGATCCACGCGGCACATTGAGCGAGCAGTCGCGCAGTCCCCACTTCTTTCGGTAGCGCCGACCAAGTCCGACCGTCTCGAGGGCATCTGTCATGGCTCCTCCTTCTTCGAGGATTCGGTGGCCTCTGCAACAAGGGCAGCGATCGCCTCGTCAGCGAGACCTGCCGCCCGCGCTGCGCGCATCCACTTTTCGAGCTGTCGCTGAAGATGGGGCTGCTCGTCCGGCATTTTCGATAGCGAGCGCCGGATGAAAGTCCCGCTGCCGGGCCGGCCCTCGGTCAGTCCCTGCGCTTCGAGGTCTCGGTAAGCCCGGTGCACCGTGTTGGGATTGATGGCGATCTGCTTGACCACGTCGCGCACAGTGGGCAATTGATCTCCGGGTCGAAGGATGCCCAGACGAAGGGCTTGGCGGACTTGGTCGACGACCTGTCGATACGCCGGAACGCCGGACCTGCGATCGAGTCGGAACTGGAGAGTTGGATCCGACTCCATCTATGTGAATATACTAGAACATTAGTACAATCTCAAGAGCTGCATGAGAAATGGTTGGGTATCCGAAGGGCCGTACGAGTCCTCTGGGGCCGACCTTTGCACCGACGTCTCGATCTCCAGACTGGCCCTGTCGCACCTGTGTGCTCTGGTTAATTCGTCCGAAGGCCGGGTATCGGAACTCGAGAAGGAGGGCGAGTGAAGCCGCGAGTCCATGTCATCACGCTCGCAGTCGAGGACCTCGAG
The DNA here is from genome assembly GCA_035569675.1 of Acidimicrobiales bacterium. Lineage (GTDB taxonomy): Bacteria > Actinomycetota > Acidimicrobiia > Acidimicrobiales > RAAP-2 > Bog-473. Next base: position 18,738 of record DATMMN010000174.1, on the reverse strand, counting down.
CGGTCATTGTCGTTCTACCGTCGCTTGGGGTTGGAGTCCGAGGGCGTCATCGCCAGCGAGTTCCCCGGTGACGAGGAGATGGCAGCCGGAGCGATCGCGCTGTTCCAACTCGAAGGTCTCGTGTTGTGTGTGTTCCCCCGTAGCGAGCTCGCCAAGGACGCCAAGGTGCCATTGCCGTCACCGACGTCGGGACTGTTCAGCATCGGGCACGCCGTTGGGAGCCGGGAGGAAGTCGACGCGCTTTTGGACGTTGCCGAGGTCGCCGGCGCCACGGTGACCGTCAGAGCCTATGACCGACCCTTTGGTGTCTACAGCGGCTACTTCCAGGACCCCGATGGCCACCTGTGGGAGATCCTGTGGAACCCAGCGCTCGATGACGTCTGACGCCGGACCCGCCGAGCTCTCTTCGTGCCGGCCGACGCACGCTGTTCCGAACACCTTCATGTTGACTTGACGTCAATGTGTTCGATGCCCTCCGTCGTCAGGGCATGCCGAACCAACGGCGGCGACGAGCCGCGCCGAACTCCACTTTCATGGCGGCGATCTCTTCCGAGGCCTCGATGAACCTTCCTACGGGCTTCGGGCCGCTCAAGAAGTCCCCTTCGAACTGCGCCACCTTGGGCCCACCGAATTCGATGTAGCACTTCACTTTGCCCTTGAAGGCTTCGGGGGCGTCGCCGCCACGGAGTTGGTGCACCAGCACGTCGGCCAGGGTGTCCGCCTCATTCTCCGCTATGACGCCGACGCGGGGCACCGGCGCACTGGTGACGTCGCCGACCGCATAGACGTTCTCGAATTTCGTGGCGAAGGTCCGATGGTCGACGCCGATCCAGCCATCCTCTTCCACCAAGGCCGACTCCTCGACGACCCTCGGCGCCCGGTGGACGGGAATGGCGAGGAAGAGCGAATACGGGATGCGCTGCCCGTCGGACAGCGTCGCCGTCTTCGACGCAGGATCGAGCGAGGTGGTCTTCAGCTGGGGCCACCAGCCGATGTCGCGCTCCTCGCACACGCGGAGGATGCCGTTCGACGCCTCGTCGGAAATCGGAATGGGCTTGGGCATGGGGCTGATGACCTTGATGGTCGAGGCGTCTCGCAGGCCTCGCTTCTCGAGGTAGTCGTGGAGCATGATGGCCGTCTCGAACGGCGCAGCCGGGCACTTGAAGAAATTCCCGAGAACGCCGACGATCGCGTCCCCGCCCTCAAAGGTAGGCAGCACAGAACGGACGTGGTTCGCCCCTTCGACGGAGTAGTACTCGGTTCCCTCCTCGACGACGCCGGGCGTGGCGGCCGGGTCGAGGTCCGCGCCGAGGGCCACCACGAGGATCTCGGGCTCGTAAGTCGCCCCGTCGGTGACGACGCGGCGGCTCTCGGGATCTATGGAGAGGATCGTCTCGCGTACAAAGCGGACGCTGGGCTTGTCGATCCTGGAATAGGGGAGACGGACGGCGTCAAGGTCGGCACGGCCGTACATGAGATCGAGCTTCGAGAACCCGAACACGAAGGCGTCGCTCTGGTCGATGATCGTGACCTCGACCTCGCCGGGAACGTCCTCCGACAGCCGCGTGGCGAGCTGCAGGCCGGCGAACCCGGCACCAAGGATCACTACCTTCTGCATGGCCTCTCCTTCGAACCGCCGCGCCAAATCGGCGGGCCATGGACGTCAGCAGTATGGACCAAATGTCAATCTGGGGCGAAGACCGCGTGCATCGGTGTGCCGAGGTCGCTGCTCGACAAGGACTCGAGTAGCGATGGCAGACCGTCGAACCCCACCACGCCCCGTTGGATGGACGACAGCGGAAGCTCGGACTGAGCCAGAAGATCGAGCCCCGTCTTGTAGTCGTTGACATCCACGCCCAGGACGCCGAGGACGCGGATCTCCTTGTAGACGATCAGGTCCATGTTCGAGCCCGCGGGCATGGGTCCGCCGCGGATCCCAGCGACGACGATGGTCCCTTCGCCGCGAACGATCTCGAGAGACTGATCGAAGGCGCCGGGCGCCTTGGCCGTGACGTCGACAACCACGTCGGCACCCCGGCCAATGGCGGCGCGGAGCGCACGGGCCGGGTCCTCTTCGGTCACGTCGACAACGAGGTCCGCCCCGAAGACGCGGGCCGTGTCAAGCCGGGAGCGGTCGCGCGGGCCCGCCCCGGTCACCATGACGAACTCGGCGCCGGCGGCGCGCGCCGCCACCAGCGAGCACAGGCCGCGAATCCCGGGGCCGAGGACCGCCACGACGTCACCCGGTCCCGTCTGCGGCACCGTTGCGCCCCAGCGCACCCCGGCTCCCATCGGGTTGAACAGCGTCGCTGTGACCGGGTCGAGCCCGTCGGGGACCTTGAGCAGCATGCTGTCCCGGCTCAGATATTGGTACTGGGCATACCCGCCCCACAGACCCGGGCTCCGGTCCGCCGGCACGAAGCCGTACGAGTCACCGATGCCGTGATGGCGGCAATGGCGATAGTCGCCGGTGGCGCAGCGCTCGCACGTGCGGCACGACTGGAAGACCTCTACGGCGACGCGGTCTCCGGTTGTCACGCCCCACCGTTCTTCGGCTCCTTCGCCGATCTCCTCGATGACGCCCACGCTCTCGTGTCCCGGGATGAAGGCGAAGCCACCGAAGAGATGGCCCGAGAACTGCTCGTGGTCGGTCCCGCACAGCCCGCAGGCCTCGACCCTCAGGAGAGCGTCGTCGTCGCCGACGTCAGGTCGAGGGAATTCGCGGCGACGCAGCGTGCGGGGCGCTTCGAGCACCATTGCCGAGACGCTCATCGTTAATGGGGAGTGTTACGGCGCTCAGGCGCGCAACTCGAGACCGTCGAAGGTGCCGGCCTCGCGCCAGTCCGCCAGAAGCTGGAAGAAGGCTATGGGGCCGTTGCCGTACGAGGTGCCCAGGAACCCTCCGGCCGCCGGCTGGCCTTCGTTGTTGTAGTAACCCGGTGTGCACTGCTCCTGGAACGCACGGAAGTCGCGGGCCGATTCGGTCAGCGCAGTGAGCCAAGCCTCCTCGCCCTCGGTCGTTGCCTCGACGACGAGGTCGTGCTCGACGGCATGGCTCAAGACGTGACACGCGTGCCGGCTGGCTTCGTCGAGCAGGTGGGGGTAGTTCACCGTAAAGCCGCCTTGCGTATGTCCGAGCACGAACATGTTCGGGAAACCGTGGACGTGCATGCCGTGCACGGACCGCATGCCGTTTTTCCAGTATTCGGAGAGGGTGTTCCCGTGGGCGCCGACGACGTCGTAGCCGGCCCGCCGCGTGTAGTCGGTCCCGACCTCGAAGCCGGTGGCGAAAATGATGCAGTCCACCTCGTATTCCCGTGCGGCGGCAACGACACCCCTGGCCGTGATCTTCTCGACGCCGCGTCCGTCAGTGTTGACCAATGACACGGTGTCGAGGTTGAAGGCCTGGAGGTACTCGTCGTGGAAGCACGGCCGCTTGCAGAACTGCCGGTACCACGGCTTAAGTGCCTCCGCTGTCGCGGTGTCGGCCACGACCGCATCCACCCTTGTCCGGACCTGCTCCATCTTTTCGAAGTCGGCCATCTCGAGCACCGACGCCAGGTCCCCGCTAAGCGCCTCCGCGCTGTTCCGGTCGCGCAGCCTGGTGAGAAGTTTCCCGATGATGTCGGTCCATCCGTCCATGACCAGGTCCTGCTCTGCGATCCCGCCCGAGGTCAGAAGGGTGAAGTTCTCCATTCGCTCTTTCTGCCATCCCGGTTCGAGCGAGGCCGCCCACTCCGGATCGGTGGGCCGGTTCGCCCGGACGTCGATCGACGAGGGCGTCCGTTGGAAGACGTAGAGCTGCGCGGCGGCCTGCGCGACATGCGGAACCACTTGGACCGAGGTCGCACCGGTCCCGATGATGGCGACGCGCTTGTCTCGGAGCCCGACCAGGCCCCCGTGTGAGTCCCCACCGGTGTAGTCGTAGTCCCAGCGGCTCGTGTGGAACGTGTGACCACCGAACGTCTCGATGCCCGTGATGCCCGGCAGCTTCGGCCGGTGCAGCGGCCCGTTTCCCATGACCAGGAACCGCGCGGACATGGCGTCGCCCCGATCCGTGCGGATCGTCCAGCGCTGCCGCACCTCGTCCCACTCGATACCGGTGACCTCGGTGGAGAGGCAGGCGTTGGTGTAGAGGTCGAAGTGGGCCCCGATGCGACGACAGTGGTCGAGGATCTCGGGGGCGTGGGCGTATTTCTCCGTCGGGACGTACGACGTCTCTTCCAGGAAGGGGAGGTACACGTACGACTCGACGTCGCACTGGGCGCCTGGATAACGGTTCCAGTACCAGGTGCCCCCGAAGTCACCGCCCTTTTCGATGATTCGGACGTCGTCGATGCCGGCTTGTCGGAGCCTGGCGCCTGTGATGAGGCCGGCGAAGCCACCACCGATGATCGCGACGGTGACGTCGTCGTGCAGGGCAGGCCGGTCTGAGCGGGCGACGTAGGGGTCTTGCAGGTACGGGGCGAACTGGCCCGCGATTTCGACGTACTGGGCGTTGCCATCGGGACGAAGTCGCTTGTCGCGCTCCATTCGGTACTTCTCGCGGAGGGCGTCGGGATCGAAGTCCGGCGCCGACTTCAGGTCGGTGCGCTCGTCGATGCTCACGCGGTTGGGTCCTCGGTGTTCGGCTTCATTGTGATCCTGGAGCCGCAGCGTACCAACGGCCGCCTGGCGGGTCCGCTGGAGGCGGAGTGCAGATTGGCTTCTAGATCCCCATCAGCTGTTGCCGGTGAGCCCGCTGTTGCCGGTGAGCCCGCTGTTGCCGGTGGTCGCCTGATTTCCGTCGCCACCATTACCGTGCCCGTGGCCGCCGGGGCTGGGCGGTGCGGGCTGGGTCGTCGGCACGGTGGTCGCTGGGACGGTGGCGCCGGTCGACTGGAGCGCGCTCGCGACGTCTTGGAACTGTGTCCCGCTGATGCCTCCGCCCGCGTACAACACACCGGCCAAGGTGAGCGCGGCCTGGGCGGCTGTCTCTCGTGCGGCGCCGGCCTTGGCGGCGGCGGCGGCCTCGAGGGACGTGGCCAGCGCCGCGTCACCCGGCAACCCGCCGCCGGCGAGCGATGTCGCCAGCTGCAGGATGGCTACCGATTGTGGGTCCCGCACCGCCTTGGCGGGGTGATGGACTGCCGTGGATGGCGACTGGCCGGGCGTCAGCAGGAAGAGGAGGAGCAGGGCGAGCACGATCAATGCAGCCGCACCCGGAATGAGATAGCGGCGCGACCTGCGTGCGGTGGGGGACCTCGGCGCGGGCGGAGCTTGGAGAATCGAAGTGCGCGGCGCTGCCGGGAGCACCGCGGTGGCGCTCTTCATGGGCTCGGTGGCTGCGACCGGCGCACCGCCGAACGACGAAGAGCCCTTGCGCGCCTGCAGCGCGAGCAACATCTCCTCAGCCGACGAGAAGCGCTGCTGTGGGTCGGTGGCGAGCGCCTTCGTCGCGATCGGCCTGAAGTCCGGCGGGAGTTCTGGAGTGCGATCCTCTCCGGGCAGCAGACGGCGACCCGTCATCGCTTCGGCCATGACGGCTCCAATGGAGTACAGGTCGGACTGGACCGTGGCCGAGTGGCCCGCTCGCCGTTCCGGCGCGAGGTAGCCGGGAGTGCCCATCACGACGCCAGTCATGGTCAGGTCCGAGGTCGCATCGGACGCGGCGAAGGCGTCGAAGCTCTTCGCAATCCCGAAGTCGGTGATGCGAGCGTGGCCGTCGTCGTCGAGCAGGATGTTGCTCGGCTTGATGTCGCGGTGGAGCACGCCGAACCGGTGGGCGGCGGCCAGTGCGCCGAGCGTGTCGGTCATGAGCGCGGCAAGACGTTCGGGTGGTATCGGACCACGGGCGATCTCGTCACGCAGCGTGTGGCCGGGGAGTCGCTCCATCACGAGGTACGAGGCAGCGCTGTCTTCCCCGTAGTCGAGGACGGCCACGATGTTGGGGTGCACCAGCCGCGCCGAGATCCGGGCCTCTTGCTGGAAGCGCTTCCGCATGCCCGGCAGGGCTTCGGTCTCCGGGCGCAGGATCTTGACGGCGACCGGGCGCTCGAGGCGCTCGTCGAAGCCGTCGAACACCCTGGCCATGCCGCCTTCTCCCAGGAGCGCGTGGAGTCGGTATCGACCTCCGATCATCCCTACGACCGCGCGCGCCTGCACCCGTGTTGTCTACCCCTCGGCAACGGGGACTACTCCTACGTTGGATTCGTCGATCGGGTACTCGTGTGACCAGGACGTCTGTGGAGGTTTGGGTCCCTCAGGGGGTGCCGTTCCGCCTTTCGGCCAGGACCGCCATCTCGCCCATGATGGTGACAACATCCGCCGCCGACTCGTCGCCGAAGTCGCGGTAAAGGGCGCGGACGTTGGCGACCACCCTCTCGGCTTCGCCCCAACCGGCGTAGGGGCCGAGGTCGATGTCGAGCGCCGCCTCCAGTGCGGACATCCCAGCGTCATGGCGCAGACGCGCTTGGGTCGTCAGGAATTCGAAATAGCTCTTGAGGTCCTCCACGGCGGAAGGTGCCGCCAGCGGCCCGTGCCCCGGCACGATCACGGACGGGTCGAGCTCGAGCACGCGGTCGCAAGCGGCGATCCAGTTGGCCACCGGGCCCGCCCACACAATCGGGTGCCCGCCGTGAAAGAGGATGTCGCCCGTGAAGACGACCCCGTCGTCGGGGAGGTGGACCACGACGTCGCCTGCGGTGTGAGCCGGGCCTACTTCCAACAACGTCACCGAACGCTCGGCGACCGCCATGTCGAGCCGACCCTCGAACGTCGCGGTCGGCAGCACAGTCTCGATGCCGTCGAAGGAGAACGGTGCGAAAATGCGGGCCAGGAACTCTCCCGCGGGACCGAGCGTCGGCGCCGCGCGCAGCACCCCCGCCATTGCCGAGGCCGGCAGCTCTGCCATCTCCTGGGCGCAGCGAGCCGACGCGATGATGTCCGAGCCCGCCACGAGCGCATTGCCGTAGCAGTGGTCCCCGTTGGCGTGGGTGTTGACGACAGTGTCGATCCGTTCGGCCGCCGGCGTCACGCGCCGCATCGCCTCGAGCATCTCTCCGGTCAACCGGAGATCGAAGAGAGTGTCCACCAGGAGCGAGGTGGTGTCGCCGGTCACGAGACCTGCGTTGGACCACCCCCACCCACCGTCGGGTTGCAGGTAGGCCCACACGCCGTCGGCGACCTCGTGCAACCCCTTCTTGTACGGCACGGCGCAGAGTCTTACCGCGACCGGGACTTGCTGCTTGGGCGAACCCTCAGAGTCCGACCGACGCCAACGCGACGGTGATCGACGGGTCCGTTGAGACGGTCGGCGATCCGGTGCTCACGAACGGTGCACCGCCGAACTCGTTGACGAGGATCTTCTCGGCGGTCCTGGTGGCGAGCGCTTGGCACGTCACTGTCGGGTTCGGCCCGCCCAGCGCATTGGCCAGCGCCGAGTTGTCCGCGATATACAGCCCGTCGACGAAGCGTGACTTCGCATTCTCGTCGAGGACGGAATCGGCCTCCGAGGTGCCCATGCGCATCGTCGACTGCACGTGCAGGATCAGCGGAGGCCAGTCGATCCGGATCACCTGTTCTGCGCCGGCGCCTCGCAGCATCTCGCCCGCCTTGCGGGCCATGAACTCACGGTTGGCGATCGTGCGCGCCGACCTCGTGCCACGCGGGAACTCGACCTTGGCCACCGGCCCTTGGTCGTCGGCGTTGAGGGCCGACAACGTGACGCGGTTCTGCGGCTCGACGTCGTCGTCCGTGAGGACGAGCACGTTGATCAGCCTGTCGATGTTGGAGAGGATCTTCTTCATCGCCAATCCCATGGGCCGGCCCGCGGGGCCGTCCCAGGCTGCGTCTGTCAGGCCTTGGCTTCCGAAGTCGGTCGAGCTCGCCCCGTTGTCGTAGTAGCCCTGCATGCCCGCGTTGGAGAACATGAGGCTGAAGGCCTGTAGGGCAGGGGGCAGGCCGACTTGTTCCAGCCCGCCGTGTCCCGGCCAGTCCACCCGCGCCGAGGACCCCACGCCCCGAGAGCTGAACGTGTCGTCCGGGAAAACGCCGACCAACCAGTCGAAGTAGTGGTCGGTGTAGCCACGGCCCACCCAGTCGTTCGGGTTCGGGAGCCCGCTGTTCAGCCACAGCCTCGGGTTCTCCGTCGTGCCCCCCGCCATGACGATGACCTTCGCCTCCTCGGTCGTCAAGGCCCCGCTGACCGTGTCCCGCCAGGTCACCGCGGTTGCCCGCGGCGAGCCGTTAACGGTGGTGGTGGCGATGTTGGTGGCGAAGGCGTTGGGGATCAGCGTCACCGCCTTGCCGTGGGGAGCCCAAGAGCCGGCGAGCCCGGCCGTCAGAGCCATCGGGACGTACGAGACGAGCGTGGTGCGCTTGGCCTTGAGGTTGAAAGGCGACCCGAAGGGCTCCTTGCAGCCCTGGAAGCAGTAGCCGCAGAACGTGCACCCCGTCCCTCCGGGAGAGACGGACTGCCCGAGCGCCACCGTGGTACGGCCCGCGGTCCCGCCCGGTTGAAGGATGGCGTTTTCCTGGGCTCGGTACGACGGCTGGGAGACGTTCTTATTGGTGTTGTGCGGAATGCCGAGAGTTGCCGCGCCGGAGAAGAACACCTCTTCCTTGGTCCCCTCCGCCGCGGTCTGCACCGGGAGCGTCGCCTCCACCCATTCGTAGTAGGGGATCAACTCGTTGTAGGTGAAAGGGAAGACGCGTGGGTCGTAACTTGACGCGTCCGCGCCGGTGTAACCCATGAACACCCCGGGCATGGCCCGGGGGCAATTGCCGTAGTAGTGGAGCGTCGTGCCGCCGACTCCCGAAAGCTGCCACAGGAAGGAATTCTGCGGCGTCTCGCGGTACCAGGCGGGCTGCGTTCGGTCGGCCGGGCCGAACCGGAAATACCCTGTCAACGGATTGTTGGCGTCGTTCTCGAGGTGCGTCCAGTCCTTGTCGGGGTCCGTATAGAACGGTCCCGCTTCGAGCATGACGACGTCGAGCCCCTGCGCGGCGAGTTCCTTCGCCACGACCGGTCCGCCGCCGCCGGCTCCGATCACGATCACGTCAACGGCCATCGACTACCTCCTGACGTCGTGACGCGCGTATCACTCGCTCGCCTGGGTCTCGCCGCCGAGATACCCCTTGAACTCGTCCCAGCCCTCCACGGGCCTGTTGCTGGGCGCCAATGCGAGGTAACTGGACAACGTCCAGCCGACCGGCGTGGCCGTCAGCGTGCGCGTCGCGGGGTCGAAGGTGCCGAACTCGCTGAACGCCCCGAAAGCAGCAAACTCGAGAAGGGCACCTGCGAGGAACTCGATGAGGCCCGAGATGGAATCGCGCACGGGCTCGGTGATCTTGCTGTCGATCGCGGCTGCGATATTGGCGGCATCGGTTTCCATCAACTGGAACGCCTGCGTCTTCTGCTTGAAGTTCAAGCGCGCGAAAGGCGAGAGGAACGCACCGTTGACCGCCGTGGCGTCGACCAGCGTGGCGACGAAATTGAGCAGCAGGGCGACGAGGAGCGAAAGCGGGACCGTCGTCTCGCCCGACAGCAGCACCTTGAGAACCTCGTCGAGATCGTCTGCGAGCTCCTGGAGGACCACGGGCAAGTGCACCGAGGGCAGGTTGGAGTTGATACCCGTTGCCAGCGCCTGCACGAGCAGCAGCAGCGGCTCCTGGGGCACGGGATAGAAATTGTCCAACGCGTTGAGCATGAAGGCGGAGCCGTCCGCCGCCAGTCCGCCGGGGGCGGTCTCGTGGACCCCTTGCGCCACCGAGTACAGGTCCGGGCCTGGCACCACGAACGCAACGAGTCCGTTGATCGTGTCCTTCGAGAGGGCATCGAAGACGGGCGAGAGCTCCGCGAGCGTCGGTCCCGCCGCACCCGCGCGCGCCGGCTCGAGCAAGGTCGGAACGTCGACGAGTGCGATGGCGGCGCCGATTACGCCGGTCCGAACAAGGAATGCTCTGCGCCCATACCGCTCCGGGCTGACTTCACCCATGCTCACCCCCACCAGGTGAACGCCCCCTACTCCTCAGTGAGATCAATGTAGCAAAGGGTCTTCCCAAGCAGTCGTTCGGGTGTGCGGAGTTGGTCATCGGCCGGCAAAGTGACGTCCCGGCGCGACGCGCAGGCCCGTGTTCCGAGCGCATCGACTGCTGTTAATCGCGGGCGCTTCGCGTCGCAGCGGATGCTGGGGAAGCGCTCCTCGCGCGCCTCGGGGCGATACTCCACATTGTGAATAATTGATGAACTGCCCTCTTAGCTGCGCATTTGGAATGGGTGCTGTGGTAAGCACCCAGGCGACTCTCATAGGCCTCGGGCAGCTGGCGGCTGCTCGACGAGATCGCAGAGGAGCAGTCCACCATGCAAGAGCGCAGCCCCGCCGAGGTCGTTCGTCTCGTGAAGGACGAAGGGGTCGAGGTCGTCGACCTACGGTTCTGCGACCTTCCCGGCCTCATGCAGCACTTCTCCATCCCCGCCCACGGCCTGACCGAGGACGGGTTCAGCGAGGGGTTCGGTTTCGACGGCTCCTCCATCCGGGGGTTCCAGCAGATCCACGAGTCGGACATGATCCTCCTGCCCGACCCGTCGACGGCGGTCATCGACCCCTTCCGCCGGCACAAGACGCTGAACCTGAACTGCTTCGTGCACGACCCGTTGACGCTCGAGCCCTACACCCGCGACCCGCGGTACGTGGCGAAGAAGGCGGAGGCGCACGTGAAGTCGACCGGCATCGCCGACACCTCGTACTTCGGCCCGGAAGCCGAGTTCTTCATCTTCGACGACGTACGGTTCTCGCAGGACCAGCACTCCGCCTTCTACCAGGTCGACTCTGTCGAGGGGATCTGGAACTCGGCGCGCGAGGAAGGTCCCAACCTGGGCTACAAGCCTCGGTACAAGGAGGGCTATTTCCCGGTCCCGCCGATGGACCACTTCCAGGACCTGCGCTCCGAAATGATCCTCACCATGGAGAGGATGGGCATCGAAATCGAGGTGCAGCACCACGAGGTGGGGACCGCCGGCCAAGCCGAGATCGACATGCGGTTCGACACCCTGTTGCGGATGGCCGACAAGTTGATGCTCTACAAGTACATCGTCAAGAGCGTCGCCAATCAGGCCGGGCTCACAGCGACGTTCATGCCCAAGCCGCTCTTCGACGACAACGGCTCGGGCATGCACGTGCACTCGTCGTTGTGGAACGGGAGCGAGCCGCTGTTCCACGCCGAGGGGACGTACGCCGGGCTTTCCGACATCGGGCGGTGGTACATCGGAGGCATCATCGCTCACGCGCGCTCGATACTGGCGTTCGCGGCACCGACGACCAACTCGTACAAGCGGCTCGTGCCCGGTTTCGAGGCACCCGTCAACCTCGTGTACTCCCAGCGCAACCGCTCGGCCGCGTGCCGCATTCCCGTGTACTCGCCGAGCCCGAAGGCCAAGCGGGTGGAGTTCCGTTGCCCGGACCCGAGCTGCAACCCGTACCTGGCGTTCTCGGCCATCCTCATGGCAGGCCTCGACGGCGTGGCGAACAAGATCGAGCCGCCGGCTCCCGTCGATCACGACCTCTTCGACATGCCGGCAGAGGAGCTCGCCAAGATCGGCCAGGTGCCGTCGTCACTCGAAGAAGCGATGGACGCGCTCGAGGCCGACAACGACTACCTCAAGGCGGGTGGGGTCTTCACCCCTGACCTGATCGAGACCTGGGTCGACTACAAGCGCACCAACGAGGTGGACGCGGTCCGGCTCCGGCCGCACCCTTGGGAGTTCATGCTCTACTACGACATCTAGTCGTCAGTACACCCAGACGGTCGTGCCGATGGGGTCGATGTTGTTGGCCCAGACCCAGTCGATGGCTTCGTTGCTGATGCGCGCACAGCCGTGCGAAACGGGCACCGGCGGGACGTCGGTGTCACCGTGGATCGCGAAGCCCTCGTAGAAGAAGCGTGGCCTGTACAGCGTTCCGAGCGAGTCGACGACGGTCCCGTCGACCACGCGGAAGGTCTGGAACACGCCGGTCGGGGTGTTCGCGACCGATGTCACCCCGTCCTGCGTGTAGGTGTAGCCGCCACCCGTCGAGGTGTTGAGCGTCCACTCCAGATGCCCGTTGTTCACGACCATCAACAGGTCGTTCTCGAGATCGATCTGGATCTGATAGCCGGCCATGGGACGTGGATGCGGGACGACCCCGGCCCCGAGCGCGGCCCACGTTTGGGGCCCGACGACGCCGTCGGTGGGCAGGCCCGCCGCCTTTTGGAGCGCGTAGACGGCCTGCTCGGTGCTGTCGTCGAACGACCCGCTGGTGGTATCGACCCAGTAGCCCAGCGCGTAGAGCTGTTGCTGCAACTGCACGACCGCGGCGCCGCCGGCACCGGGGCTGAGCGTCGGCGGTGCGGGCGGGGGAGGCGCGGGCAGGAGCCAGTAGCCATTTCCGTCGGGTGTCGCCGCCATGCCCGCGATCGGATTCGGGTTCGACTGGCCGCCCATGGACCCGAAGAACGAGGTGCCGTAATTGAAGAGGCCGCCGTCGGACGCCACCATCCAGTAGCCCTGCGGCGCGCTGGCCATCCCGACGATCGGCGCGTTGAGTTGGGTGCCTCCCGTCGACCCGAGGAACGGGGCGTCGCCGTAGCTGAAGATGCCTCCGTCGCGGGCGACGAACCAGTACCCGCCACCGTCGTGGGTCGCCGCCATGCCCACGATGGGCTGGTTGAGCGGCTGGCCGCCCCGTGACCCGCGGAACACGGCGTCGCCGTAGCTGAAGATGCCTCCGTCCGAGGCCACCAGCCAGTACCCCTGGCCGTCCGCCGTGGCCGCCATGCCGACGATCGGCGCGTTGAGGGGCTGCCCACCCCGTGAGCCGAAGAACCCGGCGTCGCCGTAGTTGAAGATGCCCCCGTCCGAGGCCACGAGCCAGTAACCGCCGCCGTCGTGGGTCGACGCCATGCCGACGATCGGCTTGTTGAGCGGGACACTGCCGGCCGAGCCGAAGAAGCCCGCGTCGCCGTAGTTGAAGATGCCGCCATCGCTCGCGACGATCCAGTAGCCCTGGCCGTCTCCTGTCGAGGCCATCGCGACGGGGGGAGCGTTCAGCTGCAGGCCTCCCGACGGCCCGAAGGAACCGGCACTGCCGAAGGCGACGGGCTGGGCCGGATTGTCCGGGTACGCGGCTCCCGCCGTGCCCGGTGCGACGGCCACGAGCGCGGGAACAAGGGCGAGCCCACCGACCAGCGCCACCGCGAGTCGCTGGCGCAACAGAGCACCGCCCACAAGTGGGCGACGCCGGTGGCGTCGGGCGCAGTCAACGAGCGTCATCGTGCACTCCTGTCGGAAGGTAGAAGGGCGCCGCCGCCTGTCCTGTCGCAGTGGGCCGGGGCGCCGACGGGCTGGTCGAAGGTCGGCTCACCCTACATCCGGGGTTGGGCGCGACCCGCTCAGCCGGGTCGCTCCCAGCGGACAACATCTTCGACCCGCCCGCTGTCGACGTCGTAGACGAACCCGCCGATAGAGCGCAGAGCCGAAAGATAGGGCGTGCTCGAGAGGCGGTCGATGTCCGCGCGCAGTGACGCCTCGTGGTCCGCAATCGGGAGGAAGTCCAGGTCGGCTCCCGTCCGGGCGCGAAGCTCGGCGTCGCTCGCACCAGCCAGTCCGCATCTCGTGTGCTGCATGACGACGACGGTGTCGACACCGAGCATGCCGCTCGAGAGCGCCAGGCTGCGGAGCACGTCGTCGGTGAGGCGTCCGCCCGCATTGCGGATGACGTGCGCGTCGCCGAGTTCCAGCCCGAGAACCGCGAACACGTCGATGCGGGCGTCCATGCAGGTGACGATGGCCAGCCGGCGGGTCGGGCGTTGGTCGAGCAACGCGGGCCGCGGCGCGCCGTCGTTCGCGGCCAAGAGGTCGTCGATCAGCGTCACCGCTTTGGGAAACCTTCGCCGCGGTGTTGATCGAGGGCGGGTGCGGCCGCCGTCACTTCGGGCAACGCCAGCCGGATCGGGAAGGGTCGGAACGGTGCACTCGCCACCATGCCCTGGCGGTCGAGTACGGGTGCAACGGGCACGTTGACCGCGGTCAGCGCCGCCACCAATTCGTCGCGGCACCGGCCGGCGATCGCCTCTGTGACGACGCGCTGCATCTCGGGGCCCCGGGCGGAACGGTCCGCGAAGGTCAGGGGCGCCAGGTCGTCCAACCCGAGCTCGAGGCACAGGTTCGACCAGAAGTGCTGCTCGCTGATGACGCCGAGCGCCACCTGCCCGCCGTCGGCCGTCTCGAAGATCCCGTAGCCCGGAACCGGCCCCGACCGGGACGCGCCGCTGTCGCTGTCGCCGTCATCGCTGCCGATCCGACCCGTCCAGGTGGCGAGCACGTCGGTCATCGAGACGTCGAGGTACGTGCCCTCGCCCGTCGCGTTGCGGCCCAAAACGGCGGCGCAGATACCGAACGCCGCGGCCATCCCGCCCGCCAGGTCGGCGATCGGCAGCGGGGAGATTCTCGCCGTGCCGCCCTCGGGCGTGAGCGCCCCCGCCCACGCCTGGTAGTTCACGTCGTGGCCCGGGAGCTCGGCGCGCGGGTCGTCCTGTCCGTAGCCCGAGATGGAGCAGTACACGAGCGCGGGGTTGGCGCCGCGCACGGTGGCGGTGTCCATTCCGAGCCGGGCCATCACCCCGGGCCGGAAGCCCTCCACGAGCACGTCGGCCTCCATCGCGAGCGCGAGTGCCCGGTCCCGGTCGTCGCCGTCCTTCAGGTCGAGCTCGATGCTGCGCTTCCCCGCGTTGATCGATTCGAAGAGGCCGGCGTAGTGCCGCATCGGGTCGCCGTCCGGAGGCTCGACCTTCAGGACGTCGGCGCCGAGCGCGACCAGAAGGGAGGTCGCGTAGGGGCCTGGACGCCAGATGCTCAGGTCCAGGACCCGCAGGCCGGACAGGAGGGCCGTGTTCATCGTCGCCGAGTCTTGCATTCCGGTCCGCGGTTACCCTCATCTGGTGCTCGGCTTCTTTTCGTTCACCGAGATCACCGACCCGTCCGCCCACGAGGCGTACAACGCGTGGCACCAGCTCGACCACCTCCCCGAGCAGTTCACGCTCGAAGGAGTGCGGTTCGGTCAGCGTTGGGTCCGCTCGCCCCGTTGCCGGGCCGCGGAGGTGGCGAGCGCCCCGCTGCTCGACCCGTTCCACTACATGACGCTCTATTTGCTGCGCGACCGCGACTGGGTGCCGCCGTTCTTCGCGCTGGGCCAGCGCCTCCATGACGAGGACAGGTTCTTCGCCGCCCGGCGTGCCGTGCTCTCCGGTCCCTTCGACGTCGTCGGATCGTGGGCGGCACCGCGTGTCGCCGTGTCGGCCGGCGCCATTCCGTTCCGGCCTTCGCACGGGGTCTATGCCGTTGTCGGTCCCGCGATCGACGGGGCCGCGTTGGTCGAGACGCCGGGAGTCGCCGGCGCGTGGCAGTTCGCCGACGGCGAGCGCACGGTCACGGTGGCCTTCGTCGACGGAGACCTCTGGCGGGTGGCCGACACACTCGGGGGCACCGTCGGGGACCTCGGCGCCACGCCGGAGTGGGCGGGTCCCCTGGAGCGGGTTGATGCCTTCCGGTGGGACTGGTTCGCTACGCTGACGCCCCAATGAGCCCAGAGACCAAGTCGAAAGCCCAGCGCAGGGCCGAGGCGCAGCGCCGCGCCGCTGAACAGCGTGCCGCCGAGAAGCGCAAGAAGCGCACTCGCCTCGGCGTGCGGGTCGGCGGTGCCGTGGTGGTGCTGGCCCTCGTCATCGTGTTGATCGTCGTCGTGTCGGGCGGCAGCAGCGGCACGCCGCAGGTGTTCAAGAATCCCCACGTCGCGTTGGAGCCGATCCCGGCTTCCATGAAGGCGAGCTGGGTGCAGCCGCCCGCCGGCAAGCCGGGCCCCGAGGTGATCCCGCTCACGACCGGTCCCAAGCTGGCCACCTTGGTCAACGCGGCGACCGGCCAGAACGTCGACGGGGTGCAGTGCAACGCTGGCGAGAAGACGGTCTCGCACGTCCACACGCACCTGACCATCTTCGTCAACGGGCAGTCCCGGGTGATCCCCTACGGTGTGGGCATCCCCGGCTTCCAGGCGGAAGAGATCAACCCACCTGCCCCGGCGGGGCCCGGTCCCTTCGTAGTGACCGGCACGTGCTACTACTGGCTGCACGTCCACGCCACCGACGGCATCATCCACATCGAGTCACCGAGCACGACCCAGGGCTTCACCCTGGGACAGTTCTTCGACGAGTGGGGTATCCCCCTGAGTTCGACCCAGGTGGGCTCGGCGACGGGCAACGTCACCGTCTTCTTCACCTCGCCCGGCAAGGGCCCGATGCTCTACACGGGCGACCCGCGCAACTTGCCGCTGGGTGACCATTACCAGATCCAGCTGAACGTGGGGACGCCCATCGTGGCGCCGGTGCAAATCACCAACTGGGGCGGCCTGTAGACCCGTGGAGGTCGATGCCGTCGTCGTCGGTCTGGGCCCCGGCGGGGAACAGGTCGCGGAAGACCTGGCCGACGCCGGTCTGCAGGTCGTGGGCATCGAGGCCGACCTCGTCGGCGGCGAGTGCCCCTATTGGGGCTGTATCCCCTCGAAGGCGATGGTGCGCGCGGCCGAACTGCTGGCCGAGGGCCGGCGCATCCCCGGCCGGGCGGGCACGGCGGATGTGACGCCCGACTGGGCGCCGGTGGCGCGCCGTGTCCGCGAGGTCACCGGCTCGTGGGACGACCGCGCTGCGGTCGAGCGCCTGGAGAGCAAGGGCGGGCGCTTCGTGCGAGGCCGCGCCCGACTCAACGCCCCGTCCAGTGTCGACGTCGGCGGCACCACGATCACGGCCCGGCGGGCCTTGGTGCTCGCGACGGGGCAGCGAGCCTGGGTCCCGCCGATGTTCGAGCCCGTGCCGCACTGGACGAACCGCGAACTGATCGAGTCCGAGTCGGTGCCCGCGTCCCTCCTCGTCATCGGTGGCGGCTCGGTCGGCCTCGAGCTGGGTCAGGTCATGCAGCGCTTCGGCGCCGCCGTCTCCATCGTCGAGGCGGGGCCGCGCCTGGCCGCTTCCGAAGAGCCCGAGGCCTCCGAGCTCATCACCGACGTCCTGCGGGGCGACGGCGTGGACGTCCACACGGGCGTCGCCATCGAGCGCGTGGAGCCGTACGGGCCGACCGGCGCGCAGGTCGAGCTGGCCGGCGGGAACGTGCTGCGCGGCGAGCGCATGCTCGTCGCCACCGGGCGCCGCAGCGACCTGCGCGCACTCGGCGTGGGTGCGCTCGGCCTGGACGAGGACGCGCGCAGCCTGCCGGTGGACGGACGCATGCGGGTGGCCCCCGGCGTCTGGGCCGTCGGTGACGTGACGGGGAAGGGCGCCTTCACTCACGTGGCGGTGTACCAGGCCCGTCTCTGTGTGGCCGACATCCTGGGCCGGCCACGGCCCGACGCGGACTACCGGGCGTTGCCGCGTGTGACCTTCACCGATCCGGAAGTCGGTTCGGTCGGCCTCACCGAGGAACAGGCGCGGCGCGAGGGCGGCGACGTCGCCGTGTTGCGGGGCTCGGTCGCCGACTCGGCCCGGGGCTGGCTCCACGGCGCCGACGGTTTCGTCAAGCTCGTGGCCCGCGACGGCGTGGTCGTCGGCGGGACCGCGATGTGCCCCTACGGCGGCGAGGTGTTCAGCATGTTGGCGCTCGCCGTGCACGCCGAGCTCACCCTCGAGACCCTGCGGACGATGATCTTCGCCTACCCGACGTTCCACCGCGCGGTGGACTCGGCGTTGTGGTCTCCCAACAACGCGGCGAAGATCGCCGGGGCCTGATGCGGGAGCAGTGACAGGTGCCCCTCGCCGGGCACCACGGTGACCGTCGCGTGCGCGAGGTGCCGTTGTAGGAAGGCGCGGTAGCCCGGTGGCCCCGTCCTGTCGTCCGAGCCCTCCCAGATGTGGACCGGCACTTCGATCTCCTCGAGCGCGAACCCCCACGGATCGCCGAAGATGCGGTAGTCCTGGATGCACCCCTGCGTGCCTTGGCGCACCGCCTCGCGCACGAAGGCCAGGGCCAGGTCGGGCGGGCCCCACTCGCGCAGGACGGTTCGGTCCGCCGGCGGGAACGAGCGCATGGCGGCCCGGAGCAACCGCGCGTTGCTGGCGTTGACGATGCTCGCCTTCAGGGCCGCCGACGCCAGCCCGGGCGTCCGGCGGGTCAGGAACAGCAGCGCCCGGTCGGAGGCGCTCAGCCCCTTCGTCGTCCCGTACTGGTCGAGGGGCACCGCGCTCGACAACAGGGCGGCGGCGGTCACCCGTCCCCCCATTTTCGCGGCACACACTGCGGCGTACGGCCCGCCCGCCGACCAGCCCATGACGGCGAACTTCTCGATGCCGAGCGCGGCCGTCAGGTGCGCCACGTCGTCCGGCCAGTCGAGCAGGCGGCGCCCCGGTTGGAACGTCGAGAGCCCGATGCCGGGCCTGTCCGGGGAGACGAGGCGCACGTGCGACGTGACCGCGGCGTCGTCTGCGTGCTCGGCGTCGAGCCGGGAGCTGAGCCCTCCGTGGAAGCTCAGCACGGGGAACCCACCCGGGTCCCCGTAGTCCTCGTAGGCCAGCACGCGCCCGTCGGGCAGCTCGACCGATGCGGTCACGCCGACCCCGGTCGCCCTTTGGCCCGCGGCTCGTCGCACGCGCGCCGAGGCACGACGTCTGCGGGAGCCACCATGTGGTCACGCTATAGGGTGCGGGCATGAGCGCGAACGTCGACGACCTGGTCGATGG
>DATMMN010000173.1:0-10353 GCA_035569675.1 Acidimicrobiales bacterium | reverse complement strand
GCCGGTGACCGAGGAGGCGCCGCCAACCACGTTGGGGGTCCCACGACCGCCGCTGCCGCCGGTAGCGCTGGAGCCGGAGCCGCCCGTCGACGAGGAGCCGCCCGAGCCGGTCGACTTGGCCGCCGTGCCGGACTGCGTGTGGCCCGCGGCCGCCGCGGGTGAGGCCGTCGTGCCGAGCGAGGTGATGGCCGGAGCGGCGATCGCAGTGCCGGCGCCGGCAGGCGGTGCCGACGATGGGCCCGACAGCGCGTGCGGGACGACGAACGCGGCGGCGACCGCTGCGCCCGTGACAGCGACCGCGCCGACCAAGCCGTCGCGGAAGCCGCCACCCGTGCCATTGCCCTGCGAGTGCACGCTCGCACCGCGGTGCGCGACGCGGAAGACGGTGCGCTTGAGGAGCGCCCCCGTCGCGATGAGGAAGCCGGCCAGCGCCTCTTTCGATTCGGAGACGACGGCGAACTCGCGCTTGAGCGCCTGGCGCGCCCGCCAGAGCAGCGTCTCGATCGTCCCGATCTCGACGCCTTCGTGGTCGGCGATCTGTTGGTAGGTCCACCCCGAGCCTTCGCGCATGGCGAGCACGTGGCGATGCCGGGTGGACAGGCGATCGAGAGCGCGGTTCACGAGCTCGCCGTCGACCGCGGCGAGCACGAGGTCTTCGGAGGTGTCGCTGCCGACGACGCCGACCGGAGTCTGTGCGGTGAGCTCCATGTCGTCGGTCGGGGTGCTGCGCGAACGACGGCGCAGCATGTCGGTGCAGATGTTGCCGGCGATGACGGTGAGCCAGGGGTAGAAGCGTTTGTCACCGGCGAAACGCGGCAGCGCCTTCCAGGCACGTGCGAACGCCTCTTGCGCCGCGTCCTCGGCCTCGTGCCGGTCGTTCAGGCGGCGGAGACAGAAACGGAGGAGCCGCTCGTAGTAGCGCGCGTACAGGTTGCCGAACGCGGCCGAGTCGCCGGCCTGGCACCGCTCCACGAGCGCGCGGTCGCGGTCCAGATCGACGTCGTCACAGAGGCTTGTGAGCTCTTCCTGGCGGAGCGCCACCTATCCCGTCCTTCCCCTCCAAAGGGCCTCCCAGTGGGAGGTTCGTCACATTATGGCTGCTGATACCTGGTTCTCAAATGCCCGCCACCAAAGATTTATAAACCGGCGTTGGGGGCTTCGACCAGGGTGTTCCAGGGCGTGAACCATCAACAGTCACTTCTACTAGAGAGGAATTGTCAGGGCGTTGATTCAAGGTGGCGGTTCGGTTGCAGGGCGCATGGGCTCCTCGGCGCCACTGAGTCCAGGCCGGGGATCCACCTGCGAGCCAGCTGAGAGGCGGTCTTCGCCAGGCACGACGCCCGCAAGGTCGGGCCGTCCGTGGCGTTTTTCCTACCGGAGAGTAATTGGATGGGGAACAGGTGCCTGAGCTGGGCCGCGTCCCCGAGAGCCTCGAAGGGGGGAGACGTTGCCGGAAGGGCGTGACCAGACTGACGGCACCCCCGGACCCTTCTCGTCCGGCGCGACGGCGCCGCTGAACAGGGAGGAGATGGCCCGCCGCCTGGGCACCCCGAGCGGGCGGCCCGACGCCGCCGCCGTCCTTCCCCGCCCGAGCCGCCCCCTCGCCGACGACGGCAAGCTGGCGACGGCGGTCCGCGAGACGGGCAACATGTTCGCCACCGCGTTCGAGGCGTTGCGCCAGGCGCCGCTCAAGGGCATCCCGGTGGCCGAGTTCTTCGACCAGTGCTGGTTCCTGGCCCGCGTCACCACGCTCCCGCTGATCCTTCTCTCCATCCCCTTCGGCATGGTGATCGCCCTCGAGGTCGGCTCGCTCCTCCAGCAGATCGGCGCCCAGTCGCAGCTCGGCGCGGCCATGGTCCTGGCTGTTGTCCGCGAGCAGGCGCCGGTGGCGACCGCGCTGCTGATCGCGGGAGCGGGCGGGTCGGCCATGTGTGCCGACCTCGGCTCGCGGCGCATCCGCGACGAGATCAGCGCCATGGAGGTCATGGGTGTCAACCCGCTCCACCGCCTGGTGCTGCCGCGGCTCCTGGCCGCAACCGTGGTGGCCATCCTCCTCGATGCCGTCGTCAGCGTGGCCGGCATCGCGGGCGGTTGGTGGTTCGGCACGCACGCCATCCACATCACCTCGAGCAGCTTCTTCGCCACCTTCGGCGAGCTGAGCCAACTCGCAGACCTCGGCATCGCGCTGCTCAAGGCGGGGATCTTCGGCTTCATCGCCGCGATGGTCGCTTGTTACAAGGGCCTCTACTGCAAGAGCGGGCCGAAAGGCGTCGGTGACGCAGTCAACCAGGCCGTCGTCGTCACCTTCATCCTCTCGTTCTTCGTGAACTTCCTCTTGACCGTCTTCTACTTCAACTTCATCCCGCAAAAGGGCATCTGATGGCGATCGACACCCCCGCCCGCCCGGAGCCCCAACCACCGACGCCGGAGCCGCCGCGCCGCCAGCCGCCCAAGCTCGCGTCGGCCGGAAAAGCGGTCGGGGGCAGCGCGCTCCGCTCGGGCGACGCCGTCCTCGGCATCTTCGACTCCTTCTACGCGCAGATGAAGTTCTACGCGCGCACACTGCGCGCCCTGCCCCGGGCTCTCCGCTACCCCAAGGAGATCCTCGTCCTGATGTCGGACATCTCCCTCGGGTCCGGCGCCCTCATCGTGGGCGGGGGCATGTTCTTCGTCGTCGTCTCCATCTCGTTCTTCACCGGGACAGAAGTCGGGCTCGAGGGCTTCAACGGCCTCCAGCAGATCGGGGCCGAGGCTTTCACGGGCGTCATCACCGCGCTGGCCAACACCCGCGAGATCACCCCGCTCGTCGCCGGCGTCGCTCTGGCCGCACAGGTGGGTGCGGGCTTCACCGCGCAGCTCGGCGCCATGCGCATCAGCGACGAGATCGACGCCCTCGAGGTGATGGGTGTCAACAGCGTCGTGTACCTCGTAGGCACCCGGGTCTGGGCTGCGCTCATCACGATGATCCCCTTGTACCTCGCCGCCCTCTTCGCCAGCTACCTGGCGTCGGAGCTCGTCGTGACCCGCTTCTTCGGCCTGTCGGCGGGTACCTACACCCACTACTTCCGGCTCTACCTGCCACCTCTCGACATCTTCTACTCGTTCCTCAAGGCGATGGTCTTCGCCGTCCTGGTCACGTTCGTGCACTGCTACTACGGCTACAACGCGACGGGCGGGCCGGCGGGAGTGGGCGTGGCGGCCGGTCGTGCCATCCGGCTCTCGATCATCCTCGTCGTCCTCGTGAACCTCTTCATGTCGCTCATCCTCTTCGGAGGCGTGAACGCCACCGCGAGGTTGGTCGGATGAGGCGGCTGCTCAACGTCGTCGTCAGCTTGGTCATCCTCTTCGGCCTCGTCTTCGGGACCGTCGAGCTCGTGCGACTCGCGAACGGCGACTTCGCGGGCGACTACAAGCTGAACGGCACGTTCCCCCGGGCCGGCGAGGGCCTGCACCCGGGCTCGGCCGTCGTCTTCCGCGGCGTCCAGGTGGGCCGGGTCTCGACCATCAGCCTCTATCAGAACCAGGCGCAGGTGACCCTGCTGATCGAACCGTCGTTCAAGGTGCCGGCGACATCGACGGCGACGATCCAGCCGGTGAACCTGTTCGGCGCGGAACAGGTGTCGATCTCCTCGCCGCACGGGAACTCCGACGCCGGCCCGTACCTGGCGCCGGGGGCGACCTTCCCCCACGCCCAGAGCAGCGACGAGCTGGGGGACCTCTTCGCCGCCGCCACGCCGTTGCTGAACCAGATCGACACGAACCAGCTGTCGACCTTCCTCGGTGAGCTGGCTCAGGCCTCGCAGGGCGAGGGGCCGAAGATCGCAGCGGGCATCAACGCGGGCACGCAGCTGGCCGGCCTCCTCGACCGGACGTTGAACGCGCAGATTCTGGCGCTCGACTCCTTCGCCAAGTTCACGAACGCCCTGGCGCCGGCCGCCGGCGACCTCAACAACCTGAACGCACAGATCAACGCCGGCCTGCCGGGGTTCAACGCCGAAGAGGCGGACTACCAGAACCTGATCAACACGCTCATCCCGTTCTCGGACCGCCTGGCTTCCTTGCTGGCGACGTACCACCCCGACATCGCAACGATCCTCACGTCGGGGGACAACGTGTCACGGGTCCTGCTGGCGCAGCAGGACAACATCGGGCAGGTCATCAACGGCGCCTACCACTACTTCCAGAAGATCGCCGAGGGCACCTCGGGCCTGAACAAGCTGCCCGACGGCAGCACCTACGGCTACTTCAACACGTTCATCCTCTTCAACGACGTCAACAGCCTGATCTGCAACCTCATCGCCCCCCCCACGGGCGGGATGTCGTACCTCGAGCCGCTGCAGCAGGCGCTCGCGGGGGCGGGCTCCGCGTTCAACTGCTCGTCCCAGCTGTCGAGCTTCGCCTCGTTGCAGGGGAATTCAGCCACGCCGTCCGTCGTGACGCCGCCGAACGGCACCTCGCCGACGTCGGCGGCGAACAGCGCGGGGTCGGCGGCGGCCAACCAGGTCTACGGCATCATCGGCCAGCCCGACACCTCCAAGCCGACCACGCTCGGCGGGATCCTCAACCAGCTGCTCGGGGGTCCGTCGTCATGAGGTTCTGGCGCCACTTCCCCCGCTCGGCGTTCAAGTTCGGCCTCTTTGCGGTCGTCTGCATCGTGCTGCTCGTCGGGCTCGCCGTGCGGATCGGCAACATCTCTCTCTTCAGCAGCCGCCACACGGTCAACGCGCAGCTGGCCGACGTGACCGGTCTCGCCAGCGGGGACACCGTCAACATCGCCGGCGTCCCGGTCGGCCAGGTCAGCGGCATCGGCGTGCAGCACGGCCACGCGGTCATCGCCATGAGCATCAACAACACGGTCACCCTGCGGTATTCGACCGACGTCGGGATGCGCTGGCACAACGTGATCGGGCAGAAGGAGATCGAGCTCTACCCCGGCAAGTCGGGGCCGATCCTGGCGGACGGCGCCACCATCCCGATGAGCCACGACGTGACCGACGCCAGCATCGACAAGTTCTTGAATTCGCTCGGTCCGGTGCTCTCGTCGATCAACCCGACCGAAGCCAACGCGTTCGTCGAGAACGTGTCCGGGGCGCTCGAGGGTGACACGGCCCAGATCAACCAGCTCATCAACAGCGGGGCCGCCGTGTCGACCACGGTGCAGGCGCTCGACAACCAGGTCGGCTCCATCATCGGCAACCTCGACCAGGTGCTCACCGCGCTGGCCTCGCGTTCCGGCGACATCGACAGCCTCGTGACGAATCTCCAGACGGTCTCCTCGGCGTTGGCGTCGAAGAACACGTTGCTCGACGGCGTGGTCGGCAACCTGTCCCAGGTGGCCACCGACCTGGCCAGCCTCATCGGCAACAACCACAACACGATCACCGGCACCATCAACAACCTGCAGGCGGTCGCGGCCGACATCCAGAACAACCAGACGAACCTGTCGAACAGCCTCAGCACGCTCGGACAGGGCCTGGCGCCCTACATCCAGATCTCGCAGTGGGGGCAGTGGTTCGCCGTCGAGACGGTCTACACCTGCTTGGCGGGCCAGACGATCTGCCCCTACTACGAGCCGAGCAATCCGCCGGCGGGCTCGGGCCCCTTCGGCAGCCCGCCGCTTCCCGCTCCCCTCCAGAACCTGACCACGCCGGGGCTGCCCAACCCGAGCGCCGCCACGTCCAAGGGTTCCCAGTCCTCCTCGTCGTCGGCCGGGCCGCTCGCGGCATCGAGCCTCGGGCTCGACCTGCAGGCGGTCGGCGGCGCCGCGGGCAAGACCACCACCCCGACCACCGCCGGAGGCAGCAAATGAAGGCCGTCACCGAGCGCAACCCCAAGGTCGTGGGCATCACCGCGGTGGTCATCATGGCGGCGGGCGTCCTCGCCATCCTGTTGCTCAACCGCAGCTTCTTCTCCTCGGGCTACACGGTCGACGCGCAGTTCACCAACGCCGCCGGCATCTCGAACGGGACGTCGGTGATGGTGGCCGGCGTCAACGTGGGCTCCGTCAAATCGGTCAAGGTGAACGGGAACACCGTCGACGCGCAGCTCTCCGTCAACAACGGGGTTCAGCTGCCCCACATCACCCGGGCCGCCGTCGAGGTCGAGACGCTGCTCGGTGTCGTCGACGTGACGCTCGTGCCGGTGAGCGGATGGAACGACCCGCTCAAGGCGGGGGCGACGATCACCGACACATCGGTGCCGACCGAGTTCTACCAACTGCAGAACACCGCGCACTCCCTGCTGTCGAAGACGAACGCGCAGGCGCTCAACAACCTGGTGACGTCGCTCGCCAACATCACCCAGGACAAGCAGCAGCAGGTCGCCCAGATCATCTCGGGCCTCGGTGCGCTGACGAGCACGGTCGACCAGCGCAGCGGGCAGGTGTCCCAGCTGATCGACTCGGCCAACTCGCTCTCTTCGACGCTCGCCAGCCGGGACCAGCAGCTGCTGTCGGTGGTGAACAACCTCGACACCGTCTCGACCGGCCTCGCGTCCAACAACCAAGCGCTCTCCGACCTGATCAACAACGTCGACTCCATGGCGAGCCAGACCAACAGCCTGGTGAGCCAGGACTCGCCCGCGCTGAACTCCTTGCTCAGCAGCCTCCACTCCGACCTCAACGTCGTGAGCCAGCACCAGGACGACCTGGCGGAAGGCGTCAGCTACCTCGGCAGCGCGCTGAAGGGGTTCCAGTCGATCGCCTACAGCGGCTCCACGCCGGTGTCCTGGGGCAACATCTTCGTGAACCCGGCGTCGCTGACACAGACCCTCGGCACCTTCGGGCCCTGCGGCACCCTCGACCAGGTGCTGAACCAGGTGCTCGGTCCCGACCCGCTCGCCTGCGACCAGCAGACGGGCCCGCTGCCGGGCACGGGGTCCAACCCGGAGCCGGGCGGGGGGCCGAACGTCCCGAGCGGGTCGTCCACGACGACGCCGACCACCGGCGCGGGTTCCGCCAAGTCGACCGGGCCCTCGTCGTCCAACTCCGGTGGGCCCAACTCCGGACTGGGCGGCCTGTCCCAGCTCCTCAGCCCGCTGTTGCAGGGGAAGAAGTGATGGGCACGTTCCGGCGCCTCCTGCACTCCAAGCCGTTCACCTTTGCGGTGGCCGCCGTCGTCATCGTGGCCGGCGTGTTGGTAGGCGTCGAGGTCACGAAGGGCAAGCCGACGTACCCGATCAACGTCGTGTACTCGAGCGCGCCCGGCCTCTTCACCGGTGCGGCGGTCGACGTGCTCGGGGTGAAGGTCGGGTCCGTGACGAACGTGGTGAACGTGGGTGACACGGTGCACGTCACGCTCTCGGTGAACCAGGGAACCAAGATCCCGGCGTCCGCGTTCGCATCGCTCGTCGCGCCCCAGCTGCTCGGTTCACCCGACGTCGACCTCAACCCCGGCTACACGGGCGGACCGTACCTGCCGTCGAACGCGACCATCGGCGAAAGCCACACGGCGGTGCCGGTCTCGACCGACGAGTTGCTGAAGGAGCTGCAGCGCACGCTGAACGCGCTCAACCCGCACGCCGTGGGGAGCCTGGTGACCAACCTGGCCACCGACCTCGACGGGCAGGGGCAGAACCTCAACAAGCTGATCGCGTCGGCGGCCGGCACGGTGCAGCTCCTGGCGGAGAAGGGCAACGACCTCGGCCAGCTCAACGGGACGCTCGCCCAGCTGACCGGGACACTCGACACCGACACCGCGCAGATCGAGCATCTGATCCAGCAGTACGACGTGGTGTCGTCGACCGTGGCGCAGCATTCGGGCCAGCTGAACGACGCCATCACCCAGCTGTCGCAGGCGAGTGCCAACCTCGTCCAGCTGCTGGTGCCCAACCTCGCGCCCCTCGAGTCCGACGTGGGCACGGTCACGACGGTGGGGCGGACCCTCGACCGCAACCTGGCCAACGTCGACGAGATCCTCCAGAACGGCAACAACCTCTTCCACGGGGCCCAGCGCGCCTACGACCCCAACTACAACTGGCTGAACCTCAACATCCAGGCCGCGCCCGGCGTCACCGGCGCCTACCTCGCGGGCCTCCTGCGCGACCGGTTGGCCGGCATCTGTCGCCGGCTGGCGACCAACCACTCGAGCGGGTTGTCCGCCGCCGCCCTCGCGACGCTCGCGCAGTGCGGCAACCCGTCGTCCGGCTTCTTCGACTCCCTCGTCAACGAGATCCCGACCATTATCAACTCGTTGACCGGGCAGAGCCCCTCGACCACGGCGCAGTCGCTGCTGCAGCAGGGGCTCCAGCAGATTCAGAACGCGACGCAGAACGCCGCCGCCAACACGGCGCCGTCCGGCGGGTCGAACGCGCCGAGCGGCTCGGGCTCCTCGTCGAACACGACGACCACGACCGTGCCGCCGACAACCACCACGACGACGCAACCGTGCAACCTGCTCACCGAGCTTCTCGGGTGCAAGCCGAGCACCGGATCGTCGTCGTCGTCGGGCTCCGGCTCGTCGTCCACGCCGAACAGCTCGAAGGGCGGACTCGGCGGCCTGTTGTCCAACCAGGTCACGGCCACCCAGAACGCCGCCATCGCGAGTGCGACCCCGGCGACGTCGACCTCGACGTCCACGGCAACCGCCACCGCCACGGCCACGCCGGCGACGTCGTCGTCGAACCAGGCCCCGAGCCTGACGGCGCCGGCGGCCGGGCTGCTGCCGCCGCTGCCCCAGGACCAGGGACAGTCCCAGTCCCACGGCGGCCACCACGGCCGTCACCAATCGCCCGGCCTCCTTTCCCAGTGGGCCCACGACGTCGCGAGCTGGTTCTGATGCGCAACGGCCTCCGTCACAGTCACCGCCTGCTCCTCGTCCCCGCCCTCCTCGCGCTGGTCGCGGGGCTCACCGGCTGCTCCATGGGCGGCGGCTCGGGCCAACGGACCGCCACGGCCGTCTTCAGCGACGTCGGCGACCTGGCCAACGGGGCCCAGGTGCAGCTGGCCGACGTCCCCGTCGGCTCGGTGAGCAACATCGCCCTCGACGGCAACAAGGCCAAGGTCACGCTCACCTTCGACAACAACGTCCGCATTCCCGCTGACGTCACCGCCGACATCGCGCGGACCACCATCCTCGGTGACCAGTTCGTCCAGCTGAACGTGCCCAAGAGCCAGACCGGCGCCGGCGCCGCCACGGCGCCCCAGCTGGCCAACGATGCCGTCATCGCGAAGACCTCGACCGCCGCCGACGTCGAGCAGCTCGTCGCGGCCGGCGCGAGCGTCTTCGGCGCCATCTCGACGACCGAGCTCGAACAGATCATCCAGGCCGGCGGTCAGGGCTTCACCGGCCAGGCCGCGTCGCTCAAGGCCTTCCTCGAGAACCTCGACGCGGTCACGACGACGTACTCGCAGCACACGAGCGAGATAACCAGCGCCGTCAACGGCCTGGACAGCCTCTCCTCGACCCTCGCGCCGGCCAGCGGCACGACCGCGACCGCGCTCGACAACCTGAGCAAGACGGTCCAGATCCTGGCCGACAACTCCCAGCAGTTCGAGAACCTGCTGCAGTCGCTCGACAACCTCTCGACGCAGGGCCGCAGCCTCCTCGAGAACTACTACCCCCAGATCGTCACCCAGCTGCAGACCCTGGCTGCGGTCAGCAGCCAGGTGGCGCAGCACCAGTCCGACCTGGCCGCGCTCCTCTCGGCGATCCCGGTCGCCAACGCCAACCTGCCGAACGCCGTGCGTAACGGCTACGTCCAACTCTACGAGAACATCATCATCTGCGGCATCCCGGGCCTCGGGCAGGACAACACGCAGCCCGCGTTCTCCTGCGCCAAGACAGCGGGAGGCTCGGGCTCGTGATCACCCGCCGCCTCCTCATCAACCTGGTCGCGTTCTTCGTCGTGAGCTTCGCGCTCGTCGGGTACGGCGTCGTCAACCTGCTGGGCAACCCGCTCGCCAGCCCGACGGTGCTCACGACGGAGTTCCCCAGCGCGTCGGGCCTCTACCCCGGGTTCGAGGTCGAGCTCAACGGCGTGCCCGTCGGGACGGTGAGCTCGACCGCGCTGACGAAGACGGCCACCAAGGTCACGATGAGCATCAACCCGGGCATCAGCGTGCCGAGCAACGTGCAGGCGTCGGTGCAGATCGCCAACGACCTCGGCGAGCAGGTCGTCGACCTGGTGCCCAAGCAGAACACCGACCCGCACACCCTGCAGAGCGGGGCCAACGTGCCGGCGCAGCCGAACCAGGTGCCGGCCGATGTCGGCCAGGTCGTCGCGACGGCGACCAGGCTGCTGCAGGCGATCCCGGCCAACGACCTCAACAAGCTGATAGGCGAGCTGGCCACGTCGCTGCAGGGCAACGCGGGCAACCTGCGCACGCTCATCGATGCGGGCACGACCTTCTCCAAG
>DATMMN010000172.1:0-19130 GCA_035569675.1 Acidimicrobiales bacterium | reverse complement strand
AGTGGGTCTTGAGGCCGACAATGCCGTACACGACGTGGACGCCCACTTCTTCGAGCGCACGGGCCCAGCCGATGTTGGCCTCTTCGTCGAACCTGGCTTTCAGCTCGACGATGGCGGCGACCTGCTTGCCGTTCTCGGCCGCCTGGATAAGGGCCTGGACGATCGGGCTGTCGAAGCCGGTCCGGTAAAGCGTCTGCTTGATGCCGAGCACCGCCGGGTCGTCGGCCGCCTGCGCCACGAAGGCCTCGACGGACGTGGCGAACGAGTCGTAGGGGTGGTGGACCAGCACGTCGCGCTCTCTGAGCATGGCGAAGAACTCGTTCGGATCGTGCGCGGCCGAGGCGAGACGGGGCGGCGTCATCGGGGTCCAGGTCTCGGCGTGGAGGTCGGGGCGGTCGAGCGCGTACACGCTCCACAGCCCGCTCAGGTCGAGCGGTGCGCCCACGCGGAAGACGCCGTCCCGGCCGACTTCGAGCTCGGTGGCGAGGAGGTCGACGAGCTCGTCACTCATGCCGGGCTCGACCTCGAGGCGCAGCGCCTTGCCGAAGCGGCGCCGACGGAGCTCCATTTCGATCGCGACGAGGAGGTCGTCGGCCTCGTCCTCTTCCAGCGCCAGGTCGGCGTTGCGGGTGACCCGGAAGGCGTGGTGGTAGCCGATGGTCATGCCCGGGAACAGCGAGTCGAGGTGGGCCGCGATGACCTGCTCGAGCGGCACGAAGCGCTCGCCGTCGGGCATGACGACGAAGCGGGGCAGCGCCGGTGGGACCTTGACCCGTGCGATGCGCCGCTCCCCCGTGGCCGGGTCCTGGACCTCGACGACGAGGCTGAGCGAAAGGTTGGAGATATAGGGGAACGGGTGGCCGGGGTCCACGGCGAGGGGGGTGAGGACGGGGTAGATCTCGCGCTGGAAGACCTCGACGAGGTGGTCGCGGTCGTCGTCATCGAGGGAGGACCAGTCGGAGAAACGGATGCCGGCCGCGGCGAGGGCGGGGACGATCAGGTCCAAGAAGATGTGGTCCTCGCGGGCGACCAGCTCCTCGACCCTTCCCCGGATCATGGTGAGCTGCTCGCCAGGCCTGAGGCCGTCCACCGAGCGGGTCCGCACGCCGGCGGCGACCTGGTCCTCCAGCGCCGCGACCCTGATTTGGTAGAACTCGTCGAGCAGCTCCGAGAAGATGGCGAGGAACTTCGACCGCTCCATGAGCGGCAGGCCGTCGTCCTCGGCGAGGTCCAGGAGGCGGGCCCCGAAGTCGAGCCTGGATTGCTCCCGGTTCGTGAAGCGCTGGTAGCCGAAGGCTTCGATCTGCTGGTAGGTCGGGGCTGTGGGGGTGGGGTGGCCGGCGCCTTCGGCTGGTGACGCCTCCGAATCCGACGGAGAGCCCTTGGCCTCGTCGCCAGCTCCAGCCCCAGCCGCGTCAGGCGGCTGCGCCTGGGGTTGGGGCTGTGGCTGGGTCTGGGTCATGGGCGGAAAATCGCTGTTCGGCCCGGTTGCGCGCCGAAACGGGACCGTTACGACAACGGCGACATCGACGGGGATGTCACCCTGGACTCTACCCCCCACCACTACCATTCGCCCGTGCCCTCTGGAGCCGAAACCGGCCCCGGAACCGAACGACCCCCGTCTGTCGCCGGCGTCCGCGTGCAAAACCGACCGCCGACGCGTGGCCGTCGCCGCGCGCCGCTCCCGCGTTACGCGTTCGGCCCCAAACCCAAGCGTCGAACCGAATTCGTCCTGCTTCTCTTCGGCTCGGGCATCGTCGTGGCGCTCTACGTCATCACGTCGCTGGGGCAGAACTCGAAGATCCCGGCCGACATCAGCCCGTTCCTGGGCATCGTCCTGGGTCTGGCGCTGGCCGCGCACATGGCGAACCGCTGGCTCGTCCCCGATGCCAACGCGGTGGTGCTGCCGGTGGCGGCGCTGCTCAACGGGATCGGCTACGTCGTCATCGCTCGGTGGAACGGTGCGGTCGTCCCCGGAACCAACGTGCACCCGTATATCGGTGAGGCACGGAACCAGGCTCTCTGGACGGCCATCGGTGTCGGCGCCTACGTCCTCACGCTGCTGATCGTGCGCCACTCCCGCGACCTCGAGCGCTACCGCTACCTGCTTCTTCTGCTCGCCGGCGTCCTCCTGGTCCTTCCGCTCGCGTTCTCGCCCATCAACGGCGCCCGGCTGTGGGTGCATCTCGGCAGCATCCGGTTCCAGCCGGTCGAGCTGTCCAAGATCCTCCTGTGCATCTTCTTCGCGTCGTATTTCGCCGAGAACAAGGAGCTGCTGACGATACCGACGGCCCAGATCGGCAACCGTCTCTTCCTGGACCCCAGGCCGCTCTTGCCGATCCTGGTGGCCTGGGGGGCGACGATGGCGATCATCGGCTTGGAGGACGACATCGGCTTCGCGGCGCTCTTGTTCGTCCTCTTCATCGGGATGCTGTGGATCGCCACCGGACGCGTGGGCTATCTGGTCCTCGGCCTGGTTCTCTTCGGCGTGGGCGCCTTCATCGCGGCGCATTACTTCGGGCAGGTGCATATCCGCGTCGAGGCGTGGCAGAACCCGTGGCAGACCGCGAGCAACTACAACAACAACGGCTACCAACTCCGCCAGGCGTGGTTCAGCATGGGGACCGGTGGCGTGGGAGGTACCGGTCTCGGCCTCGACAACTTCACCAGCTACATCCCGGAGTTGACGAGCGACATGATCTTCGCGGCAATCGGCACCGAGCTCGGTCTGGTCGGCGCGATCGCCGTCGTCCTCGCGTTCGTGTTGTTGGTCGGGGCCGGCTTCCGCATCGCCCAGGCGGCCCGCTCGGACTTCTCACGGCTCATGGCCACCGGCCTGACGCTGATCATCGGGTTCCAGGCCTTCTTCATCATGGCCGGCGTCGTGCGGCTGCTCCCCTTCACCGGTGTCACGCTCCCCTTCGTCGCGTACGGGGGCTCGTCCCTCGTGTCGAACTACATCCTCATCGCGCTGTTATTGCGGATCTCCGACGAGGGTGCGAAGGCGCAACGCGAGATGCTCGCGGCCGGCGCGGCGGGCGGGCCGGGCGAGCGTCCCATGGTGCCCGCCGGTTAGAGCCTGCTCTAAGACCGGCTAGGACTCGAGCGGCAGCGCCCCGCCCTCGGCCGCCTCACGCTCGGCGGCGTCGGGCAGGCCGCGCAGCAGCGAGATGATGACGACTGCGATGGCAGCGCCCGCGACCGGGCCGCCGACATAGACCCACCAGCCGGTGAAGTCCCAGCCCACGATGTCGGGTCCGAGCGTGCGGGCGGGATTCATCGACGCCCCGCTGATCGGGCTCGCGAAGAGCCCAAGCAGCGCGATGGTGGCGCCGACGGCTAGGGCCGCGTTGTGCCCGATGCTGCGATACCCCGTCGCCGTGTTGAGAATGACCGTCACCAGGATGGCGGTGAGCAGTGTCTCCATCACAAACGACCGCCACTCCCCGCCCGGCTTCACGATCGGGTAGTTCCCGCCCGCGGCCACGTGGCTGAACATGTACTGCAGGAAGAGCGCGGCGCAGATGGCGCCCCCAAACTGCACCGCAATGTACGGCACGGCCCAGATGGCCTTGAACACTCGCCGTGCGGTGAAGGCGAGCGTCACCGCGGGGTTGATGTGCAGACCCGAGAGCGGCCCGAGGGCGTAGATCATGGCCATGACCACCGCGCCCGGCGCGATCACCGCGGCGGTGCGGCTGATCGGATCACCCCCGACGTAGTGGTTGATCACGCCCGAGCCGGCGGCCACCGTCACCAGGATGAAGGTCCCGATGAACTCGACGATGAGCCGGATGCCGAGAGGGCGGTGCTTGAGCGTCTCCTCGCTGAAGCGGAGCATGAAGCGGTCGCCCAGCACCGAGTCCTTGGCGAGGTCGATCTCCTGCGTGGTCAGCGGTCTGGCCGCGCCCTCTTCGGGAGCCATGGCCACATCTTTCCGCGGCCCGCGGGGTTTTGGAAGACCCCGCTGTCGACCGCCCGCCCTCGCCCCTCCTCCCCCTCCAAGGTCCTCGCCGAGGGAGGCGACCGCTTGCTCACAGTCTCAGGCACCGACCGAGGTCGGGCCTAGGGCCGAACGACCCCTCTCCGACCTGCGAAGGCATGTCAGGGACCTTCCACTCTCGTTTAAACGGCGTTATAGTGATTTTGACTCCGCCGCCTAGACCCCGCGGCTCACTGATGTGGCTGCCGGAAGGGGAAAGGCGTATGGAGTTCGCGGGCATCTTGGGCGAGTTCGCTCTCGCGACCACGACCGGCTTCCCGATCCTGGAAGGTCAATACCGGGTCGTGATGCGCATCGACGAGGTGAGGCCATGAGCAGGCCCGGGGCCGCGTTCATCTCGCCACCCAGCGGGAACCGGAGCGACATCGCCGCGGCCAACGGGCGGGCGATGGATACCGTACGCCTCGACGAGTTCTTTGATAGCCGTGGAGACCAATCTCCCGAAGTAGAACCGGATGTTCTCGAGCGACTCCTGTTGTCCTCCTTGGCAACAGGCGAGGCTGATCAGCGTTGAACAACTCCCGACGGAAGCCGTGGAGCCGTTCCGTGGATCTGAAGGTGCAGCCGTGTTCGCACGTGATCCGGGCGTCGCAGGCCAACGCGCGCATAAGCGGGTCAGTCCAATACAGACCTTCAGGACCTTCGAAGCTATGGCGGATTACGCATGGGCTTCCGGTGTCGCAGGTCAACGCACGCACCAGCCGCTCCGTCCAAGACACCTTGGGACCTTGGCGATAGGTGAGCAGACCGTCCCAACCCGGCCGGCACCGGGTTGGGACGGCCGTGCGTGACTTCAGTCCTAGTGCCCGGGAGTCAGTCCTTTTCGCCGGGGGAACCGCCCGCGACCTCGTAGGACCAGAGCTCGGAGGCCACCGAGACGGGGCCGCCATGGGGCGAAGGGCGATCAGCGCCAGCGTGGCCGTGCGCGAAGGCCGGCGAGGAGACCCAGGCCTGGAAGGACGCCTCGTCGCGCCAGCGGGTGACGACGAGCCACTGGCGGCGGTCGTCGGTCGGACGCAACAACTCGAAGCCCTCGAAACCGTCCTGGTTGTCGACCGCACCGGCACGCGCGGCGAAACGGCGGGCCAGTTCGTCGCCGCTGTCCTCGGGCACGGTGATGGCGTTGATCTTGATCACGGTCGGGATTTCGCGGTCAGCCATTGCTTTTCAACCTCCGAGGCCAGGGTGCTGGTCTGAGCCTAAATGGAACGGTGCGGGCAGAGGTTCTGGTCGACCAGCTTTGCGAACCAGGCGGCCTTCGAACAGAGCGTTCCGACTCCGGCGTACCGGGCTGCCTCGGTCCCGCGGGTCATGCTTGCGCGTGCACCGCGTCTACTGCCGCGCGGACAGCACCCGGGCGCTCCAACCACACGAAGTGGCCGCAGTCCTCTTCGATCTGGCAGCGGGCCCCCGGAATGAGGGCGGCCGAGACCTGGCCGTGTTCTGGGGGTATGGGGCTTTGCGCTCCGAGAACGAACACGGCGAGAAGACGCACCGAGGGCAGCCCCTCCTCGAGCGTGTGACGGGCGAAGTGGTCGTGGATGGAGTCCCAGGTCCGGGCGTAGCACTCGAGTGAGATTCCGGTGATCGACATGGGAGGTGCCGCGTCCGGTTTGGCGAAGTACGCCGGCCACACCAAGGAGAGTCCCTTGAGGGCGTCTTCCGCTGTGCCCTCGCCCGCCATCGCCAGCTCGTCGATCTCGGCGGCTTGGGCCGCCAGCTCCTCTGGGACACGTTCGCCCAAGAGTCTGCCGAGGTCTTCCTCGCCACCGTCTCCTACCGCCCCCAGCGGGTCGACCGGGACCAGCCCCGAGAAGCGTTCCTCGTGACTCACGACGAGGTGCATAGCGAGGTGGCCGCCCCAGGAGCTTCCGACTACGCATGCGCGCTCGATGTCGAGCATGTCCATGACGGCGAGGGCATCGGCCACATGCCGTTCAACGGTGAACGGGCCATCTGTCGTCGACGGCGCGAGCCCTCGCTGTTGGAAGCGGACCACGCGGTAGCCGTCCGCAAGCTCGGGAACGAGGGTGAACGTGTAGTCGGACAGCCCGGGACCGCCGTGCAGCAGAAGGACCGTTGGCCCCGAACCGCTCTCCGAAACGCTGATGTGGCCGCCAGCAACGGGCACGTCGCATTGGCGATCCACGAGTCAGACCCCTTTGGCTTTGTCGACGGAAAGCGACATCACCGCACCAGCATGCACGATTCGAAGTCCACAGCGCCCGAGGGACTTGCACGCAGTCGTCCTGCCTTCGTATTGGGGGCAGGTCTGTCTCGATGCCGCCGATCGAGCTAGCCGGGGTCTGACCTCGGCGAATCGACGACGCTCCCAACGGAGGTTGTGGCACTCTTCATCTTCGCAACGAGAGCCTCGAACATCGGATAGCCACCCGTTCCCTTCATGGCATCTACCGACGGCTTCCATACTTCCCAGCGGTCAATCAAGGTACGTCCGAGGAGCAACTTGATGAGTTCGAAGTCGAACGCGCCAACGTGTTCTAGTGCCGCAAGCTGTTCGAAGTAATCGAGCTCTCGATACAGGACGTACGCCTCATCCGCATTGGACGTAATAAAGGCTTGGAACGCTGTGGCGAGCTCCTCTTTTGTTTCGAAGGTCGCGACGAGACGGCGCGTCTCCACGAGCGACTCCTCATCCCATCGGCGGAAGAAGTCGGCTGCAATCTGGGATTCCCGAGCCTTCCTCGCTTCTTTGACCTGTTGACCCGCAAATGCAGCGGCGCCGAGAGCGCCCAACAGCCCGAGTGCGCCAACAGCGGTCGCGATTGCTGTGACCTGCTCGGCCCAGTTTGGTCCAGGCATTCTCCAACCCTTCTGTCTGGCAGGTTCAGGCTATCCAGACCTGCCCGTTTGAGCCCGAGGTGGATCTATCAGCGAGGCGTATCTGATCCGGCCTCCAGTGGTAGTCACGATGTCGCAACCGCGTGGGCAAACGTGTGTTTCCCTAAGACCAGCCGAGCTCGTGCAGGCGAGCCTCACCGATACCGAAGTGATGTCCGACCTCGTGGAGCAAGGTGACTCGCACCCGGCGGGCCAACTCCTCGGCTGTGTTGGCGGACTGGCAGATCGTGGCCAGGAAGAGCGTGATCCGATCAGGATTCGCTCCTGCGTAGGTGCCGCGCTTCGTGAGCGGAATCCCCTCGTAGAGTCCGAAGAGCCCTCCAGGTGGACTCTCGTCATCGATGATGATCGCGACGTTCTCCATCTCTGCACGGAGCTCGTCGGGGATCGATTCCAAAGCGTCAGCCACCAAGTCCTCGAACGCATCCGTGTCAATCGGTTCCACGCGGATCACCTTGCCAGTGATCGTGCCGCCGTGTCCCATCAGGCTTCCGAGACGATGCTGGTCCGACGTACGAGAGCCGGCCCCAAGGCACGCACCGCACCTACTCGCCTTCTGGAAAGTCAGCGGACCGGCTGACCGCTGCCCATCGTTCGGCTTCAGCAGCCCGTTCCCGCGACGATCTGTCGGCCGACGTCACTGCCCCTTCTCCCAGCAACAGACGTAGTGGAGGTTCGTCCAGGTCAACAACATCAACAAGGATGTTGGCTGCTCGCTTCGGATCGCCGCGCCAGGTCGAGACCGTTGATTCTCGAAAACGATTCATGGCTCCGACCGTGTCCTCGTAGTCCGCACCCACCGGCGACGTCTGCATCGATGAGCCACCCCAGTCGGTCCTGAACCCGCCTGGCTCGACAATCGTTACTTTGATACCCAGGGGCTTTACCTCGGCATTCAGCACTTCGGAGAAGCCTTCGACCGCAAACTTCGCTGTCTGATATGCACCCAGTCCCGGCGAGCCTCCTACGCGTCCGCCTATCGACGAGAACTGCAGGAAATGGCCCGAGCGCTGTTGGTGGAATATGAGAAGTGCTGCCTTTGTGACGTTGACGACACCGAAGAGGTTCGTCTCAATTTGGTCGCGGAAGCTCTCTTCGGACATCTCCTCTATTGCTGCGCTCGCCGCATAGCCCGCATTGTTGACAACAACGTCTAGGGATCCGAAAGAACTGATCGCCGCATCAACCGCCCTCCTCGTGCCAGCTGAATCGGTCACGTCGAGAGCAAACGACACCACGGCGTCTCCATAGGCCGCCAGGTCATCGAGCTGGTCGGGGTTCCGCGCCGTGGCGAGGACTCGATCTCCTCGCTTGAGTGCCGCCTCGACGATCTCTCGACCGAATCCCCTCGAGCTTCCGGTCACTAACCACGTTCTCGGCATCTCGCTCGCTCCTTTCGATACCTGGCGAACAATCAGAGTTCTACCGGGGAGAAATGGTGAGCCGGCCAGACATTGACGCCACCAGGGCTGCCCGGACGGCCATCGGTAAAGCTGTTCGATCTCTTATCGTCCTGATCGATCATCGGGATTTCCGTTGAGCTGTCGGGTTGAAGAGGGGCATCCCCGAGGTGCCGGAGGGCCCCACCGTGCCGACGATCGGGGGCGTGGTCCGGCCGTTGAGTTTCAAGACGTTCTGGGGAACCCTGCAGCGATTTGGCGGATGAACCCCGCACACCGAGTGGACGATGTCGGCGGCTCGAGAATCAAGCGGGAGCGGCTCCAATGCGTAAGGGGACGTCACCGAAGGGATCGAGGTGGTACGCCAGGGAGACGCGGTGGTACCCGTCGGCGATGTCACCACCATCACCCGTAGAGACGACAAGCACCGGACTCAGACGTTTGCCAGAAACCGCGTTGAGCAGGTCTCGGCGCACACCAGGGTCGTCCAAAGGCAATGCATCAAGGCTGCAGGCGCGCAAGATGTCGTTGGCCCGGCGACGGGTGACCTTGGCCTTGCGAAGGCGTCCCACCGCAGCCGTCGCCTGTTTCTCATCGAGCTTCAATGACAGATACGCGAAAGCGGAGTCGAAATCGTGGGTGGCAACGTCGTCGAGCCATCGCACACCGAGCGCGCTACTGCCTGACGGGCTCGTACCGCCCTTCACCTTCTTTGCGTCGTTCTTTGCCATCTGCTCTCCTTTCCGATCGCGCCCGCCCAGCACATGGGGTCCGACCCAGCGTCGGGCCCGCCGCCCTTCGGGGCACTTCAAGCGATTCGGGGTGCCTCCGTGTCGATCAACGACGTGCCCGCCCGAAGTCCCAATCGCATCAGGTTGTGGGCAAGGGTGCCACGTCTCCGCCGTCCTCGAGCAAGCGCTCGTCGACGAGGACCGGCGCCGGCACGGGCATGCGGAGCGCGAGGACGAGGCCGTCCGACGGCCGGCAGTCGATCGCCTCGCGACCGCCCGGGGTCATGAGATCGAGCTCGGCCAGCAGGTTGCCCTCTTCGCGCCCGGTGAGGCGGACCGCCACGACGTCGATGTGCGCCCGCTGCAGCACTTGCATGAACAGCTCGTGGGTCATGGGCCGCCGGCCCGGGATCTGCCGCAGGGCTTGGGCCATCGCCGTGCCCTCGGGGAGCCCGACGGGGAACACGAGCGCGCGCATTGGCGGCTCGGTTTCGACCAGGGTGACGGACGGGAACTGGGCGGGCAGGTCGAGCGAAACGTCCTCGACGGCCATGACCCGGAACGACGGGCCGATCGGGGTGACGGGTTCGGCCGCCGGTTCGGGGTCCGGAGTCGCCGGCCCGGTGGCCTCGGCGGCAGCCGCAGCCTCTGGCGCGGCGTCGGGTTGGAGATCGGTCATATGCGTCTTCGGCGCGCGCCGACACTCAGAGCGAAGCCGATGGCGCTGAAGAAGACGAGCACGGCCGTGCCGCCGTAGCTGACGAAGGGCAATGGGATACCCGTGATGGGCATGATCCCCATCGTCATACCGGCGTTCTGGAACACGCTGAACGCAATGAAGGCGAAGAGGCCGGTGCAGACCAGTCGGCCGAAGGAGTCCCGGGAGTGCGTCCCCGCCCGCAGGACGCGCCAGGCGACCACGCCGAGGAGGGTGAGCACGCCGACGGAGCCGACGAAGCCCATCTGCTCGGCCACGGCCGTGAAGATGAAGTCCGTCTGTTGCTCGGGCACGTAGCCCAGGTTCGTCTGGGCCCCGTGACCGATGCCCGAACCGAAGATGCCGCCCGAGCCGATCGCGTTCTCGGCCTGAGTCTTGTTGTATATGGCCGATTGCACGTAGGGATTGGTGCTGTGCGTGCTCGGGTTGAGGAACGCCGTGAGCCGGGCGATCTGGTAGTGGTGCAGCATCCCGCTCTCGACGGCCACAAGGACGACGAGCGCGGTGCCGATGAGGAGCATGACGAGGATGCGGATCGGGAGACCCGCCACCGCCAGCATGATGAGCAGCACGATGACCATCACCATCGCGGTGCCGAGGTCCGGTTGCAGCAGAACGAGGAGGATCGGGATGCCCGCCATGATCAAGAGGCGGAAGACGTCTCTCCACGCCAGTCCTTCTTCGTCGCGGCGCGAGCAGTAGGACGCGATCGCCAGGATGAGGGCGAGGACGGCGAACTCTGAGGGCTGTATCTGGAGCGGGCCCAGGCTGAACCAACGGGCGGCGCCCTGCGCACTCGAGCCGATGACGAACACACCCAGCAGCGAGAGGACGATCAGCCAGTAGAGGATGTTGGCGAGCGTCTCCCAGCGGCGGTAGTCGATGACCGCGATCACGACCATGGTGATGACGCCGAGCACGACGAAGAGCCCCTGCTTCTTGAGGAAGGTTTTGGGGTCCTCCCCCTGGGCGAGC
The DNA here is from genome assembly GCA_035569675.1 of Acidimicrobiales bacterium. Lineage (GTDB taxonomy): Bacteria > Actinomycetota > Acidimicrobiia > Acidimicrobiales > RAAP-2 > Bog-473. Next base: position 8,441 of record DATMMN010000172.1, on the reverse strand, counting down.
AGGGCGCCGCGGGTCGCGGTGTACACCATGACCACGCCGATGGTGGAGACCATGAGAGTGGCCACGACCAGAACGAAGTCGAACGGGGGGACGCTGCGCCGGGCAACGTGTGTTCGGGCGAGTGTGGTCATATGACTTGAACCGGGACAGAATACCGGCCGTGACTGCAGCCCTTCTGGCGCCGGTACATGCCCTGGTGACGTCATCGAGCACGACCACGACGACCTCGCCGGCGTCGTCCTCCGGCAACTCCGGAGTGCTGGGGCAGGCCAACCTGGTCGCCGCGCAGGTGGACCAGGGGGGCGGGTGGCTCTACCACCTCTTGGTGAAGGCCGGGGTGAGCCCGGACACGGCGTCGACGGTCACGGACTTGATCGTGCGGCCCTTGAGCATCCTGATCGTCGTCGTGGTGGCGGCGCTCGTCGCTCGATACGGCGCGAAGTTCGTCCGTCGCTTCCTCACCCGGGTCGCCGACAAGGCCGCCGCTCGTTCAGGCTCGACACGGGCGGGCGCCCGGGTCACCACGATGTCAGGGCTCGCCGCGAACGTGTGGCGGCTCTTCGTGTTCGTCGTGGCGGGGGCGATCGTGCTCGGCATGCTCGGCATCAACCTCACGCCGTTGCTGGCCAGCGCAACCATCATCGGCGCGACGCTGGGTTTCGGGGCACAGCAGATCGTGCGTGACTACTTCTCCGGCGTGCTGATGACGATGGAGGACCAATACAACGTCGGCGACTCGGTCACGGTGGGCGGGGTGACGGGTGTGATCGAGGACGTGACCATGCGCCTGACCCGCTTCCGCGGTGTCGACGGGACGCTCTACGTCATCCCTAACGGCGACATCCGCTTGATCGGGAACCTCTCACGCGGCTGGGCCCGCGCCGTGTGCGATCTCACGTTGCCCGGCGCGGTCGCCGCTGACTTGGACACGGTGCGCTCAGTGATTGCGAACGCGGCGCACGAGGTAGCGCAGCGGCCCGAATTCGCGGGTCACGTGACGGAGCCGCCCCACGTGGTGGGTCTGCTGGCGGCCGACGCGGCCACCATCACGATGCGGGTCATGCTCCTGACCGTCCCCTCGCAGCGCGATCCCTTGACCCGAGCGCTGCGCGAGGCGGCGATCGAGGCGCTGGCTCGAGCGGAGTTGTGGCCGGCCGACCCCGCCCCGCCGGCCGCTCCGGCTGCGCCGCCGGCGCCGGCGGGCTGAACGCCTGACCCCCTGGGGCGACCGCTGAGGTCAGGGTCTTGAGGGACTGGCCGCCTCGGCTGCCTGCCACATGGCCTCGACCGGAGGGGTCGCCCCGGTCCACAACGCGAGCTGCGCCGCCGCCTGGTGGACGAGCATGCCCAGGCCATCGAGGGTCGTCGCGCCCGCCGCCGACGCCTCGGCCAGCCAAGAGGTAGGACGGGGGACGTACACCAGGTCAGCGGCCACCTGGCCCGCCGTGACTAATCCCGGCGCAACCAGCCACTCGGCCGGCCCCGCGCTCGCCGGTGCCCCCACGCCGTGCATCCCGACCGGCGTCGCGTTGACGACCAGGTCGGCGACCACAACGGCATCGGCGATCGCGCCCTCGGTGAGCGGCACGACGGTTCCTTCACGCCCGGCGAGAGCGGCCGCCTCGAACGCCCGCTGCGGTGTGCGGTTCACGACGGCGACGTCGGAAGCGCCAGCTCGGGCCAAGGCCAGCACGACCGCTCGCGCCGCGCCGCCGGCACCGATCACAACGCACCGCTTGCCCATCGGCTCGAAGGTGGCGCCCCGGGCCAGGGAGGCGAGGAAGCCCTCGCCGTCGGTGTTGGTGCCGTACAGGTGGCCTTGTTGCTGGTGGACACAGTTCACCGCGGTGAGCCGACGCGCGATGTCGCTGGACTCGTCGACCAGGCCGGCCACGTCCTCCTTGTGCGGCATCGTCACGGAGAGGCCGGTGATGTCGGCGCGGCACATGGCGGCGAGCGCAGCTGGCGCCTGGCCGGGTGGGATCTCGAAGGCGAAGGAGCGCCAACTGTCGCCGAGGCCGAGCGCGTCGAAGGCGCTGTTGTGGAGGAGCGGCGAGAGGGAATGGGCGACGGGACTGCCGATCACGCCGACGATGTGGACGTTTGGACCGCATTCGGCCCGGGCGGCCTCCATCGTCAGCCCGGCGCGCGCGTTGCCGCGGCCGTCGGGCTCAGGGCAGGCCACGGGACTTCGCCAGCTGCTCGTTGGCCTGCTGCTCGGCGTACGTGTCGGAGAAGGCCATGACGCCGTTCTTCTGCACCAGCACGAAGTACAGCCAAGCACCGGGCGGTGGATTGAGCGCAGACTTCAGTGCCGTCACGGAGGGCATGCAGATCGGCGTCGGCGTCAGGCCCTTGTTGAGGTACGAGTTGTACGGCGACTGGATCTGCAGGTCGTGCGACGTCACCGAGCCGCCGTCCTGGCCGATCGCGTACAGCACGGTCGAGTCCATCTGCAGTGCGATGTCCTGGGCCAACCGGTTGTAGATGACGCGTGCCACTTTGGGCATGTTGAAGGTGTAGTAGCCCTCTTTCTCGGTGATCGACGCGATGGTGATGACCTGGTACGGCGTCATCCCCAGCGCGCCGGCTGACGCCGTGCTCAATCCGGCAGCCTGGGCGTATTGGTCGAAGCGGGTGACCATGTCCTGCACGATCGTCAGGTCCGACTCGCCGGGGAGGATCAGGTACTGCCCGATGCCGAGCATGCCCTCCAGGTTGTCGGACCCGGGCGGGGAGAACGTCGAGTGCACGGCGCCGCTCGACGCCGCCTTCTCGAAGCTCGTCGCGGTGTGGCCAGGAATGGCCGACACCTGCGTCGCCACCTCGGAGAGCGTGTTTCCGGGACGCACATCGACCGGGTAGATGTTGGGGCCGGCCGAGAGCAGGGCGCGCACCTCGGCGAAGGTCTGATTCTGGTGCATGGCGTAGCTGCCGGCCTGCACCGTCGGGCTGCCGTGGACGAAGTCGGAGATCTGGAAGGCCAGGGAGCTGCCGATCACGCCCTTGTCGCTCAGTGCGCTAATGACCGAGTCGGTCGACTCCCCCGGCTTGACTGTGATGACGACCTGCTTGCCGGGTGGGCCGAGTGCGTGCGACTCGAGCTCGTACCAGAGGACGAAACCCATGACGACCACGAGCACCGCACCCGCCACCAGCGCGACGATCCGGCGGCGGCGGCGGAACTCGGCCTGACGGCGCGCCCGGCGCGCCAGGCGGTGTTCCTCCGGCTCGTTCTCCGCCTCGACCGGCTCGACCGGCTCGACCGCAGAACGGCCGGCGTCGTCAGGAGCGTCGGCGCCGGCCTCACGGTCGGGCTGCGGCCACGGCAGGTCTTCCTCGTCATCGGGACCGTTCACGCGCGGTCCAGCCAAGCCTGGAGGAGCACCATGGCCGCCGCGCTGTCGATCACCTGGCGCGCCGCCCGGCCCTTGCGCCCCGACGCCGTGAGCGCCCGCTGCGCCTCGGTGGTCGTAAATCGCTCATCTGCCGTTTCCACCGAGACGCCGAGGGGCTCGAAGGCCGCACGGAGGGCCTCGGCCTCCTCCAGCGCGGCGCGGGCGGCCGGCCCCGCGGCGCCCGACAAGCTGAGTGGCAACCCGACCACGACCACCGAGGCCTCGATCTCGCCCACCGCGTCAACGATGGCCGCTCGGTCGCGCGCTGCGTCACCGCTGCGCTCGATCGTCCCCCACGGGCTCGCAATGGTCCGCCCGCTGTCGCTGTAGGCCACCCCGATCCTTCGGGAGCCGAGATCGAGGGCCGCGACCCGGCCGGTTGCACCCTGCCGGGACGCGTCGGTGCCTTCGGAGTGCCGCGCCCCGCTCACTCGGACTGGGACAGGAGACGCCGTGCTTCTGCCAATGCGTCGTCGAGCTTCGAGGGTTCCTTGCCCCCGGCCAACGCCGACGGCGAGCCGGGGCGACCACCACCACCCCCGCCCACGATGGGGCCCAGTGTTTTGACGAGCTCGACCGCGTCGGGCTTTCCTTCGCTCGCCACAGCGATCGACACCTTGGACCCATCTGTGGAGCCACCGAGGACGACGGCACGGACACCGTCGTGGCGCAACACCGCCTCGGCCAGCGACTGGAGATCCTTGCCCTCGACCTTGTCGCGGCGGGCCACGACGACACCGCTGTCGCCGGCTTGCGCCGCGAGCGTGTTCGCCTCCGCCTCGCTCGACTGCTGGCGCAGCGCGGCGAGCTCCTTCTCCGTCTCGCGCTGGCGCTCGGCCAGGCGTCCGATGGCGGCCACCAGCTCGTCGGGCTCCGTGCGCAGCGCTTCAGCGGCGGAACGGACAAGCTCTTCGCGTTCTTTGGCCCGCTGCAGCGACGCTTTGCCAGTCAGGGCGAAGAGACGCCGGGTGTTCGAGCCGATGGAGCCCTCTGAGAGCAACGTGATGGGGCCGATCTGGCCGAGCGAATCGACGTGCGTGCCGCCGCAGAACTCGAGGGAGGTCGGCCCCGCGCTCACGACGCGCACCGACTCGCCGTACTTGTCGCCGAAGAAGGCGATGGCGCCCATGTTCTCCGCTTCCTGGCGCGTCGTCTCGGTCGTCACGACGCCGACGTCGGTCAGCACGGCGTCGTTGGCCGCCTCGAACACCTCGTCGAGCTCCTGGCGTGTCGGCTGCGCATGGTGCGAGAAGTCGAAGCGCAGATAGTCCGGGCCCACGAGCGAGCCCTGTTGGCGCACGTGCTCGCCCAGGACGGCGCGCAGGGCCGAGTGCAGCAGGTGGGTCGCGGTGTGGTTGCGCCGAATCGCCTCCCGACGTTCGACATCGATCGTGGCCAGCGCATCCTGCCCGGCCGTCATGTCCCCGCTGAGGCGTGCCTTGTGCGCCACGAGGCCCGGCAGGGGGTACTGGGTGTCGTAGACGTCCGCGATCCCGCTCTCGGTGACGATCGTCCCGGTGTCGCCGACCTGGCCTCCTTGTTCGGCGTAGAACGGCGTGCGGTCCAAGAAGATCTCGACGGATCGGCCGGCCGCAGCCTTTTCGTCGTCGTCCGCGGGCGCGCTGTCGCGGTGGTCGCCGGTGCCCTCGAGCACGGCCAGCACCCGGGCGGGCACCTCGTAGTTCTCGATGCCTCGCCCGACGAAAGCCGTGGCGCCCTCCTGGTCGAGAAGCGAGCGGTACGCAGCTTCGTCGCCGGCACGGACCGACTTGGCTGCGGCGCGTGCTCGTTCGCGCTGCTCGGCCATGGCCGCGTCAAAACCGGCCCGGTCGACCTCGACGCCTGCGTCGCGGGCCAGCTCCTCGGTCAGCTCGACCGGGAAGCCGTGGGTGTCGTGCAGGGTGAACGCCACGTCGCCGCCGAGCACCTTGGTCCCGCTGGCGATCGCCTCCTCGAGGCGGCCGAGGCCGGCGCGCAGGGTGCGGTCGAAGCCGGCCTCCTCGCGGGCGACGACGTTGACAATCAGATCGTGCTGCGTGCGCAACTCGGGGTAGGCGTCACCGAGGACGTCGGCGGCAGCCCGGACGAGCGCCGGGGCGATGGGCTTTTCGACGCCGAGGCGGCGCGCGGCGAGGACGGCGCGGCGCACGACGCGGCGGAGCACGTACCCGCGGCCCTCGTTGGCCGGCAGGACACCGTCGGCCACGAGCATCGAGAAGGCGCGCCCGTGGTCGGCCAGCACGCGCAGCGCGACGTCGGTCCGCTCGTCGGTCCCGTAGGGGGTGCCGAGGATGGACGCCGCCGTGTCGATGATCGGCATGAACAGGTCGGTGTCGAACACCGAATCGTGCCCTTGGAGGACGGGAAGGATCCGCTCGAGGCCGGCCCCCGTGTCGATGTTCTTGCGCGGCAGGTCGGTGAGGACGCCGTCGGCGTCGCGGTTGAACTGCATGAAGACGAGGTTCCAGATCTCGACGAAGCGGTCGCTGCCGCCGTGCTTGGGGCCGCCGTCGTGGCCGTAGGCCTCGCCCTTGTCGAAGAAGATCTCTGAGTCGGGGCCGCACGGCCCCGTGTCGCCCATGGCCCAGAAGTTGTCCTCGTCACCCATGCGCTGGACGCGCTCCGGCGGCACGCCCACCTTGTCGATCCAGATCTGCTCGGCCTCGTCGTCGGAGTCGTGGACGGTTATCCAGAGCCGGTCGCCGTCGAGGCCGAAGACCTCCGTGAGGAGCTCCCAGGCCATCGGGATGGCGTCGGCCTTGAAGTAGTCCCCGAAGCTGAAGTTGCCCAGCATCTCGAAGAAGGTGTTGTGGTAGGTGTCGGTGCCGATGATCTCGATGTCGGGCGTGCGGAAGCACTTCTGGATGCTGGTGGCGCGGGGCCATGGCGCCGGCTCCTCGCCGACGAAGTAGGGCTTGAACGGCACCATGCCCGCGATCGTGAAGAGGACCGAGGGGTCGTGCGGGATGAGGCTGGCGGAAGGGACGATGGCGTGGCCGCGGTCTGCGAAGAAGCGCGTGAAGGCCGCCCTCAATCCGTTGGCGTCCATCGCCCCAGCTTACCGGCGTGAAAAGGCGGTTTGAGGCGGACGAAAAGGGCTGATCAAGTCAGTTCAGTTCAGTTGAGGTCAGCTCAGCTGGAGGACATCCCGACGATCGGCTTGTTCAGCGAGATGCCGCCGGTCGACCCGAAGAAGGGCGCATCGCCGTACGTGAAGATCCCGCCGTCGGACGCGACGAGCCAGTAGCCGCGGTTGTCGGGGGTCGCGGCCATGCCGACGACTGGCTTGTTGAGGCGGATGGCGCCGGCCGAGCCGTAGAACTGTGCGCTGCCGTAGGCGAAGATGCCTCCGTCGGCGGCGACCAGCCAGTATCCAGCGCCGTTCGGTCCCGACGCCATGCCGACGATGGGCGAGTTCAGCGCCATGGCGCCGGTGGAGCCGTAGAACTGCGCGTCTCCGTAGGCGAAGATGCCCCCGTCGGACGCGACGAGCCAGTAGCCGGCGCCGTCGGGGGTCGGCGCCATACCGACGATGGGCCGATTGAGACGCGTGCCGCCGGTGGAGCCGAAGAACCTGGCGTTGCCGAAGCTGAAGATCCCGCCGTCGGACGCCACCTCCCAGTAGCCCGCGCCGTTCGGGGTACTCGCCATGCCGACGATGGGCTGGTTGAGCGGGTGGCCGCCCATGGAGCCGAAGAATTGGGCGTCGCCGTATGAGAACAGGCCGCCGTCGGAGGCGACGAGCCAGTAACCGCTGGTGCTCGGGGTGGAGGCCATGCCGACCACCGGCTTGTTGAGCGTGATGCTGCCGGTGCTGCCCCAGAAGCTGGCGTCGCCGAAGTCGAAGACCCCCCCGTCGGACGCGACGAACCGGTAGCCCCCGCCGCAGTTCAGGTTGCCGCCGAACCCGTAGTGGTCGGCTGCCGACGCGGCGGAGATCCCCTGCGAGTTCGCCACCGTGACGTCGACGCAGATCGGTTCGCTGGCGTTCGGCGGTATGACGGTGATCGAATTCTCGGATTCGGCGATGATCTGGCCGGCGCCGACCGACCCGAACGTGACGGACGTGGCGTTCGCGAACCCGCCACCGGTGATCGTGATGGCGCCGCCGCCGCTGACGGGCCCGGTGAAAGGGTTCACGGACGCGACCGAGGGGCAGCCGTCAGCTCCCTGCAGCGCGATGGCGAGGTTCTGGTCGATCGGGGTGCCCCACCCGGTGGCGGGGTCGAAGCCGGGAGCCGTCAGCCACTCTGTGTGCGCGAACGAATCCGTGAAGTCGTTGTTCCCCAACCCTGTACCGATATCCGTGAAATTCGAGCCATTGCCGTTGGCGTAGAGGTTCGGGCCCACCATGCCGAGCGAGCCGAAACAGCCCTGGTTCGTATCGGCGAAAAGCCCGGCGTTCGTGGGCGAGGCGACGCTGGTCCCGCCGACGCCACCCCATGGGAAGGAACCGAAACAGCTGCAATACACGACCACGCTGCTCTTCTGATTGTCGGCAGGGTACGAGAGGTCAGGCACGGCACGGTTCAGGTTCCCGTTGGTTTCGGGCTGGTAGGCCGGCTTTGGCCACTGCATGGAATACCCGCCGCCGCCGGCACCAAATCTGAGCGCGCCGCCTGCCACGCTGCGGGCACAACCGGATCCCAATGCGGAGTTGCAACCGTTCCAAACGGTCTGGTTCCCGACGCCGGTCGACGTCAGGGTCGTGCCGCCCGCGCTGATCACGTCGGGTTGCGCGCCCGGGTCGTCGACAGCCAACGCGGTGCTGTTGCCTCCGTTGGGTGGGTTGAAGCAGTCCTCCGAACCGGAGTCGCCCGAGGCCGCGATCACCGTCTGACCCTGCATGGCCATGCGCTGAAAGATCCCGTTCTCGGTGTTGAGATCACTCGTGGGCGTCATGATTTCGCAGTTCCCCCAGCTGGTCGTGACCACCTGGGCGGCGTCGTCGCTGGCGATCCGGTTGAACACGTCGATCTGCACCGCGTCACCCGACACGTTCGGTGCCTGGTAGACGACGAGCGAGGCGGACGGCGCGTTGTA
>DATMMN010000171.1:0-2284 GCA_035569675.1 Acidimicrobiales bacterium | reverse complement strand
TGTGCCCGCCACCGCGGGCCACCGGCATGACGCCGTTGCGCCGGACCCAGTTCACGCAGGTCACGACGTCCTGTTCGTCGGCGCACTCCGCCACCGCGATGGGCCGGACGGAGCGGTAGCGCCCGTTGGCCGGCGTGCTGGCGGCGAGGTAGCCGGGGTCGCCGGGCAGGAGCAGCCGGCCCTTCAGTTGGCGCTGCAGCTGGCGCAGGGCGTTCCGCGACGGCTGGGGTTTCGACGCGGCGCCGGCCGGGACGTCTTCGGGCAGGTCGAGGCCGGCCCCGAGCGCGACCGCTCCCGCCGCCCCTGCGGTCCCGACGCGGAGGAAGTCCCGCCGGCTCACCCTGTCCATGTCCCCAACCCCCTTGTTGCGCCGCGTACCGGACGTGCGAGGCGGGCGGGTGCCACGGTCCGCGTCCACGGAGGCCAACGCCCACCTGAGACACGTCGATCCCCGCCCGCTGCGTTATCCCTTTAGTTGTGGGTCACCTTCCCGCGCCCGCCACCGCTTCCGGCATGGTGCGCCCGTTGGCCTTGCGCTACTGCTACGTCGATCCACATGATGCCCGCGCGGACCACCGGCGTGTGGCCTTTGCGGGATGTTTTCTGCACGGGCGACGCCGGGGCGAGGTGGGGTTGGCCGAAAGAGAACGTCGTCGTCAGGTGAGGCGGTGAGTGCGCAGGGCGTTGCGACGGGCGTGTCGGGCCCGGGCGAGGCGGACGAGCTCGTCGAGGACGGCGGCGAAGGAGAGGCCTTCGGCTTCCCAGAGCATCGGGAACATCGAGATGGGGGTGAAGCCGGGCATGGTGTTGACCTCGTTGACGACGATCTCGTCGTCGGGCTGGAGGAAGAGGTCGATGCGGGCGAGGCCTTCGACGCGGAGGGCCTGGTAGGCCGCGCTGGCGACGCGTTGCGCGTGGGCGAGCTGGGTGGGGGTGAGGTCGGTGGGCGCGACCGTCTCGGCGGTGCCGAGGACGTACTTGTCGTCGTAGTCGTAGAACTCGCGGCTGGCGAGGATCTCGCCGGCCTTGGTGACGCGGACGTCCTCGTTCCCGAGGGCGCCGAGCTCGAGCTCCCGGCCGCGGATGTATTCCTCGAGGACGACGTGGTCGTCGAACTCGAAGGCGGCGGAGACGGCGTCGCCGATGGCGGCCGCGTCGGCGGCCTTGACGACGCCGATGGAGGAGCCGAGGTTGGCGGGCTTGACGAAGAGCGGGAGGCCGAGCGCGGCGGCGGCTTCCTCGAGGAGGTCGCGGGTCCAGGTGTGGCGGTGGGCGACGCGCCAGGCGGCGACGGGGAGGCCGTGGTCGTGGAGGACCGACTTGGCGATGCCCTTGTCCATGCAGATGGCGGAGGAGAGCACGCCGGCGCCGACGTAGGGGACGCCGAGCGCCTCGAGGTGGCCCTGGATGACGCCGTCCTCGCCAAAGGGGCCGTGCAGCACGGGGAAGACGACCGCGTCGGCGGCGGGAGGGGGGAGGCCGGCGGCCAGACCGTCGAGCAACGTGTCGGGGAAGTCGCGGAGGAGGTCGTCGGGCGACGTGAGGGCGCGGTCGGCGTCGCCGGCCGAGACGTCGACGAGGACGGCGCGGGCGTCGACCCAAATCTTGTCGTGGGTCAGGCCGATCGGGGTGACGGACCAGCCGCCGTCCAACGCGGTCTGCACGATGCGGCGCGCCGAGATGCACGACACGTCGTGCTCGGCGGAAGGACCCCCGTAGACGACGGCCAGCTCTCGGGGGCCGGGTTCTGGCATCGACCGAGGCTATACAATCGCCCGTCGAGGACCATTGCGTGCGCTTCACGACATCTGAGCTCGCGGACCGGCTCGGCGGCACGCTCATCGGCCCCGACGTCACGGTCGACGGCGCCAGCATCGACTCGCGGTCCTTGGTGGCCGGACAGTTGTTCGTGCCGATCGTCGCGGCGCGGGACGGGCACGGGTTCATCGGCGCCGCGGTCGACGCTGGGGCCCCGGCGTACTTGACGACGCAACCGGTCGCGGAGGCTCGTGCCTCGGCGGTCGTGGTAGCGGACACGGCGGCGTCGTTGCTGGAGTTGGGGAGGGTGGCGCGGGACCGGATCGGCGATGCCGGGGGCGGGGTGATCGGCATCACGGGCTCGGTCGGGAAGACGACGACGAAGGATCTGCTGCGGGCTTGCCTGGCGGCGGCGTTCCCGACGGCGGCGAGCGAACGCTCCTACAACAACGAGCTCGGGGTGCCCCTGACGTTGCTCAACACCGCCGACGACGTGCGCTGGGTCGTGCTCGAGATGGGCGCGCGG
>DATMMN010000170.1:0-3820 GCA_035569675.1 Acidimicrobiales bacterium | reverse complement strand
ATGCGCAGCCAGCCCGGCGAGATCAACCACCGCTTCGGCGGCAGGGGCATCTACTTCGACGACCCCGACGGTCACTTCTTCGAGCTGATGACCAGGGTGCCGCGATGACGCTGGCGGCCTGAGCCTGAAGGAAGACCGGGTGGAGACGGATCCACCCGCCTATCTACCCCCGGGTTGACGACCCGGGAGCCGGATTTCCGGACACTGGGTCCATGACCTTCACCGATTACCTCATCGACATCAGCCTCATCGCCATCGTGCTCGTCCAAGTGAAGAGCCGGCGCCTCACCGTCAAAGCCCTCCTGCTCCCGATCGGGATCGTCGCCTACGTGGCTTTCAATTTCCTGAAGGGGATTCCCACCGCCCAGAACGACCTTCTCCTCGTGATCGGGGCCGTCGCCATCGGCGCGACCCTCGGCGGCCTGGCCGGCAAGTTCACGACGGTCACCCGCCGTGCCGACGGCGTCTTCGCCAAGGCCGGCCTGGCCGCGGCGGCGCTCTGGATCCTGGGCACTGGCGGCCGCCTGGCCTTCCAGGTCTGGGCGACCCACGGTGGCGGCCCGGCCATCACGCACTTCAGCGCCACCCACGGCATCACGAGCGCCACCGCCTGGACGGCCGCCCTCATCCTCATGGCCCTCTCCGAGGTCGTCGTGCGCACGGCCGTCCTCGCCTGGCGCTCCGGCCTCCTCTCGGAGGCGGCGGCTCGGGCACTGGGTACGGCGGCCCCCGCCACCGTGGCGCCGGTCTCGACCGGTCCGGCCCCCGCTTCTCCCGTCCGGTCCCGCACGCTGGTCCCGAGCGGCAGGGGGTCCATGATGGACAGCGGTGACGGTCCTCTTTCCTGATCCCTATCGTGTGCCGCCCCGTTGGAGCGGCCTGGCCAACGGCCTGACCCTGGCAGGGTTGGGCCTTTTGGTCTTTGGGTCCGTCTCCGGGATTCCGGGCACCGACTCCACGGGGCAGAAGGTCGCCGCCGTACTCCTGCTGGTGGTGGCGTCCCTCGCCTGGCTGGCCTGGGTGCTCGTGCGCAACTCCAGGCCGGAGGCCGTCGTAGCGACTTGCCTCGTGGTGGTCGCTGCGGCGGGCGGGGCCCTGGCCGCCTTCTCGCCGATTGCATTGATCTTCCCCGGCATCGCGACCCTTGCGGCCGCCTCGCGCTGGACCGTGGGCCCCGCGGCGGCCGTCGGTGGCGCCGGTGCACTGGCCAGTGTGGTGACGACGGCGGTCAACGGCAACAAGTGGGCCGTCGTGTGGGGCGCGCTGGCCGCCGTGTTCACCGGGCTCATGGTCGGCATCACACGGCGCCAGGCGATCGACCACGCCGAGCAGGCGACCAGGCTCGAGCTCGCGTCGGACCGGGCCAACGTGGAACGCACGCGGGCCGAAGTACTGGCCGAGCGCAACCACCTCGCCCGCGAGCTCCACGACGTCCTGTCCCACACGCTGGCCGCCTTGTCACTCCAGCTCGAGGCGTTCGCGACGGTCGTGGACGCGGAGCCGAATACGAGCCCAAGGGTGCGTGAGCAGCTCGAGCGCACCCGGCAGCTGGTCCGCGAGGGCCTGGACGAGGCGCGCGGCGCAGTGCGCGCGTTGCGCGACGACGCGGTTCCACTCGAGGACCGCCTCACCAAGCTGGCCGAACAGCACGGTGCCGCCTTCGCCATTTCGGGCCCGCCCCGACCGCTCGCTCCCGAGACCGTCCTCGCGCTCTACCGGGTGGCGCAGGAGGCGCTGACCAACGTGATGAAGCACGCGACCGGCGCGGCGGCGTCCATGGAGCTCGCTTTCGACGACGATGCCGTCCGGCTCACGGTCGAAAACCCCATGCCGTCGGCGAACGGCGCGGCCTCCGACGCGCTCGGGCACAGCGGTGGGGGATTCGGGCTGCGCGGAATCTCCGAGAGGGTGGCGCTGCTCGGCGGCGAGGTGGATGCCGGTCCGGTCCCCGGTGGTTGGCGGGTGCACGCCGTGGTTCCCGCCGCCGGCGCCGTGTCGACCACGCCGCCCGCACCGACCCACGACCCTCTCGCCTCGTGAGAGTCCTCATCGCCGACGACCAGCGGGTGGTCCGCGAAGGTCTGGCCATCGTGGTCGAAGGGTTTCCCGACACCGAGGTGGTCGGCCTCGCCGGTGATGGGGCCGAGGCGCTCGATCTTGTGGCGTCGGCCGCACCCGACGTCGTTCTCATGGACCTCCGCATGCCGAACGTCGACGGTGTCGAGGCGACCCGCGCCATCCGGGAGCGTCACCCCGGCGTCGCGGTCGTGGTGCTCACCACCTATGCGGACGACGACTCGATCGTCGCCGCGCTCTCGGCCGGTGCAGCCGGCTACTTGACCAAGGACGCTGCCCGGGACGACATCCGCCGCGCCGTCGAGGCGGCCGCCGCGGGGCAGGCCGTGCTCGACCCGTCGGTCCAGGCGGCGTTGCTCAAGGCGGCCCAACAGGGGGTGGCGCGGCCGGCGGCCCCTACCGCTTCGCCCGACGGCCTGACCGACCGCGAGGTCGAGGTCCTCGCCCTGATCGCGTCGGGGCTCTCGAACCACGAGATCGCCGAGCGTCTGTACGTGGCGGAGACGACGGTGAAGACGCACGTCAACCGGATTTTCGCCAAGACGGGCAGCCGCGACCGGGCCCAGGCGGCCGTCTACGCGCACCGCCACGGCCTGGGCGGCGGCCCGGCCGCAACGGCGGGGGATCCAGCGCTGCCCTGACAGCCCGCGTGCGGCAGCCGCCACCGGAGCTGATACCCTATGGGGGTATAGGGTATAGACCCAGGAGACGGAGGGCGCTATGCGGCCGGGCTACATCGACAACAAGGAAGCGGTCCAGAAGCGGTTGCGCCGAGTGGAGGGCCAGGTGCGCGGCATCCAGGGCATGGTCGACGAGGACCGGTACTGCATCGAGATCCTCGAACAGGTCTCCGCCGCCACCAAGGCGCTCCAGGCGGTCGCCCTCGAACTGCTCGATGACCACCTCGCCCACTGCGTGTCCGACGCCGTGCGCAAGGGCGGCGACGAGGCGACCGAGAAGTTGAACGAGGCGTCCGCCGCCATCGGGCGGCTCGTCCGCTCCTGATCGCCGTGCTCGCAACGGCCCCGTTCCTCCTCGACGTGGGGCGCTCGCTACGCGAGGGGTTCTTCATGTTCTGGGTCACGTTGTGGCCCCTGATCCTCGGCTTCGGGCTCTCCGGCGCCGTGCAGGCCTTCGTGCGTCGAGACACGCTGCGCCGCAAGCTGGGCGACCACCGGCCGCCAGCCGTGGCGCGGGCCACGGTCTTCGGGATGATCTCGTCCTCGTGTTCCTACGCAGCGTCGGCCATGGCCAAGTCGCTCTTCGTCCGCGGCGCCGACTACATCGCCTCGCTCGTGTTCATGTTCGCCTCGACCAACCTGGTCATTGAGCTCGGCGTCGTGTTGATCGTCCTCATGGGATGGCAGTTCGCCGTCAGCGAATTCGTCGGCGGCTTCATCATGATCGGGTTGCTGGCAACCCTCGGCGCCCTGTGGCTGCGAGGGCGCCTCGTCACCTCGGCCCGGGCGCGCCTCGAGGGGCAGGCCGATGCCAGCGATCAGCACGCTCACGCCGGCCACGTCGACGACGGGGATGCGACAACGAGTCTGCGCACGCAGTTGCGTTCTCCGGCGAAGTGGGCGGACAGCGCCACCTACACGATGGCCGACCTCACCATGCTGCGGCGCGATCTCTTCCTCGGCTATCTCGTCGCCGGCTTCCTCACCGTGTTGGTGCCGACCGCGGCCTGGCAGGCCCTCTTCATCACGGGCCACGGGTTCTGGACGAGCGTCGAGAACGCGAT
>DATMMN010000169.1:0-23044 GCA_035569675.1 Acidimicrobiales bacterium | reverse complement strand
TTCGAGGGTCGTGCCCTCGCATGCTTCTGATCGCCACCGGGGTGCAGCGAGCTCAGATCACGCCGTCTTCGGACAACGACGTGATGTCGTCCCATGAGTAGCCGGCCTCGAGAAGCACCTCCTCGGTGTGCTGGCCGAGCTCGGGTGGTCGTACCGGCGCAGTTTGCGTGCTGTCGGAGAATCGGACGGGCGTCCGTACCACGTCCAATGTCGAACCCGAGGAATCGGGGTCCGGGACCGACTCGATGTAGCCGTTGATCCGAATGCCGGGGTCACGGGCGACGGCGGCGTGGTCCCGCACGGGCGCGAAGCGGAGGCCGGCGGCACCCAAAAGGTCGCACCACTCCGCCGTCGTCTTCGTCGCGAACACTTCGTCGAGGATCGGCCACAGGGCGGCCTTGTCGTCTTCGAAATAGAGGAGACCACTGAATCGCTCGATGAGGTCCGGCCGTCCGATCGTCTCGTAAAAGCGGTCGCGCAACGGTCCGGCTACGCCCACGATGGCGATCCAGCCGTCCGAGGTGGCGAACATGCCATAGATGCCGGGGACCATCGAGTGGCCACGGTTACTCGGGCCCGTCATCTCCCCTGACATCAGGTACTTGGTGATCTCTCCGGCCTGAGCCCAGACCTGTCCACCGAGGAGCGAAGTCTCGACGAGTTGCCCGCGACCCGTGCGGTCACGCGCGTAGAGGGCCGCAAGGACACCGGCCAGAAGGTTCTGTCCCGAGATGTGGTCAGCGATGGTGGCCCCGATCGGGCTCGGGTCGCTGCCGGCTCCACCGGTGGTGCTGATGATCCCGCCACCCGCTTGTCCGCTCAGATCGGCGCCTTCTCGCTGCGCGTCAGGTCCCTCCGGGCCGAACGAGGATCCCATGGCGTAGATGATCCGCGGGGTCCGCTGCGAAGCCTCGCCGTAGCCGACCCCCCAGGCATCCAGGGTTCCGGGCTTGAAGTTGGACACGAAGACGTCGGCCTGCTCGACCAGGCGAAAGAAGATCTCCCGACCTCGCGGCACTCTGAAGTCGATGGTCACACTGCGCTTGCCTCGGTTGTACGCGGTAAACCAAGGAGAGCGGCGATCCTCGCGGCTGATCGGCAGCCAGCGACTCTGGTCCCCGAAGCCGGGCAGTTCGATCTTGATCACCTCGGCGCCCCATTCGAGCATCGTCAAGGACACCTGCGGGCCTTGGACAAGCAGACCTGCCTCCAACACACGGACGCCATCGAGCGTCCCCATCTCGTCAGAACCTCGGGCGTCGGGCCGGAACGGCGTGCACAGGGAACCAACATTGGTGAGTTCCTGAACGCGGGTCAAGCTGGAGATTGCAGCCGACGCTCCCGGGCCTACGAGGCGGCGGGTTCAGGCTCGCTGCCGCAAGGTATCCACGCCGTCGCCGCTGAGCTCGTTCAGCACGCCCTTGCGTCCGGCCATGGCGAGGAGCAGCGGGAGCATCGGCCCCGACACTTCGGGACCGGCGCCGTAGGACCAGCCGGTGTCGGTCGCCCGCAGGGCCAAGCCGTCGATGCGGCGCTTCGTCCCGATGATCAAGTTCGAACCCTTGTAGAAGTCGGCCACTTCCACCAGGGCGTCGTCTGGGTACGTTCGCTGCAGGCCGAGCGAACGACGGATGTCGTCGGCGTGAATGATCGTCTCGCCCAGCACAGTGTCCTTCGGCCCCGGTGGCTTTTTCTCTGAACCGATGACCGCCTGAAAGCGCGACAGTGTCTCCGCACCCGAGGCGCCCCGTTCGGCTGCGATGCCCTTGTCCTGGACCTTGTCGAAGCTGAACCCCGATGCGATCATCTTCGGAAAGAACTTCCCGGGCGTCATGCTGGCGGTTGCGGTCATGTGTGCGAGGACGTCGCGCACCGACCAGCCTTCGCACTGCGACGGGCCCGACCACTGTTCTTCGCCCAAAGAAGCCGATGTCAGATCCGCCGCCAGCGCGGCACGCTCGTCGTGCACGACGGGCCAGATGTCGATATCCGCCATTCAGGGCCTCCCGTTCGTTCGTCGCTGATTGGTCGTAAGTTATGTAGTTACCGAAATACGTGCAACCGCCGCCGAGGGATGTCTGCCGTCGGCGCTGCGGACTCCGGGCGGGCATGATGCGTGCGTGTCCGAGGTGCCAGAGGATGAGGTGCTGCGCCTCTATGACGAAGGGGTCGACGCGTTCGACCGGTTGGCGCGTGACCTGACTGGTGAGGATTGGGAGCGGCGGGCGTGCGGCGACTGGAGTGTCGCAGTACTGACCCGTCATGTGGCTGCGGTCGCGGGCTGGTACCACGAGTGGCTCGATCGGGCCGAGCGCGGCGACGCGACGCCGCCTTTTCGCGCCGAGGAGCTGGCGGCTCAGAACGAGCTGGCCCTGGTCCCGCTGGCCGAGACCACCGGGCCGGCGGCGCTGGAGCTCTTCGTGACCCGGGCGAGGTCGTATCGAGAGCGCTTGCCCGCCGCATGGGACCTGCCTTACGGCTATCCGCGGGGGACGGTGACGGCGGGGCTCCACGCGGCAATCTCTGCCACCGAATGGCATCTCCACGCGTGGGACCTCGCACGGTCCGGTGGTTCGGCGCACGGGCCTTCTGATCCCGATGCGCTCTATCGCGGGGCGGGGGCCTGTCTGGCTACGGCGCAGGGCGGGCTGAAGGGCCGTATCGCTGCCGTCTTGGTACCTCTCGGCGCACGGCTCAGCCCCTGGGAGGCGTTGCTCCGGCGCTCCGGGCGTGCGCCGGGACCGGAGGACTGAGGGCTCAGCTCAGGACGAGCGAGACCCGCCTCAGCGCCAGCCGACTCGTCGTAACACGTGGGAACGGCACCGAGGGACCCGGGCGCTGTCGAAGTCGCACTCGGACTCCACGATGCACCCGCAACTGATGGCCTGTCCGTGGCAGGCGGGGCAGCGCTCGAGGCAGCAGCCCGGGTGGTGGACGCCACCGATCGGCGTGCTGCAGTCGCGGCATTCCTCGGGTTCGTAACGGTGCCGCGGCCGAGGCTCCTGGCCCCAGCGGACCGGCAGGTAGGCCCTACCGTCGATGACGATCGGGTCGGTCAGACAGCTGATGCCATCGGACATTTCGCCGCCGCAGTGCTCACAGATCGCCATCGACCCTCCCTTGCCGCAACCCTGTCGTCGATCATCCCAGGCCCCTGTGACCGCGGCGCGGATGGCCGATGGGCCGCCGCCTCGGCTGCTCTACGCTGCGCTTCCATGACGACGACGAAGAGTGAGACCGAGGGCCGGGCGGCAGGTGCGGCCGGCTTGTTGGCCGGCAAGGTGTGTGTCGTATCGGGGGTGGGTCCCGGGCTCGGGCGCCAGGCGGCTCGGGCCCTCGCCGCTCACGGCGCCGACGTCGTGCTGGCGGCGCGGCGGGAGGCCAACCTGGCCGAAGTGCTCGGAGAGGTGACCGCACTCGGCGCCCGTGCCCTCGCGGTGCCGACCAATATCGTCGATCCTGAGGCCTGTGCCGCGCTGATGGCGGCCGCGGCCGAGGAGTTCGGCGGTATCGACGTCGTCGTGAACAACGCGTTCCGCAGCGACGTCTTCCAGAGCTTCGAGGACGTCGACCTTGGCATCTGGCGCAAGATCATGGAGGTCAACCTTTTCGGCTCGCTCCAGATGACGAAGGCAGCACTGCTGCACCTCCGGAAGCGTGGTGGCGGCTCCGTCGTGAACGTGGCGTCGATGGTGACGCGCCAACCTCAACCGGGCCAAGGCGGGTATGCGATTTCGAAAGGTGCGCTCCTCACGGCGACCCGCGTGCTGGCGTTCGAACTCGGCCCGTCGAACATCCGCGTCAACGCGGTCGTCCCCGGGTGGATGGCCGGGCCGTCGGTGGATATCTACATCGAGATGACCTCGAGCGGCCGTGGCGTGCCGGCGCAGGCGGTCATCGACGAGCTCAACGCACGCGTTCCGCTCGGCCGGATCCCCTCCGATGCCGACGTGGCCGGGGCCATCGTCTACCTGGCGTCCGACTTGTCTGCGGCAATGACGGGTCAGGCGCTCGACACGAACGGCGGCGAGATCTTCGCCTGAATTGCCGGGGAGGTCGGTGGTCATCGTTTCGCACGATGCCGCGCAACGTCGTTGCATCTCTTGTCACGGACGTTGACAGGCCGAGGTCGTTCCGTCAGTGTTGTCCGACTATGGCTCGTGTGCCCTGCATTCGACAGCTATGGGGACGGACAAGGTCCTCGTCGCACACGCCATCGCGCTCATCCGTCGAAGTGTGAGCTCGAGGGCGGCGCGCGGCGTCGCCTGACGATCCGAACCGACGACGCATACCGCTGGCGTGCCAGCTCTGACCTGACGCGCCCGCGCGTCGGTACCAAGGATTTGCAATGAACGACAAAACGAGTACCTCACAGCGCATGGCGGCGTTCGACGACTCCGATTCGGTCAACGACGCCATCGATCTGCTCTTCATCGAGCACTACGTCGCGGGGAGCCACCCCTTCGCGCGGAGCTCGTTCTTGCCGCGCGTCCGCAAGGACGCGACCCTGCTGCCGCCCGGCTCGGAGCCCATCCGGATCGCCCTGAGCGACGGTGTGCGCTCCGTCATGGCGTCGGGTCCGGGCTGGTTGGTCTGCGCCGTGCGCTGGCTGCACGGCCACGCCCGCGTGTCCGTCCTGGCCCAGTCGGAGGAGCTGGCA
Source organism: Acidimicrobiales bacterium (assembly GCA_035569675.1). Taxonomy (GTDB): domain Bacteria; phylum Actinomycetota; class Acidimicrobiia; order Acidimicrobiales; family RAAP-2; genus Bog-473. Next base: position 18,384 of record DATMMN010000169.1, on the reverse strand, counting down.
CAGGAGATCTTTGACCAGGCCACGAAGGGTGCGGTCCCCCCGCCGTCGGTGCTCGACCGCTCGAAGGTCGACGTGGGCTTCTGGCACATGAGCGGGCACGGTCCAATGCGTTCGGTCCGGCCGTTGACGGTGCCGGGATGGCAGGCGATTCGCACCAGCTACGCAGCGAGCACGGTGGGTGCGTTCGACGGCCTGATGTCGATGTCCCGCGAGGACCTCCCAGGAAAGCTGCTCCTTCTTCACGGCCCGCCCGGGACGGGCAAGACGACCGCGCTCCGCTCCCTGTCGGATGCGTGGCGGGCCTGGTGCCAGTTCGATTACGTGCTCGATCCCGAGCGGCTCTTCAACGATGCGGCCTACCTCCTCAACATCGCGTTGGGCGACGAGGAGCACGAAGGCGTTCGCCGATCGCGCCTCCTCATCCTCGAGGACTGCGACGAGCTGATCGCATCGAGCGCGAAGCAGCGCTCGGGCCAGGGCCTCGCGCGCTTGCTGAATCTGACTGACGGCCTGCTCGGACAGGGGCTTTCGTTGCTCGTGGCGATCACCACCAACGAGCCTTTGAGCACCCTCCACCCGGCGGTGGTCAGGGCGGGACGCTGCATCGCACAGATCGAGGTCGGGAACCTGGATGGCGTGGAGGCGCAGGCATGGCTGGGCCACTCGTTGCCGGAACGGGCGGAGGGCTACTCCCTGGCCGAGCTCGTTGCGCTCAGGGATGGCACCGAGCCGCTGCGATCGACGACGCCGCCCGCGTCCGTCGGGCAGTACCTCTAACGGTCCCCCTGAGGCCGACGTCGTACGGCTAGAGGGATTGGGGACGCGCCCCTCAGTTCGCGTTCGTATAGGGAACGGGGAAGGAGCTCTTGAGTCGGGTGTATAGGCGGTCCTTGTTATGGAACGGCCAATTTCCATAAGAGTGAAAGGAGGCGGTTTTATAACAGCAACGTCATATACAGCGCGCCGAGAAGCCACACACCTGGCACGTATACGGCCGGAACCAAGGCCCGGCCACTCGTCTTGCTCAGGCAACCAGATGGTGCCGATTGCGCGCACAGCAGAATCGAACTCAGCGACCCCGAGCGGTGCTCTAAGGCCCCTCGCCTCCGTTCGCAGTGCACGACCGGGGGTCCCACGCGGCGAGCGGCTCCACCGTCGTGGTCGGTGGCTGGAACGCACCGCTGGTCGTGGTCGTGGTGGATGAGGTCGTCGGCGTCGTGGTGGTTGCCCCCGTGTTCCCCGCCGCCGAGGTCGGCGTCAAGGTTGCCGGCGGGGGGTTCACGCTGAACTGGGTCCCGGTGACCACGGTGACCTGGGACCCGGGCTGCACCTGGGTCGGGTCCATGGCCATGATCACGGAGCCGCTCATGGAGTTCGCCACGGCCTGGGCCGCGGCGAGGTTGGCGTGCGACTTCGAGGAGTAGTAGACGACCGTTTCGGCCTCCCGTCCGACGGGGGTGGCGTCGCCGACCGTTCCGATGTTGAAGCCCAGGGCCTTGAGGCCCGCGGCGGTGTCCGACGCCTGGTTGGAGGTGCCCGAGCCGTTCATCACCGCGACCGTGATCGTCGACGGCGACGGCAACGCGCCGCCCGAGTAGGTGTCCTCGTTCGCCTTCAACCCGAGGAACTGGTCGACCGCGGCGTGGTCCTGTGACTCCGACGGGAACTCGATGTCCCCGTAGCTGCCTCCCTTGTACACGTAGTTGCCGAACTGGTCGACCTGGACCGGGAGGGTGAGCTGGGGCGCGGAGTTGACGTTCACGCCGTGATACGTCAACACGAGCGAGACCATGTCGGACAGCGAGAAGCCGGAGTCGACGGTGAGATCGCCGACGACGCCCGAGACGAGTGCCTGGTCGGTGAGCGGATCGCCGATGCCCTTTGCCTTGACGGCCGAGGCCAGGACGCGCAGGAACTCGTGGTCCCGTCGGATGCGCGCCAGGTCGCTCTGTGCCTCCGTGGGCCAGTAGTAGGGATCCGTGGTCGTCACCCCCGGCGGCTTGTACTGCAGGTGGCGCGCCCGGACGACCTCGAGCGCCGAGGTGCCGTTGAGCCCGATGCACCCCGTCGTCTGGATGTTGAGACCCGAGTAGGAGTCGAAGATCGGCTCGGGGAAGTACATGTGGATCCCGCCGAGCGCGTTGACGACGTTCATGAAGCTGTCGAAGTTGAGCTCTACGAAGTGCTGAATCGGGATGCCGAAGTCCTCCTCGATGGCCGCGATCAGCTGGTCGGGCCCTTCATACAGCGCGGCGTCGATCTTGTTGGCCCCCTCCGATCGCGCATTGGGTACGAACAGGTCGCGGGGGATCGAGAGAATCGACAGCGAATTGTTCGCCGGGTTCAGGTGCAGGATCATCACGACGTCGCTGTTGACGCCGGTGACGCCCTGCGAGCAGAGGCCGAACTGCGGGTTCTGCACCTTGAGCGCGCAGCGCGAGGTCGAGCCGATCATCAAGATGTTCTCGGTCCCCGCGTCCGCGCCCTTCGACGGTGAATCCGAGAGGTTGTGCAGGCTGATGCGGTGGATCTGATCGTTGAGGTACCAGGCGTACCCCGCCGCCGCACCGGCGATCAGCACGAGCACCAGGAAAAGAGAGCCGAAGACGTAGGCCACCTTGCGACGGGTAGAGCGCTTCTTCTTTGGAGCAGCGTGTGCCGGCCCTCCGGCTCCGCGTCCACCTCGTCCCCCGTCTCCGCCCCGCTCTGCCTCGTCGATCTGGCGACCGAGCTCGTGAAGTCCGCGCTCCACGGGATTGTCGGCCGGGTCGGCGGGCAGGGCGGCCGGCGTGGACGAGCCCTCGGCTTCGGGCGCAGCCTGGTTCGCCGGAGCCGGTGCTTCCGCTGGCGGCGGGGCCGGCCACGGCATCTCGTCGTCGGCTCCGGCGTCTGAGCCGGACGCCCCGGTCGGTGTCGGTGCATCGCTCCGACCTTCGGGATCGCCGACGGCGGGACTCTCGTCGCTGGCCTCTGCGCCCGAGGCTGGCGACTCCGACTCTTCGATCTGGCGGCCGAGGTCGTGGAGACCCTTGTGGACGGGATCTTTTTCGGGGTTCTGGGGGCTCATGATCCAGTGTTCAAAATGACGTACGACCTCTGGTCCTGGAAGTGGTCGACGTCCGCGCCCCCGAGACGGCTCCGGTTATGGCGGCCGGAACGGGAAACCAGCCTAGCGAGGACATCATCAAAAGAGCAGTCAACTGTGCGCCCGTTCCAGCCTCGAGCGGTCGAACTGGCGCAAAACACGCCTGGGATCTTCCCACCGCCGTTCGCACCGGTTCTTGCCGCCGCGGTTCTCCAGCCCTCCCCATACTTGGAGCATGGTCGCGAGGAGCGCAGGGCTGTTGCTGTACCGGGTGTCGGACGAGGGTGCCGTCGAGGTGTTGCTCGCGCATCCCGGGGGGCCGTTCTGGGCCAGGAAGGACGCCGGCGCGTGGTCGATCCCGAAGGGCGAGTACGAGCCGTCCGAAGATGCCCTCGCCACCGCCCGGCGCGAGTTCCGCGAAGAGGTCGGCCAAGACGCGCCCGCCGGCGACCTCGTTCCCCTCGGCGAGCGGCGCCAGCCGAGCGGCAAATGGGTGACGGCGTGGGCCCTGGCGGGCGACCTCGACGTGACCCGTGCGACGAGCAACACCTTCGAGATCGAGTGGCCCAAGGGCTCGGGCACCATGCGCGAGTTTCCCGAAGTCGACCGGGTCGAGTGGATGACGTTGGAGCAGGCTCGAGCCAAGCTGCTCAAAGGCCAGGTGCCGTTCCTCGACGCGCTCGAGGAGTCGCTCGAGCGGCGTTAGTCGCTGGCTCGCCATCATGCACAGCGGTATCACCGCCGCGCCGGTGATCTTGTCACCTCGTCGGTCGAGTCGGGCTGCCCGGATTTGAACCGGGGACCTCTGCGTCCCGAACGCAGCGCGCTAACCAAGCTGCGCCACAGCCCGTACGCCCCCTACCGGGAGCGTTACGACACTACATCGGCCTCAGCCGGCCGCTTCCCCCGAGCCGTTCGCCACCGCCCTTCCGTTGCCGCCGGGCTCCGAGGCCGGCGCGTCGCCCCGACCCCGTGAGGACGGCGGCGACTCGCCACCGGCGTAGGTCGCCACGACCTGGGCCACCCGCCGTTTGTCCATCTCGACGACTTTGAGGTCCCAGTCGCCCACCCGAACCGCTTCGCCCTCGCTCGGGATGTGGCCGAAACGCTCGAACAGCAGGCCGCCGAGTGTCACGTACTCGCCGTCGGGGATCTCGATCCCGAGCCGCTCGCGCACATCGTCGACGTTGGTTTGGCCGTCAAGGAGCCACCGGGTGTTGTCGACCCTGACCATCTCCGACTCTTCTTCCTCGTCGAACTCGTCGTGCAGCTCGCCGACGAGTGGCTCGAGGAGGTCTTTGACCGTGAGGAGCCCCGCGACGCCCCCGTATTCGTCGACGACGACGGCAACTTGGCGCCGCTGCCGGCGCATGTCGGCGAGCGCCTCGAGCACGCCGAGTGTCTCGGGCATCAGGTGCGCCGGCCGGATCTTGCGCGAGATCTCCAGCGGGCTCGGGTCGGTGGCGTCACGCTCACGGGGCGATCCGCCGTCCCCGTCTCCCGGTGCGGGCCCACGGCCGCCGGTCCGGAAGATGTCGTTGACGAAGAGGATGCCGATCAGGTCGTCGAGGTCGTCATGGACGACGGGAAAGCAGCTGTGGCCGGTCGTCCGCACCGCTCGACCGACGTCCTCGGCGTGGACCGGGATCGTCAGGTAGGTCACGTCGACCCTCGGTGTCATCACCTCGCGCACGTCCATGTCGCGCAGGTCGGCCAGTGCTTCGAGGATGATGCGCTCCTGCTCGACGGCAGCGGCTGGTGCCTCGGACTCGCGGGATTTGCCGTCGCCCTCCTCCTTCCTGTGCCGGCGGAACAGGCGCGACCGTTTCGCCCCTGCAGGTTCAGGCGGTTCCCGGCGATTCGACACAACGGCGCCGGGTCAGGGTTTGGGGTCGGACCCCGCCTGGAGCTCGGGTCCGGTGCCCACCAGTATGGGCACGGGGCTGAAGGAAGCGTCAGCGAATGTGCCGTCGTTCAACAAGGCCGTCACCGCGCGCCGCAACCGCAAGGGGTCGAGCGGCTTCACCAACCACCCCTCGGCACCCGATCGCCGGGCCAGGAAGACGTCCGGTCGTCGGTCGAGAAGCATCAGCACCGGGATGTGGTCGATGGCGTCGTAGGACTCCTGCAGCCGGAGCTCGAGGGTGACGGCCATGCCGCCCATGTTCCCCATTTGCATGTCGACGATCACCAGGTCGGGTGATTCCTCTGCGACGAACGACACGACTTCGGGGCCCGACGTCACCAAGCGCACCTGGACGTCCGGTCCACTGATCACGGCCTCTATCTCTCTGCGGAGCGTCGCCAAGTCGCTCGCGACCAGGATGGTCTGCACTGCCGGGACACTATCGGACGCTCCTCTCGAGGCGGTAACCCGAGCGACCCTTCAGCCGAAGAGGCTGTCGGCCGCGCGCGCCAGCCCCGTCAGCTCGTGCACGTCCTGGGCGAACAGCGGGATCCGCCCGACCGGTGCGGGCGACACCTGCGCGGCCAGGTCGGCGTAGCCCGTCGCCTCGCGCGCCGCCACGGCGTTGAGCGCGGCCAGGTTCGCCTCCAGGGGCTGCAGGGCGGTGACAACGCGGAGTCCCGCCGGCACCTCGGCCCCACCGTCGTCCGTCCCGAAGGACGGCGCGATCCGGTTGACCACGAGTGCGGCCACCAGGACGTCGCGCTCGGAAAGCTTGGAGGCGAAGAAGCTCGCCTCCGCGACGGCGTCGGGCCGAGCCGAGGTCACCAGCACGTAGGCCGTGGCGGGATCGACCAGCAGCTCGTGCACCGCGCTCGCCCGTGTGCGGAAGCCCTCTTCCATCCCCTCGAACGCCTTGAAGAAGGCGACCGCGTCGTTCACGATCTCCGCCCCCGCCACCTTGGAGATCGTGCGCAGCAACGCTTGGGTGGCCACGCCGACCGCACGCAGCGACATCCGCGTCGGGACCATCAACGCACGAAACAGGCGGTTCTCCAAGAACCGGGTCAGCCGCCGGGGTGCGTCGAGCAGGTCCAACGCGTTGCGGGTGGGCGGTGTGTCGACGACGACGATGTCGAACTCGTCGGAGTTCACGAGCTCGTAGAGCTTCTCCATCGCCATGTACTCCTGCGTGCCCGACAACGCACCGGCGAGGTTCTGGTAGAGCCGGTTCGACAGGATCGACTCCGCCTGGTCGGGCGTCCGGGCGTAACGCTGGACCAGGTCGTCGAAGGTGCCCTTCGAATCGAGCATCAGCGCGTGCAGGTGCCCGGGCCACGGACCCGCGACCTCCGTCGGGGTGTTGGGCAGCGACTGGACGCCCAGCGCGTCGGCCAGCCGCCGTGCCGGGTCCACCGTCACCACACAGGCGCGCCGCCCGGCCCGGGCCGCCGCCAAGGCGATCGTCGCGGAGACGGTGGTCTTGCCGACGCCGCCGGAGCCGCAGCACACGACGACGCCGCGGTCGCGCACCAGCGTTGCCAGGACCCCCGCCCCCGGCTCCGACCCCGACGCCGGCGCCGGCGCCCCGAGCGAGCTGCTCACGCTGCGCCCTCCGGCACCAGCGACCCCACCGCGGCGGCCAGGGCGTCCGCCAGCACCTGCGTCTCCGCCGGCCCGATCTGCTCTTCTCCGACCGAGGGCACGAGCAGGTGCGGCAGTGGCAGCTCGCGGCGCAGCCGTTCCAGCTGTTCGGCGGAGACCGCGTGGCGGGCCAGGCGGAACTCGCGTGCCGCCTCGAGCGCGGCGACGTGCGCCGGCGGCACCTCGCCCGCGCCCGGCCCTACCGCCGCGACCACCTCCGCCGCCGGCCGGTCGAGGCCGGAGGGCTCGGGGTCGCAGGCGTTCACGATCACGGGCCCCAGTTGGACCCCGGCATTGTCCTCGAGTGTGTAGGCCGACTCGATGGTCTCGGAGACCGGCAGCTCCTCGGGCAGGGTGACGAGGATCACGCGGCACCGGGCCGGGTCGCTGAGCAGGTCGACGACGTCCTGGGCCTGGGCGCGCAGCGGGCCACCCCGGGCGGCGTCGACCATGCCCCGGGCCGAGGTCAGGAACGTGATGGCGTGCCCGGTCGCGGGCGCGTCGACCAGGATCAGGTCCGCCACCTCCGCCCGCTCCAGCTGCTTGACCTTGCCCAGGACCAGGATGTCCCGGATGCCGGGGATGGCGGTCGCCACCACGTCCAGGACACCGGAGTGCGCCAGCCGCTTGGACACGCGCTTCAGGCCGTGGTCCTCGAGATACTCGACCAGCGCGTCGTCCGGCGTGAGCCGCCGGGCCCGCACCCCCTCGCTCAGTGCCTCCTCCTCGTAGCCCAGGTCGGCCGGCCGGCCGAAGGCCGCGGCGATCCCCGACTTGCCCTCGAGCTCGACGATGAGCACGGATTTCCCGACGTCAGCGGCCATGCGCGCCAGGGCTGCGGTCATGGTCGTCTTGCCGACGCCACCCTTGCCGGCCACCACGAGGACATGGCTCTGTGCACAGAAGGTCGCCACGTCCATGTCGCGCCGAGCGTAGTTGCCGTGTTCTCGACGGGGATCGACCGCCCGCGAAAGATCCTGGTCAGGACCCTTGAAAGCGGGAAACCCCGGCGGTAGCTTGGCCCGCCAGGGGGGTTCTGCAGTGCCCGATCGGGGGGTTTGATGCGCCAGGGACAGGAAATGTGGCAATTGAAGGCAGCGTGCAGGGGGCCGCAGGCAGCGGTCTTCTTCCCGCCTTCACATGCCGAACGCAAAGAGGAGAAGGCTTCCCGCGAGATCAGGGCGAAGGCGATCTGTGACCAATGCCGCGTCAGGTCCGAGTGCCTCGACTACGCCATCCGCATTCGCGAGCCCCATGGCATCTGGGGCGGCCTCAACGAGATCGAGCGCAAGATGGTGCTCGATCGCCGCGCCAGCTGAACCAAGCCGCCACCCACCCGACCCCGGCCAAAACCACCCCGCCTCTTCCGCCGACCCGCCAGCAGGCCGCGACGCCGCGTCCCTACGCCGACGGCGTGATCTTCAGCACTTGATCCGCTGCCAGCACCCCGCGGCTCTCGCACACGCTCCCCGGCTTCTGCCCGTCCACCGCACAGATCGTCGCCGTGATCTCGTTCGCCGCGGAGACGACGGCCTGCGTCAGCGGGCTGGCCGCTGAGCTCAGGTCCCCGGCGATCTCGTCCTGCGACAGGCCCATCAACACGCCGGGTGTGAAGCCAGCGCCGTTCAGGACCCACCGGTTGGCCACGTCGAGCAAGGGGAACGTCGTCGGGCTCGTTGCGTAGTTCGTGACCGCCAAGCGTTGGCGCTCGTCGGGCGTCTGCAGGCTGAGATAGCTCGCCCCCGTCGGGTCCAGTGAGCTGTAGCGCTCGACCGACTCGAGGATCACGTATTTGCTCGTGTAGTACTTGTCGTAGAACGTGAACGTCGAGATGTTGGCGAAGGCCGTCGTCGAGCTCGATTGCGTGAGCCCGAGCTGGCGGAAGGTGCCGAAGCGCGACAGCGCCAGCACCAGCGGCCAGCGCTCGGCGGCTGCGTACGGCGCGAACTCCGCGCCGTAGAAGTAGACAACCGGCTCGGCCGGGCCGTTGTTCACCCTCGCCCGCCACATTGGCGCGGGTGCGCTGCCACTCCCCGTCGTGGCTCGCAACGGCGTGATCGGGTTGGCCAACGAGCTGACGCCGACGGCGTCGTAGACCGGCACCGAGGCGACGGTCGTCAGCAGCGACGACGGCGCGGCGCTGAACGTCTCGGTGGTGGGGGAGCTCGGCGGGGAGTAGTTGTCGCGCACGAGCACGAGGGTCCCGAGCAACGCGATCGCCACGATGATGACGCCGAACGCCACATAGCGACGCGGGAACCGGCGTCCCGGAACGGAGGGCGCGGGCCCGGCTTCGGGCGCCGACGCAGGCGCGGGCTCGAAATCGGTGCTGCTCATGGGTCTGGTCAGGTTAGCGAAGGGGTGCCCCCGCTCCGGGGTCGCCGGCCCGTACCGCCGGTACCCTCATGGCGTGCCTGCACCGGCTCCTCCCAACGAAGTCGAGATCCGCCCGGCCGCCACCGTCATGCTCGTGCGCGACGCTGCGCCGACAAGCGGCGACGCAGCGCTCGAAGTGCTGATGGTCCGGCGCAATTTGCGTTCTGACTTCGTCGGCGGTGTCTACGTCTTCCCGGGCGGTGCGGTCGACCCGCACGACGGCGGCACCGAGGCCGAGGCCATCTGCGCCGGGCGAACCGACGCCGAAGCCAGCGCCTTGCTCGGTTTCGCCAACGGCGGGCTGGCCTACTGGGTCGCCGTTGTCCGCGAGACGTTCGAGGAGGCAGGGCTCCTGCTCGCCCAGCGGGAGGGCGGGCCGGACCTCCTGGCCGGCGACCCCGCGGAGGAGGCCCGTTTCGTCGCCGAGCGCGCCGCGGTGAACGCGGGCACCCGCCGCTTTCTCGACCTCTGCCGCGAGGAGCGACTGCGCCTCGCCGTCGGCGACATCCACTACTTCGCGCACTGGATCACACCGCGTGGCGCTCCCCGCCGCTACGACACCCGTTTCTTCGTGGCCGCCGCCCCGCCCGGACAGATCGCCGCCCACGACGCCGGCGAGACCATCGCCGAGGTCTGGATCACACCGCACGATGCGTTGGCCCGCCACCGGTCGGGCGAAATCGAGATCATCTTCCCGACCATCCGGACCCTCCAGGCCATCGGCCGCTTCTCTTCGAGCGCGGAACTGCTCGACGCGGCCGCCCAGGCCTCGAGCTCGGTGCCGGTCATCGAGCCGCGGGTCGTGCCGGATGGCAACGGCATGCGCATCGTGCTTCCCGGCGATCCCGCCTACGAGCGGGCACCGGTGCCGGACCCCGGGGGCACCGGCGCGCTGGGCGACTTCAACGCCGCGGTGCGCGCCGTCTCGATGCAGGCCAACGAGGAGGGACCCGACGCCGCCCCGGGCCCGCGGCCGGGCGGCGCGTGATCCCTGCGGTGCCCGATTTCGGCATCGGCCCGGCACCCGAGCCCGGCCGGGTCGACGAGGTGGCACCGGGCGTCCGCCGCCTCACCGCACCCAACCCGGGCCTCATGACCGGACCGGGCACGAACACGTACCTGGTCGGCGACGTCGAGCCGGTGGTTGTCGATCCGGGCCCCGCCGATCCCGGACACACCAAGGCCATCATGGCTGCGGCCGAGCCGCTCGGACCGGTTCGATCCATCGTCGTGACGCACACCCATGTCGACCATGCACCCGGCGCCGCCGCGCTCGCCGCTGCAACAAGTGCCCGCGTTTTTGGTTTCGCCCCCGCCGAGGGGTTCGAGCCCGACGTGTGCGTGGCCGAGGGCTGGTCCGTCTCCGTGCCACTGGCGCCCGGACCGCCCAGCGCGCCGTCCCAGCTCACGCTGCGCGCGCTGCATACACCGGGTCACGCATCGGACCACTTGTGCTGGCTCGTCGAAGAGCACGCGCTGCTGCTGACAGGGGACCACGTGATGCACGGCTCCACCGTGGTCATCCGCCCCCCCGACGGCGACCTGCACCAGTACCTGGACAGCCTCGCCCGCGTGCGCGACGAGGTGCCGGCGATCCGCCTGCTCGGGCCGGGACACGGCCGCCTGATGGACCACGTTCCGGACGTGATCGACGCGCTCGTCGCACATCGTCTCGGCCGCCACGAGCGGGTGGCGGAAGCCTTGGCGCGTCGCGGCGACGGCACGGTCGACGAGCTCCTCGACGAGGTCTATGGCGACGTCACGGAGCAACAGCTCCCCGTGGCGCGCTTCTCGCTGTGGGCCCATCTGCGCGCTCTCGCACAAGAGGATCGGGCCACACCCTTCTCGAGCCCATCGCTCGTCGACCCCGGCGTGGGTCACGACACGATCGAAACTCGCTGGACGGCCTGACCGCCGGTCAGCCCGCCTCGGCTTCTCCCTGCGCGACGGCCGCTTCGACGCGATCGAGCATGCGGGCCGTGCATCCTTCGGCCTTGATCAACGGCGTGACTTCTTCGGCGACGATCCGGGCCATGTCGGCGAAGACGGTGGCCAGCTCGCCATCCTCCGCCAGCGCCACAGGCACGCCGGCATCTCCGCCCGCGGCCAGATCCGGATGCAAGGGAATCGAACCGATGAGCGGCACACCGAGCCCGCGCGCTAGACGTTCACCGCCTCCCGACCCGAACAACGCGTACGTCGTGCCGTGTTCGCAGGTGAAGTCGCTCATGTTCTCGATCACGCCGGCCACGCGCAAGTAGCCCCGCCGTGCCATGTCTGCAGCCCGGGCGGCCACCTTTTGTGCGGCCACCGGTGGCGTCGTGACGACGAGCAACTCCGTACGCGGCAGCAAGCGGGCCAAACCCATCTGGATGTCACCGGTGCCCGGAGGCAGGTCGATGAGGAGGTAGTCGAGGTCCCCCCAGTGCACGTCCTGCAGGAACTGCTGGACCGCACGGTTGAGAACGAGCCCGCGCCACATGATCGCCTGTTCTTCGTCGGCGAGGAACCCCATTGAGAGCACGCGAAGGGTGCCGGCGCCGACGCGCCGCTCCAAGGGCACCATCTTCCCCTGGCGCGCCTCGACGTCACCTTCCATGCCGAGCAGCCGCGGCACCGAGAACCCCCAGATGTCGGCATCGAGGATGCCGACCGTCAAGCCCCGAGCGGCCAGCGCGACGCCCAGGTTCACTGTCACCGACGACTTGCCGACGCCGCCCTTGCCCGATGCGATGGCGAGCACCCGTGCCTCGACCGGGACGGCCGTGTCCGGCGCGTCTTCCCGTGCCTTCCACCGAGCACGCGCCATCACGGCGGCCCGCTCGTCCGCGTCCATCGCGAACACCTCGACCCGGACCGACCGCACCCAGTCGAGGGACTGGACGTGGCCGACTACGTCCTTCTCGATCTGGTTGCGCAGCGGGCAGGCCGCGATGGTGAGCGCCACCTCGACGGTCACGTCTCCGCCCTCGATGGCAACGCCTCGCACCATGCCGAGGTCGACGATCGTGTCGCCGAGCTCCGGGTCCACGACGGCGCGCAGGCACTCGCGTACCTCGTCCTCGCGACCGCCGGAATTCGGCGGCTCCGGCGGCGTCGGCGGATCGGTTTCGTCGGCCATTGCGGTGCATTCTACCTGGATGACGTGGATTTTCGATCCTCGAGCCATGGGGTGATGGCACCCGATCCCCGCCAGTAACATGAATGAGGTCGGCGACGCAGGTGGCGCCGTGATCAGCTGGCTGCCCAGGAGCCGGACGAGGAGGAATCAGTGACGACGGTCTCGACTTCGGTCAACATCGGGCAGAAGCCCGCACCGGTGACCCTCAGCGACACCGCCACCACGAAGGTGGCAGAGCTACTCGCCCAGGAAGAGGGCGAAAGCCTGGCGCTGCGTGTAGCGGTGAAGCCGGGCGGATGCTCGGGGTACAGCTACGAGATGTTCTTCGACACTGAGGTCATGTCCGACGACGTCGTGCGGGAATTCGGCGACGTGAAGGTCGTCGTGGACGCCGCCAGCGCGGAGCTGCTGAGCGGGTCGACCCTCGACTACAGCGACGGCCTCCAGGGCGCGGGCTTCAACATCAGCAACCCCAACGCGACCCGCACGTGCGGTTGCGGCTCCTCTTTCAGCTGAGCCGCGGCGCTTCCGCGCACACGGCCCCCTGAGCAGTACCACCCCCAAACACGTTCCCGAAGCGGTAGCGACCGCGACTGACGCTCCGACGCGCGTCACCTTCGTCCTCAACGGCGAGGAGGTCAACGTGGCCGACGGGATCACCCTGCTCGACGCGTTGCGCGACGAGCTCGGTTGCCTTTCGGTGAAGGACGGGTGCAGCCCGCAGGGGCAGTGCGGTTGCTGCACCATCTGGGTCGACGGCGCCCCTCGCGTCGCCTGCGTCACTCCGATCCGGCGAGTCAAGGGACGAGAGGTCACGACGCTCGAGGGGATCTCGCACGACCAGCGCAATCGATGGGCGGACGCTTTCGTCGCGCGCGGCGCCAGCCAGTGCGGCTTTTGCACGCCCGGCATCGTCATGCGCCTCGCCGCGCTCGAGGAGGGCGGTGTCGACGCCCATGGGCGAGCGAAGAACACCTCGCCCATGGAACTCCGGCGCGACATCGAAGCGGGGCTGCGGGCACACCTCTGTCGCTGCACGGGCTGGCAGTCGATCGTCGAGGCGGCGCAGGACGTATTGGGCAACGCGAGCGAAGGGGGCGGCGTTGGCGCCGCTGACGAGGTGATCCGCAACCCGCTGCTCGCCGCCTGGCGCGCTCAGCTCGAGGGGCCCGCCTTCCAATCCTCGGGCACCGACGTAGTCCTGGGCGACGGCGGCTTCGCCGACGACACCGCGCCAGCTGACGCGTTGCTCCAGCTCGGCGCGGAGTCTCCGCTCGCCTCCGACATCCGAGCGGCGCGGGAGGGGATCGGTCGACAGGGCCGCAACAGCACGGTGTCCTTGTCGCACCCGGTTGCCCCGCCCGACGGGGATTGGGCCCTGACGTTGGCGACCACCTGGGTGGAGCCCGCCTATGTCGAGCCCGACGCCAGCTGGTGCCGTCCCGGCGAACAACCGGCCTCTCCCCTTGGCAACGGTGGGGCGTTCGGCGGGAAGCGGCACAGCCCTGTTCCCGCCCGGGCGCGGTCCCTGGCCGACGAGAACGGGCAAGCAGCGCGTGTGCGGTGGCGACGCGAAGACGTCGTGCGCAGGGGCCCCAAGCGCCCGCCTCTTTGCATCGCGCTTCGCTTTGACGGCACTGGAATCGTGCGGATCGGGCGCACCCCTGGCTCGTCCGATCTCACCGCGCTGGTGGAGCGGGTGCACGAGCTGGCGCCCGGAGTGCAGGTCAAGGTCGTCGACATCGTGGGTCCCGTCGTGGGGTCCGAATTGCGTGCTGCGGGCTGGGCCGAGGTACTGGCCGCGCTGCACGCGCTGCAGGCACGCCCCGAAGGTCCCGAGGTGCCCCACAACGCACAACCGATGCTGACGGTCGGAACCGGCACGGCCGATGTCACCGTGCCCGGCGGAGGACGCGCCGTGGTGGCAGTGCATCCCGAAGACCGCGACGGGGGTCGGAGCTACCTCGAAGTGGATGTCTGGGCCGGCGAGGTCCTGTGCCCGGTGACGCTCCGCTCGTACGCGCTGGGCGCGGTCCATCAGGCACTCGGGATGGTGTGGAGCGAGGGCATCGCGGTCGACGAGACGGGCGAGCCGGTCGACCTGACGATCCGCTCCTTTGGGATCCTCGCCGCCCGCGACATGCCCGAGGTCGTCGTGAGGCTGCACGAGGGTGACGGGTGGCCGGTCAACGGTTCAGACGCCGTGTTCGTTGCGACCCTCGCCGCAGTGTGGATCGCCGAGGGTCTGCCCGCCGAGTGGCCCACACGCCGCGCCGCTGTGCGTGCGCCCGCGCGCGACGTGGCACCATCGAGCAGTCAGGAGGATGAGGCATGAGCCCTGCGGTTGGTCCGTATTCCCCGGTGCGCCGGGTCAACGACTGGGTCATCACCTCAGGTCAGGTCGGTATCGCCACCGACGACCAGGGCAAGGCTGCATTGGTTCCCGGCGGCACGGTGCCGCAACTGCGCCAGGCCCTGCAGAACGTGGCCGAGGTGCTCGCCATCGAAGGGGCGACCCTGGCCGACGTCGTCAAGACCACGCTCTACCTGGTCGACATGAGTGACTTTGCCGCGGTGAACGAGGTGTGGGTCGAGTACTTCTCCGACAACCGTCCCACGCGCTCAGCCGTCGCGGTGGCGGCGCTCCCGATCGGGGCGCACGTGGAGGTCGAGGCCTGGGCCTACGCGCCGGTGGCCTGAGTCGACGACGCAGGGGCTTCGGCGGGCGCGTCCATCGTTCCGGTGCCGTTCCTCTGGGCGACGCCCGGGTGCCAGGCCACTTGGCCGAATCTGTAGCCGACAGAGCGCACCGTCTGGATCAGGTGTGCGTGTTCTTCACCGAGCTTGGCCCGCAGCCGCCGGATATGGACGTCGACCGTACGTGCGCCGCCGTAGTACTCATAACCCCACACCCGGCTGAGCAGCGTTTCGCGCGTGAACACCTTTGCCGGGTGGCCCGCAAGGAAGCGCAAGAGCTCGTACTCCATGTAGGTCAGGTCGAGCACTCTTCCCGCCACTGCGGCTTGATACGTCTCGAGATTCAGCATCAACGGCCCGTATTCGATGATGTCGGGCCGCATGCTCTGGCCGGTGCGCCAGAACAGATGCTGCAGACGCGCCACCAGCTCTTCAGGACGCGCCGGGAGGACGCAGAAGTCGTCGTAGAGGTCGTCGCGCAGGAGCAGATCGCCGATGTGGTCGGATCCGATGACGAGGAGGAGCGGGGCCAACGGCACCTCGCGCATCCGGAGGTGTCGACAGAACGCGACGGCCGCGGTCATGTCGCTGCCGGTGACCACGAGAGCCCCCGAGTAGCCCGCCGTGCGCCCGTCGGGTCCCGGTCCCGCGACCTCGTCGGGCCCCGTCACGGAGCGATGACCCAGTCCCGCGCTCTGTAGCGCGAGCGTGACCTCCGCAGGCAGGTCGGTTGGGAAGCAGAGCAGTGGGTCCATCGCGTCAGAGCAGAGGCAGGTAGCGGTCCAGCTCGAACTGCGTCACCTGCGCCTGGTAGGCGTCCCATTCCTCGCGCTTGTTGCGGATGAACCACTCGAAGACGTGATCGCCGAGTGTCTCGGCAAGCAGCTGCGAGCCCTCCATTTCGTTCACCGCGTCGTGCAGGCTCGATGGCAGCGGCTCGATACCCTTCTTCGCCAGCTCCTTCGGGGTGAGCGTGAACAGGTTGTCGTCGGCCTCCGGCGGCAGGGGGTAGTCCTCGGAGATGCCCCGGAGACCAGCGGCGAGGATCACGGCGAAGGTGAGGTAAGGGTTACAGGCGCTGTCGGGTGCCCTGTATTCGACGCGGGTCGATTCCGTCTTTCCCATCTTCACCACGGGCACTCGTACCAAGGCCGAGCGATTGTTACGCGCCCAGCCGACATGGACCGGCGCCTCGTATCCACCGATGAGCCGCTTGTAGGAGTTCACCCACTGGTTGGTCACGGCCGTGATCTCCCGCGCATGGAACAAGAGCCCGGCGATGAACTTGCGGGCCACGTCGGAGAGCCCGTAACGGTCGCCCTCGTCAACGAATGCATTGCGTTCGCCTTCCCACAGGGAGAGGTGGGTGTGCATGCCCGAACCCTGCACACCCCCGAGCGGCTTGGGCATGAAGGAAGCGAAGACCCCTTGCTGCCGTGCCATCTCCTTGATGACCATCCGCGTCGTCATGACGGTGTCGGCCATGGTCAACGCATCGGTGTACCGGAGGTCGATCTCGTGCTGGCTGCGCGCGTCCTCATGCTGGGTGTGCTCGACGGGGATACCCATCTCCTCGAGCATCAGCACCGAGCGCCGGCGCAGGTCGCTGGTCAGGTCGGCCACCGAGAGGTCGAAGTACGAACCGGTGTCGAGCGCGATGGGGCCGCGCCCGGGGTCCGCGTCGGCGAAGTAGAAGAACTCGACTTCCGGCGAGGCGAAGAACGTGTAGCCCGCGGTGGTGGCCTTTTCGAGGGTGCGGCGCAGCGCGTGGCGGGGGTCGCCCTCGAACGGAGAACCGTCGAGGTCGGCAATGTCGCAGAACACGCGTGCGACCTGCGCATCGTCGTGGTGCCACGGCAGCAGCTGGAACGTCTTGGGGTCAGGGCGGGCCAGAACGTCGGCCTCCTGGACGCGGCTGAACCCGTCGATGGCGGAGCCGTCGAAAGTCATCCCCTCGTCGAGCGCGTTGTCCAACTCGGCCGAGGTGATGTTGAAGCCCTTGGGCGTGCCGAGCACGTCGGTGAACCACAACTGGACGAAGCGGATCCCTCGCTCCTCGACGGTACGCAGCACATAGTCCCTCTGGCTCTGCACGCCGCTAGCTTCGCATGTGGGGGAATGGCCGCCGCAAACGACGCACGCCACGCACCAGACGCAGCCCTGAAGAAAGCCGCAGGTGGGCCGGTATCCTGGGACGATGACGCACCTGCGGCTCGCCGCCGCGCAGCTCGACACGGTCGTCGGCGATCTGGCCGGCAACGTCGAGCGGATCCTGCGCGCTCTGGCGGACGCAGAGGCTGCGGGGGCCGACCTGTGCATCGTGCCCGAGCTGGCGATCCCGGGTTATCCACCCGAGGACCTGCTCCTCAAGCCGGGATTCGTTGCGGACAACGTGGCCGCGCTCGAAAAGGTGGCGGCCGCGACGGGGCAGTGCGCCGTGGTCGTCGGGTTCGTGGGCGAGGCGCCCGGCGGCTACGGGTTGGCGAACGCGGCGGCCGTCTGTGCCGGTGGCCGGGTCGCGGGGATCTACCGCAAGCACTTCCTGCCCAATTACGGCGTGTTCGACGAGCAGCGCTGGTTCTTACCCAGCACCGAGGTGCCGTCGCTCTTCGGCATCGCCGGAGCCTGGGTGGGCGTCTCGATCTGCGAGGACGTCTGGTTCGACGAAGGGCCGGTTGCCCACGAGGGGCGGGCCGGCGCCGACGTCGTGGTGAACCTGAACGCGTCGCCCTACAACCGGGGCCGGCGATCCGAGCGCCTCGCCATGCTGCGCGGTCGGGTGGCCGAAGCCGGCTGTGCCATCGCCTACGTAAACCAGGTGGGTGGGCAGGACGAGCTGGTCTTCGACGGTGACTCCCTGATCGTCGGCGCCGACGGCTCGTTGGTCGCCTCTGGCGCCCAGTTCGACACGGACCTGGTCGTGGTCGACCTCCCGATTGGGTCGCACCGGCCGCACGCGGTGACCGAGCTGGTGCCAAGGGTCGTGGTGAGCGAGCCCCGGCGGAGCGAGCGGGCCGCGCTGGCGCCGGCCGCACCACGCGAACCTTTGAGCGACCACGCCGAGGTCTACGCAGCCTTGGTTCTCGGCACGCGCGACTACCTGGCCAAGAACGGGTTCCGCGAGGCGGTCATCGGACTGTCCGGCGGAATCGACTCTTCGCTCGTCGCGACGATCGCAGTCGATGCGCTCGGGGCCGAGCGGGTGCACGGCATCTCCATGCCCTCGCGCTACTCGAGTGAAGGGTCACGGCGGGATGCCGAAGTGTTGTGCGAGCGGCTTGGGATCGACCTCAAGGTGGTGTCGATCGAGGATGCACACGTCGCTTTCGCCTCGATGCTCGCGCCGGTCCTCGGACGCGAACCGTCCGGCCTGACCGACGAGAACCTGCAGTCGCGCCTGCGCGGCGTCCTCTTGATGGCGGTCTCCAACGCCAAGGGCTGGATCGTGCTGACGACAGGGAACAAGAGCGAGATGGCCACTGGCTATTCCACGTTGTACGGCGACTCCGCGGGCGGGTTCGCCGTGATCAAGGACGTGCCCAAGACGCTGGTGTA
>DATMMN010000168.1:0-12601 GCA_035569675.1 Acidimicrobiales bacterium | reverse complement strand
GGGGAGGAGCCGGGCCACCTCGGCTCGCTGCCTTCCGGCCGACGCAATCAGTTTGGATTGCTCGCGGCGACCGACGGAGAGCGTCTCCCGCGCGGTGAACCAGCCGCCGACCGTCCGGCGCTCGAGCCGGCCGTGGTAGTGCTTGGAGTCGATCACCCACACCCCCGACGGCACGACCGCAAGGTGGTCGAGGTTGGACCGGCTGTGAGGCACCCCGCGATCGTGGAGGACGACGCCGTCGTTGCCCACGGCCCGAGTCAGGAACACGCCGATCCGCTCTTCGCCCTCGGCGCCCATGGCCCACGCCTCGGTCGAGTGTTTCGGGCCCGCGAGGAGCGCCACGACGGGAGCGAGCCGGCCGAACCTCTGTCGGCGCCGATCCTCGTCGCGCTTGGCGAGCCGCTCGTAGCGGGCCCGCGCCGAGGCCCCCGGAGTGCCGAGTGCGATGTCGTCAGGTGGGTGCTGCGAGTCCGCCATCCGCCATGCCTCCTGTCGTTCGCATCGTGACCGTATGGGGCGGCTGTGACGGGCGCACACCAAGGAGTCGCGCGCGAGGGGAAGCATTTCGCGCAACTCTTTAGGTGCCCATGACGTGGACAACGGGCGTGGGAACCTGGCCCCGTGAGGACGCCCGTCCGCCTGGCCTTCGCAGTCGCGCTCCTCGGAGCGGTCGTGACTGCTTCTGGGTGTTCTTCGACCGCGCGCCAACGCTCGACCAGTCCCGGCGGCCATCGTCATCCGGCCACAACGACGACCACTACGACGCTCGGCGTGACCGTGCCGCCGATCACGCCGATCACCTGGACCCCCTGCAACGGGGACCTCCAGTGCGGCAACCTCATCGTGCCGCTCGACTACGCCCACCCGAACAACGGCCAGAACGTCTCCATCGCGGTCGCCCGTCACCCCGCGAACGTGCCGGCGGCTCGCATCGGGTCGCTGGTGATCGACCCGGGCGGGCCCGGCGTCT
Organism: Acidimicrobiales bacterium; assembly: GCA_035569675.1. Lineage (GTDB taxonomy): Bacteria > Actinomycetota > Acidimicrobiia > Acidimicrobiales > RAAP-2 > Bog-473. The sequence goes on along the minus strand of DATMMN010000168.1, from coordinate 11,631 downwards.
CCGGCGTCGACGACATGGCCAACGAGCTCAGCGCACTGACCCCGGGTCTGCTCGACGATTTCGACGTCGTCATGTTCGACCCGCGCGGCGTTGACCGCAGCGACCCCGTGACCTGTGGGGAGACACCTGGCGCCCCACCAATGGCTCTTCCGGACCCCGTGCCGACCACGGCCAGCGCGCAGGCGACCACGATCGCGGGCCTCCGGCAGTTCGCGACCGGCTGCGAGAAGGCAAGCGGCACCGTGCTGCCCCATATCGGGTCGGTCGACGCCGCGCGCGACATGGAGCGTCTTCGCATCGCGTTGGGCGACAGCGGGCTCAGCTACATGGGCCAGTCGTACGGCTCGCTGCTCGGCCTCACCTACGCGTCCATGTTCCCGACCCATGTGCGCGCCATGGTGCTCGACAGCGTCATCGACCCCGCCCTGAGTTTCAACCAGATGACCCAAGGGCAGGCCGACGGCTTCGAGGCCTCTCTGCAGTCCTTTTTCTCCTGGTGCGCCGGCACCAGCGCGTGCCCGTGGCACACCGGAGCGGATCCGACGGGCACCCTCCAGGCCCAGATCGCCTCGAGTGCGGCCACGCCGGTCCCGGCTGGCAACGGCCGCACCGCCGGAGCGGCCGAGTTGTACGACGCGTTGTTGGGCGGTCTGTACTCACGGGTGGACTGGCCCGAGCTCGGCGATGCGCTCGCGGCCGACGCCGGCGGCAATGGTGCGCAGGTGGTCGCCATGTCGGACAACTACAACAAGAACGGGTCGTCCAACGGCGGCGATGCCGCGGTGGCCATCGACTGTCTCGACCATCCCGTGTCGCGCGACCTCGGCGCATACAGCTCTCTGGCCGATCTCTCTCAGGCGTCGGCGCCCGTGTTCGGTCCCTTGCTCGCCTGGGGCGAGGCCTCGTGCGCGGTGTGGCCCGTGCCGCCGACCCGCACGGTTGGTCCGGTCGCCGCGGACGGCGCACCGCCCATCCTCGTGATCGGGACGACCGCCGACCCCGCCACGCCGTATCAGTGGGCCGTCAACGTGGCCCACGAACTGCAGCACGGCGTCCTCCTGACCCGCGACGGCGTCGACCACGTGGCGTACTTCTACAGCTCCTGCGTCAAGGGCTACGTCCAGACGTACTTCCTCTCGGGCGTCACACCCCCCGCCGGCACCACGTGCACGTCGTAGCCGCCGCTCAGCTGGTGCTGAAGCGGTACGTCCCGCTGGGGATCTCCAGCACGGCCATCCCGCCGGCGACGGAGTAGACCGACACCCCCGGCGCCCGACCCGCCGCGACGCCGCTCTCCTGGACGCGCGACGCGTCGGTAGCCGGCAGGTGCACGAGTGCGCTGGCGTTGGCCGGCACGGTCAAGTCGAGCACGATGCCCCGGCCGCCGGCGCGCCGCTGCCATGACACCGTGACGGGGCCCGCGATGGTCGGCACCGAGCCGGCTGCCCGCCCCGGCCCGCCCGCGGGGGGCGCCACCGTCAGCCGCACGGTGCCATCGGGGTTGGGCGGGCGCAGCGAGACACCCAACAACGTCTCCTGCATGGCGACCAGCGCCGACGAGCCCCAGCCGTGGGACATGGAATCGCCGATGAGGTCGCTCGGGGTCCAGGTCTCCCAGGTGAAGGTGCCGCCCGCGGCGAGGACGTGGGCCCACCCGGGCACCGAGCGGTCCGTGAGCACGTGCACCATGTCGTCGGGTCGGCCCGCGGCCGCCAACGCGCGCAGCAACTCGAGCCCGTGGTTCGGGCCCACGTCGAGGCCGAGCGACGCCACGTAGGCGCCGACTGCGCCCACCCGCTCCGCAGGGACGACTGCATAGGCGAGCGCCAGCGCGTTGGCCTCCTGAGAGGCGTGCGTACTCTGGGCCCCGTTGGCGTCGACGCCGTCGACGTACACGCCGTCCGCCCGCGCCAGCTGCGCGTTCACCGCTGCCGTGAGCGCAGCGGAGCGCTGCTGCTGTACCACCGCGCCACCCGAGTCACGCGCCAACTGCGCCAACGAGGCGGTCCGGTTGAAGGCATTGATCGCGAGCACGTTGCTGACGGTGTCCGCCGCCACGCCCAGGTCGTAGCCGTAGGTGGGGTCGCCTTCGGGTACGTCGGCCAGCCCGTAGAGCAGTCCCGTGCCGGCCTGGCGGGCCGACCACAGGTAGTCAGAGACCTTGGCCGCGCTCGGGTACAAGAGCACCGCCGTGGCGAGGTCGCCCGTCGAGACGTAGTAGCGCCAGAGCCACTCGGGGTAGCGCTCGGTGAAGGTGGGTATGTCGCGCGCCCCGAACCCGTAGGGGTAAACCACGTTCACCCGGCCGTCCGGGTGGAAGCGCGCCTGCCCGCGTGCTACGTCGCGCACGCCCTGCCAGCTCATGTTCTGGTCGCCGTAGGCGCGCATGATCGCCTCGGACTCGTTGGCGGCGTCCCAGAGGAACTGCGCCTTCTCGCGCGTGGGTGTGTCCACGAACTGTTCGTGGCAGCAGTAGAGGCACGACCGGGCGTTGAGCTTCCATACCGCGTCGAGTGTGCGGACGCCCGTCGCAAACGTGGCCGGTGGCATGTCGGGCATGGCGGCATGACGGGCAAGCGCCGCCACCTGGTCGGCCCCGATGAGCTCGCCCGCGCCGTCGATCTGGAGGTAGCGGAACCCGAGGAAGCAGATCGCCTCGAACGTCTCGGTGCCGCCCCGCTGGATGTACGAGAAGGTCAGATTGGTGACCTGGGTGCCGTGCGTGGTCGACACCTCGCCGTCGGGGTCGAGCAGGTAGCCCACCCGCATGGCCACCGTGCGCCCTGCCTGGCCGGCGTGGAACGCCACCTGCGGCCGCGCCGCGTACACGGCGCCGAAGTCGACCACCACCGAGCCGGACGCCAGTGTGCGTACGCCAACCGGAGCCACGACGCGTTCGACGATCCGGGTGCGCTGGGGGTAGGTCCGGGTGAAGGGTGAGGTGCCAGCGGGCCCGAGCACGGTCACCGCCGACCAGGCGCTGTCGTCGTAGCCGGGCTGCGACCAGCCGGTCGGATGGCGCCGCCCGTCCACCCACTCGACGTAGTCGCAGGCGTCGTTGTTGCGTTGCGGCGCGGGCAGCCATTCGGCCGCCGCCTCCCGCCAGCTGCCGTCGGTGCCCACGACGACATTGCGGCCGCTCGAATACCACAGCGACAGCTGCACGATGAGCCCGGGCGCCGACGCGGGTCGCCCCTTCCCGGCGCCGTACCAACGGTGGAGGGCTCCGACGGCGGACGCCCGGCCGCCTGCCACCAGTCGCGTTACGTCCACCGCGCGCTGGTACTGCTCGTCGGGGTACGAGAAGCTCGGCCACGCATCGACCCGCTCGCCGCCCACGTAGAGCTGATACGTATGCGCCGCCGACGCGTAGATCGTGGCGCGCACGATGGAGCCGGCCGGTGGCGTTATCTCGGTGCGCAGATAGGTGATCCGGTCGGGTTGTTGCGAGGCTCCCGCCGGCGTGAGCCAGTGGGCCTGCCAGTCGGCGTCACGCAGCGCGGTATTGAAACGTGCGGCCCGCGACACCTGTCCCCATCGCTCGGCGTATCCCCTCAGCTGCACGGTCCACGAGTACGCGGCGTCGCCCGCGAGCGGCGGGCCGGCGTAGGTCACGAAGGCCTGGCGGGCGGTGAGCACGGGCCCGCTGTCCCACACGACGCCGGCGTGCCCGGGATCCGTGCGCCGTACCACGATGCGAGAGGCGGTCTGCACGACTTGTCGCCCCGGCGCGCTGAGCGTCCAGGCGAACGAGCAGTCGTCGGGGTCGACCCCCACCGGCTCGACGAGGCCGTTGACCGTCAACGAGCCCGCGCGCACAGGACCGCCCGGGATCGCCTCTGCCCCCGCCGACCCGAGCAGACGGGCCTCGCGCAGCGGGTCGGTGTCCGCGGCCGCGCCCCCGCCCGCAAGCGGCCCCGCGGCCACGGCACCAGCGGACAACGCCACTCCCGAGCCCAGGAAGGCACGCCGGCCGAAGGAGGGGACCGATCTGCTCATCCGATCCGCACCACCGCGCCCGCGGAGGCGTCGGAGTAGACGACCGCGCCGGCTTTTGTCACGGCGACGCCGCTCGGCGTCCCCATGCGCGTCAACACCCAGCGCGTCCCGTCGCCCGCGCCGACGGCTGTCTGCACGGGCAGCGCTCCGGCGACCGTATAGAGGTCGCCCGCCGTCATCGCCCGGCCGAACAACGGACCCGACTGCGCGGGCACGACCCGGATGACGTGCATGAACCCATCCGTCATCACCAACGCGCCCGACGGCCCCAGCACGATGTCCCGCACGTCGTTCAGCTCCGCCCCTACCCCCGTGGCCGAGAGCCCATCGGCGAGGTAAGGGCCGTAGCTCCCGGTCCCGCCGGCGACGACGCCGATGTCGCCCGCCGCGACGGCGGTTCCGTAATACGTCCCGCCGCTCGCAGTGGCCAAGAGCACCGATTGGTCGCCCCGGTCGGCCACGAGCAGGTCGCCGGCGAAGTCGATCGCCACCGCGACAGGGTCGAACAACTGCGCGCCGCCGATCGGACCACCCTGCCCGGCGCTACCACAGACGCCGGTCCCGGCGACGGTGTAGATGCGGTCGCGCACGACCGGGTGGCCCAACACCGAACCGCTGGCTGCAGGGACGACCCGGACCTTGCAGTTCGCCGTGTCGGCGATGAAGAGGTCGCCACTGTGGTCGACCGCGACGCCGGTGGGCTCGTCCAGCTGCGCCGCCGACGCCACGCCCCCGTCGCTCCCGTCGCCCGCCGCGCCGGTCCCCGCCACGTTCGCGACGACGCCGGAAGGCTCGATGACCTTGACGCGCTGCTCGTTCGCCTCGGCCACGTAGACGTCGCCCGTCGCGTCGACGGCCAGCCCCGTCGGATGTCCGAACGAGCCGGTTCCGCCGCAGTGCCCGCCCGCGATCGTCACGGCCCGGCCCGTCCGCAGCGTCACGCCGTAGCGGCGTCCGTTGCCCCCGGCGATCACAGCGACGCGGCAGTGCCCCGTGTCGGCGACGAACACGTCGCCCGCCGAGTCGACTGCGACGGCGCCGGGGGAATCGAGCGTGCCCGGGGCCAGGACCGTCCGTACCGCCGGCACGGCACCGCCGGCCGACGCATCGAACGGCCCGCCCGCGACGACGATCGCGAAGGCCGCTGAGAACACGATGGTGCCCCGTGCTCGTCCCCACCGCCCCCGGCACCACATCCGCCACATCTTGCCGCTCGATGGCGGTTGCTGCCCGGTGACGTCGACTGACGCCCGCCCACGCACCCGATCACCCGCCTAGGGTTCCAAGGACCGCCCGCCAAGATACGAAAGGGAGTTCCCGTGGCAGCACCCCAAGAAGCGCTCACGGCCGCCGAGGTCGTCCTCACCGGCAAAGACGGCGCGTCCATCAACGCCTACGAGGTCAGGCCCGCCGGCGATGGCCCGTTCGCCGGCGTCCTCGTGATCCACCACCTCCCCGGCTGGGATTCGGGGACGAAGGAGATCACCCGCCACTTCGCCGCGCACGGCTACAACGCAATCTGCCCAAATCTCTACGCCCGCCAGGGTCTCGATGTCGACCCCGACGACGCCGCGGCCGCCACCCGCGAGGCGGGAGGAGTGCCGGACAGCCAATTCGTCGACGACGCGACCGTCGCGGTCGAAGCCCTCCGGGCGCTGCCGACCTCGAACGGCAAGGTCGGCGTCATCGGATACTGCTCGGGCGGGCGCCACGCCTTCCTCACCGCCCTGAGCGTCCCCGTCGACGCGGCGGTCGACTGCTACGGCGCGTTCGTGACCGGGACGGTTCCCGAGGGTTTCCCGCTCAAGGCCCAGCCGCTCGTCGGCCGCACCGGCGAACTGAGGTGCCCGCTTCTCGGCCTCTTCGGCAACGACGACCAGTTCCCCAACCCCGAACACGTGGACGAGTTGGAGGCGGCGCTCAAGGATGCCGGCAAGCCGTACGAGTTCCACCGCTACGACGGCGCCGGCCACGCGTTCTTCTCGGTCGAGCGCCCGGCCTACCGGCCCGAGGCGGCCGTCGACGGCTGGCAACGCATCTTCGATTTCTTTGGCACCAACCTGGAGGCCTGACCATGTGCTCCTACCTCACCGTTCCCACCGACATCGCGGGCAGCGCAAAGGGGGCGCAGGGATGGTTCCCCGTCACCTCGGCCCAGGTGTACTTCGATCACCCGTTCCACGCGCCGTTCGACCACACCCTGAACATCGACTTCGCCGACCCCGCAAGGGGTCCCGGCGCTCGCGTCGCAGTCGAGCTCAGCGCGGACTCGGCGCGCCGACTCGTCGCCAGCATCACCGAAGCGCTCGCCGCCGCAGGGGCCGCCGCCTCTTGACGCCACCGACCGGTCCGGCGGCCGGCGTCCACCTGCCCTGGGCGAAGGTGCCCGCCGCGGTCAGGGCATGGGCGGCCACCCTCGGCGGTGGTGAGCCGACTGAAGTCCGCGACCTCCATGGCGGGTTCTCGCCCGGAGCGGCGGCTTGGCTGGAGTGCCCGCGGGGTCCGCTGTTCGTCAAGGCGGTCGGGGAGGAGCTGAACCCCGAGTCGCCCGCGCTCCACCGACGCGAGGCCGTGGTCTCGGGTGCGCTGCCGCCGCCGCCGGCCTTTCCGGTCTTGCTGGACGTCTACGACGGCGGCGGGTGGGTCGCGCTGGCTTTCGATGCCATCGAGGGGAGGCCGCCGCAGCATCCCTGGGACCGCGCCGAACTCGACACCGTCGTGCGCGCCCTCGAACAGGTCCATGACGCGCTCACGCCCAGCCCGGCCGCGCACCTCGAAACGGCACAACGCCACTTCCAAAAGCTGTTCGGAGGCTGGGCCGAACTGGCCGCAGCGAGGGACACATCAGGCCTCGATCCGTGGTGCGGGGAGCACCTCCCCCGCCTGGCGGAGCTCGAAGCACGGTGGCCGGAGGCGGTCGACGGGCAGACACTGGTCCACGGGGACATCCGCTCGGACAACATCCTCATGGGCCCCGCGGGCCCGGTGTTCGTCGATTGGCCGCACGCCGCCGTCGGCACCCCGGTCTTCGACCTCGTCGCCTGGGCGCCGTCGGTCGTGTTGGAGGGTGGGCCCCAACCCGAAGAGCTCCTGGCCGCCCACGGACCGTCGCGCTCCGCCGACCCCGAGGTCGTGTCGGTGCTCCTTGCCGCAATCAGCGGGTTCTTCGTGTCGCACTCGCTTCGGCCGCCGCCACCCGGCCTTCCCACCCTGCGTCCCTTTCAGGCCGCGCAGGGCGAGGTCGCGCTGGCCTGGCTGCGCCGCCGCGCCGCCTGGTGACGACCCGCACGACGCGGCGCGCCCGCAGATAGCTTCGGGACATGCGCTTCGGACTCCAGATTCCCAATTTCACGGTCGGCGCCCCGGGCGACCTTTTTGCCGACGTCCTCGATCGGGCCAACACTGCAGAAGCGGCGGGTTACGACTCGGTGTGGGTGATGGACCACTTCTATCAACTGCCGCCGATGGGCGGCCCGTCCCAGCCGATGCTCGACGCGTACACGCTGCTTGGCGCAATCGCGGCGCGCACGTCCCGAATCAGGCTGGGGGCGCTCGTGACTGGCGTGACCTACCGGAATCCAGCGCACTTGGCGAAGATCGTCACGACGCTCGACGTCATCAGCGCGGGTCGCGCCATCCTCGGTATCGGCGCGGCCTGGTACGACGTGGAGCACGAGGGGTTGGGATTCGACTTTCCCTCTGCCGGTGAGCGCCTCGACCGGCTCGAGGAGGCCCTGCAGATCTGTCGCGGTATGTTCGCGGGCGCCAGCCCGACGTTCAACGGGACCTACTACCGAACGCACGAGGCACAAAACATCCCGCCGCCCGTACAGCCGGGCGGTCCGACCATTCTCGTCGGCGGGGGCGGTGAGAAAAGGACGCTCCGCCTGGTCGCGCAGTACGCCGACATGTGCAACCTGTTCGGTGACGCCGCGACGATCGCCCACAAAGTCGGAATACTGCGCGGCCACTGTGAGGCAGTCGGTCGTGACCCGTCCGAGGTGACCGTCAGCCGATTGGCCACGCTGGTGCTCACCGAGAACGAAGCGGAGACGACGGCCACCAACGACTTCTTGCGCCAGGTGACAGGTGAGGAACCTTCGGGTTCGAACGTGGGAACGGCAGACGAGCTCGTGGGTCAGGTCGAGGAGCTCGCCGCCGCCGGCGTCGACTACTTCATCTTCAACATGCCCACGGGCACCGCCGAAACGGTGCGCAGAGTGGGCGATGCTGTGGTAGCAAGCTTCGCCGACTAGGCGAGGCTCATGCGGTGGCAGCGACCAGCTTGAAGGTGCCGTCGTGGCCCGGTCCCGTCTTGCCGTTGCCGGCGCCCAAGGTGGCGGGGTTCTCCGGGTTGCCGTTCTGCGGGTTCAGCTGAGGCACCTCTTCCGAGTAGAAGTACAGCGGCTTGCCGTCGAACGTGAGTTGTTCGGTGCCGTCCGAGCGGTGGATCACCCCGAGTGAGCTCTTCGACACGCCTGTGCCCGCTTGGGCTGCCGCCGTGGTGAGCACGGGCGGCCAGCTGAGTGCACACGAACCGGTGCAGTTGCTGTGGTTCTTCGAGTCCTTGCTGTAGCTGTAGACGACGATCGGCAAGCCGGTGGGGCCGGCCATGCCCTGGAACATGCCGGCCGTGAGCACGGTCGAACCGTCGGCTTGCTTCTGGGTGGAGATGGCGACGGGCCCGGTGACAGGGAGCCCGTTCTTTGCTGAAACCAAGTACCACACGCCGTGCCAAGGCGGCAGCGGGGCGACCGTTTCCATGAAGTTGACGCCCCCGTACTGGCCGGGCGCAGGGTCGAACATGTACAGGAGCTTGCCGCCGTAGGTGACCTCGTCCGCTCCGATGTCCTTGCGGTACACCATGCCCAGTAGGTGCTTGTTGACACCCGGTCCGGCGACGGGCTTACCGACCGTGCTCAGGACAGGCCAGTCCGCTGTCTTGTCATTCTCCGCGCCGGCGCACGAAATCGGTGGGTTGTTCGCTGGGTCGACCTTTGTGGTGCATGCGCTCGCCGTGTTCCGGTTGAACTGATAGAGGGTGTAGCCCGAGAATTGACCCGAGCCCACCGTGAGCACCGAACCGTACGGGCTGGCCACGGCCGAGACGACCGTGGCCGCGCCTGACTGAGCGGTTGACGCGGAGGCACCGGCAGTCGGCAGGACGGCCAGCGTGGTCACGAGTCCCAGGACCACCGACGCGATCGCCGCGGCACGCGAGGTCCTGCGTCGCACGGATAGAGGAGCTGTCCATGAGTTGAGGTCTGTCCTCGAGTCCATACGACATTGACGCAGATCGCCGCCGGCTGCGACAGGGTGCGGGCACACTCGGGTCGCGTGGTGCCACCACCCGTATCCCGGTGTGGATAGCGTCACTCGACGCGCAGGAGCCGCGACGTGGTGGTTCTCGCCGCGATACGACCGGGGATGGTGGCGACCAGGATGGCCAGCGCGAACGCTGCTAGCCCGATCGCGACGATGGTCGCGCCGGGGACCGTGGGATGGGGTACGGCATTGATCTCGCCGGCGAACAGGTCCCAGAGCACGCGCCCCACTGCGATCCCCGCTGGGATTCCGACGGCGCAGCCGATGACGGCGGCGACTCCCGCTTGTACGGACACGGCGGTCGCCAACTGACGTCCGGTGAAGCCCAGCGTCTTGAGTATCGCCAGATCGCGCCGTCTGCGCCGGACCGATGTGACCAGTGTGATGCCGAGCGCGCTGACGGCACCAAGGGCCAACGCTGCGCCCAGGAGCAACGGCGTCGTGCCCAGTGATCCGTAGTTGATGATCTGGGCCGGCCGCTGCACCGGCAGCACCGAGCCGCCGTTGCTTGCGATGTCCAGCTTGCGCCCGATGGCCTGGATCGAACGCAGAGCCGCCTGGCTCGGTCCCCCTTTGGTGCGGATCAGGATCGCGTTGGGCCCCGGCGTGACCTCGAAGAGGTTCCTCGCCGCAGGTGGGATGAGCTGGTAGGAGAGAAGGGCGCCAGTCCCCATCTCGAGATGTGACGACCCGATGACACCGATGGGAGGGAGCGTCGCCGTGCCGACGATCGTCAGCCTGACCGGTGTGCCGTGAGGTGCTCGCTCCTCCACCGTGTCCCCGACCCGCTTGTGCAGCTCGCGCAGCGTGCTGGAACCAAGCACCACCTGACCGCGGGCTTCGAGGCTGTGCCCGCTGAGAAGAGGAGGTGCCACCGGCGCGCGGGGCGTGGCTCCCATCACCGGCACGTTGATCCCGTCGAGTTGCAGGGTCGAGTACGAGACGCCGCTCCAACTCTCGACGAAGGGGTCTGCGTTGAGAAGCTTGGCTGCAGCCTGTCCGGGGACATCGCCGAGCCCACCACCACCGTCCATGTCGTAGGTCCAGTTCCAGCCGTACAGCGCGGGGTGGCTGACCAGCGTGTTGAGACTCGACCCGAACGTGACCGTGGCCACGACAACGGTGAGGGCGAGGATGGCACCTAGGATCGCCGACCGCACAGGGACGGCGCTCCTACCCACCCCCGGCTCGAGGGCGAACCTCACGCCGGTGATCGCCGGCGGCGGGAGTCCTGCCCGCGCCGCCGCAGTCGTCACGCGTGACGAGGGGGTTCGCTGGCCACGGACGCGAACGCTGCCCGGCACTGCTCGCCAGGAAGCCAACGCCGCGATCGCCCCGAGCGACAGCATGAGGCCGGCCACGCCGAGACCGATCACCGCCCAGTCTGCGTGCAGTTCGACGCGCAGGAACGGCCGTACCGGTCCCAGCGGAGCCAGCGGCGAGAGGCAGAGGGCCACCACCCCGGCCAGGATGGAGCCGACCGCCACGGCGCCGAGCGTGCCGATCAGATCGTCGCAGAACGTCATGGAGGGGCTTGCCCCGAGGGCCCGGATGATGTCGAGGTCTGCGGCCTTCAGGCGGATCCGGCGGCTGACCACCTGCCCGGCGATGAGGAGGGCGGCCATGCCGGCGATACCGCCGAAGACCGCCAGCGCGATGGCCTCGGGCCGCAAGGTGTCGTTGGCGATTGCGACTCGATCCTTGACCTGGATGTAAACGAGCGGGAGACCCTTGGGCAGCACGCCTTTGATCTCTGCCTCCACTGCGGAGAGATACCGGTTGCCGTCCTGCAACGTCAGCGCGGACAGCATGGTGTTGCTACAGCATGCGAGCAGCTTGTTTGTCAGCGCCGGCGTGAACAACATGATGGACTGGCCTTGTGCCTCGTCCGAGTCCTGGAACAAGTTGGTCGCCTGGGGCCCCGCGATACCGACCAGCTTCACGCTCGCACGCTGACTGGCGGGGATGATTGAGTTCAGCGCGAGATTCCCCGAGTTCGCCTGCGCATTGGTCAGCCACCCGACCGGAATCTCCTCCCCCAGGTGATAGCCGAATGCCTTCACCGAGGCCGCATCGAGGACGAACTCGCCGGCCTTGTGGGGGTCGGCGATCCGTCCCTGCGTGATAGCGACGGGATCCTCCGTGAAGTACAACCCGTTGACGCTGGCGTCACCCGGGATGGAGCCGCTCGCCGGCAGTGGTCGGCCTTCGGGGGTGAGTGGGCCCGTGTTGAGCTGCACCGTGTCAGCGACCCGTTCGACATGGGGCAGGTGCGACAGCTTCCGCAGCAGAGCGGGGTTGTACGCC
>DATMMN010000167.1:0-27856 GCA_035569675.1 Acidimicrobiales bacterium | reverse complement strand
ACTCCCCGGAAAGCGAACAGGGCCCGGCGTGGTGGTTCCTCGACACATTGGTCATCGAGCACCGTTGCGCACCCGAAATGGACACCGTTGTGCTTGAAATGACCTTGCCGGTCGGCTCGACGCCCCCGCTGCACGTCCACGAGAACCTCGACGACACCTGGTACGTCCTCGAGGGCCAGATGGTCGTGCGCTGCGGCGAAGAAGCACTGCTCGTCGGAGCCGGGCACTGGGTCTCAATGCCTCGCGGCGTGCCGCACACGTTCCGAGTGGTCGGTGAGCGCCAGGCGCGGATTCTCCTCGTGCACGACAACACCAGCTTCCGCGACTTCATTCGAGACCTCAGTAGTCCAGCGGCGGCACGTGTCGTTCCGGCCCAGCCGCAGTTCCCGCCGATGGACGAGCTGGCGCGCATCGCCGCCTCACACGACCTCAGGCCGATGGGGCCCCCCATGAGCGTCGAAGAGAGCGACCGCGTCCGTGCCGCCGTCAGCTGACCCCTTGTTGCGCACCGAAGGAGGTACGGCCGTGCAGGTGCAAGCCCTGGGCCATGTCGTCCTCAAGGTCCGGAATCTGGAACGTTCCGAGGGCTTCTACTCGGGAACCTTGGGCATGCAGGTCATCTCGCGGCTCTCTGATCCGCCTATGACGTTCTTTACCCTCGAGACCACAGGCAACCATCACGACTTTGCCCTGATGGAGGTGGGTTCCGTCGCCCCATCGCCAACGGATCACGCCACCGGGCTCGCTCACGTGGCCTTCAAGGTCGGCAGCTCAACAGAGGAGTTCGGCCTGGCACGCAGTTGGCTCGAGAGGTCGGGGAGTCCGGTCCTCTACGAGGCAGAGAGGGGCTCCTCCAGAAGCGTGCACGTGCTCGATCCGGACGGGAACGAGATTGAGCTCTACATCGACCTCTCGGACGCCTGACCCACTGGTCCACCCTTGAGCTTGCGATAACTACGAGCCAGCCAGCGTTCCTGTTCGAAATCCGGAGGGCTACCTGACACGGGTGTCAGGGATTGGTTATATTCCGGCAGGTTGCCGTTCCTGAGGGATTGCACTAACCGAGCCGGGGGGCCGTACATGGAGTTCAAGGGTCAAGGGCGGGGTCGCACGCGCCGAGTGGATGCGCTCTGGCGCCAACGCCCGCCGGGGGTGCGGCGGAACATGGTTGGGCTCGGGGTGCTGGGTGTTCTTGCGGCGCTGCTGGCCCAGACTCCCGCGGTCGGCGCGGCCGTTGCGGCCTCGTCCTCCAACGTCGACCCCAACGGGGTACTGAAGTACGGATTCGACCTGAACAACGAGTTCAGCAACGACTTCGCGCCAGCGACCGAACAGAACGACTGTTCCTACACGGTCTCCGCCAACATCTACCAGTCGATGACCACGCCCGGGAACACTGCCGTCGGTGGTGGGGTGGCTCAGAGCTGGACCATCTCCAACAACGGCTCCACCGTCACCTTTCACATTCGGCCGGGCATCGAATTCTCCAACGGCCAACCGGTGACGTCGGCTGACGTCGCGGCCAGTCTGAGCAAGACCAAGACGAGCCCGCTGCGGTCGTCGCTGTTCGACATCTCGAACGTCCAGACACCGGACCCCTCGACCGTGGTCGTGAACCTCAGCAAGCCGACCGCCGGTGACTTCCTGTGGGCCATGACCTACATCGACGGGCAGATCTACCCGGCGAACGCCATAGCCAGCCAATCGACCCAGCCGGTGGGGTCCGGCCCCTACGTCTTGAAGAGCTATCGGCAGGGCTCGTCCATCGTGCTGGCCAAGAACCCCAAGTACTGGGACTCGAAGGCCTATCAACTCGGGGGCATCGACTTCACCCAGGTGACGCAGGGACCCGAGGCGGCGACGGCGCTCACATCGGGTGCCGTCGACATGATTCAGGTCGAGCCGGAGAACTACCCGCAGCTGAAGAGCGACTCCAACGTCGGGATCTCCGTCAGCAAGTCCTACGACTACATGGCCATAGAGCTGCGCCAGAACACCGGGCCGTTCGCCAACGAGCAGGTACGGGCCGCTCTCGAGTACGCCGTGGACCGCAATGCAGTCAACCGGGTGGTCTTCGACGGCCTCGGCCAGCCCGCGTACCAGGCTGTTCCCTCGTGGTCGCCCGGCTACTCGAAGTCGCTCGGCACTTTTGATTCCTACAAGCCGTCGAAGGCAAAGAGCATGCTGAAAGCAGCCGGCTACCCGAACGGTGTGAAGTTCACTCTGATCATCCCGTCCGGTGACGCAACGTTCGCCCGGGCCGCCGCCCTGATGCAGCAGGAGCTGGCTTCGTCCGGCTTCACCGCGAACTTGCAGCAAATCCCGGGCGCGGACTTTCTGACCGACGTCTACATCAAGAAGCAGGGCGACGCCCTCCTGAGCGAAGAGCTTTCCAACGGCGTCGACATCACCAACACTTTCGAGGCTCTCTACGAGCCCTCGGGGTTCCCGGCCAACGCGCTGGGCTCGGTGAACCAGCAGCTGACCCCCCTGATTGAGCAGGCCAACGCCTCGTTGAGCGCGAGCCTGCAAGGCTCGCTGATGCAGCAGATCGACAAGACGGTGCTGCAGCAGGGGCTGCTGGTCCCGGTGGTGTTCATGCCTTCGATCGTGGCCTACAACAAGAGCAGGGTCGGAGGAAATGTGGTCGCGCCGATCGGGCAGTGCCGTTCGAACTTCGCCGGCATCTACATCAAGAAGTAGCCCCCGTCATGGGCTCTTCGACATAAGTCGTCGACAATCGTGGGTGGTGGCGGCTCGCTTCTGAACTTCGTAGCCCGTCGGCTGCTCATCACGGTCCTGCTGCTGTTCCTCATTTCCCTGGGCGTGTACTCGCTCATCCTCATCATCCCGGGCAATCCCGCCATCGCCCTCGCGGGGGGTACCAAGGCGACCCCCGGGGAGATTGCGAAGATCACCGCCCAGCTCCATTTGAACCAGGGCTTCTTCGCCCAGTACTGGAATTGGCTGAAAGGGGCACTGGGCGGAGACCTCGGCAACTCCCTCTTCAACAACGAGACGGTGGCGTCGGGCATCGCGGCCAGGTTCCCGGTGACGCTGAGCATCGCGGTTGGGGGCATGGTCATAGCCATCCTGCTCGGCGTCCCTTCGGGCATCGTGTCGGGGCTCCACCAGGGCACCGCCCGGGACCGGCTTGTCACCGTCGGCTCGAGCATCGCTGTTGCCATCCCCGATTTCTGGCTGGCGATGCTGCTCGTCATCGTCTTCGCGGTGAAGTTGGGTTGGCTTCCCGCGCTCGGCTACACGCCGTTCAGCCAGTCGCCGGTCGAATGGTTCCAGGACCTGCTTCTGCCGTGGCTGGCACTCGGCATAGGCGGCTCGGCGGTGATCGCCCGGCAAGTGCGCGGCGCGCTCATCGACACGTTGGACCAGGACTACATGCGCACGGCGGTGGCCAAAGGCCTCAGGCCACGCGTCGTGGTCGGGAAACACGCGCTGAAGAACGCCCTGAGCCCGGCCGTCACCGTCATCGGCATCCAATTCGGCTACCTCCTCGGGGGCACCCTGATCATCGAGCAGATCTTCTCGCTGCCGGGCCTGGGTACCTACATCATTCAGGCCATCAACGACAAGGACATCCCCGAAATCCAGGGCGTGGTCCTGGTGGTGGCAACCGCCTTCGTCCTCATCAACCTCACCGTCGACATCGTCTACGCCTACCTCAACCCGAAGGTCCGCCTGTCGTGAGGACGCGACCATGAGCACGTGGAGCCCCCCGGACGCCGGCGACCCGTTCGTCGGCCTCACCGCCATCCCCCAGACCGGGGATAGCCCCGACGCGTTGCCCGAGCGCCGGCCTGGGTTCTGGGTCAGGTTCCTCCATCAGCGTTGGGCCATCGCCGGTCTGGTCTTTCTGTTGGTCGCGATCGTCGCTGCAATCTTCGCTCCGCTGGTCGCGCCCCACCCGCCGAACCTCCAGGACATCAATGCCGTCAATGCGGGGCCGTCGGCCTCGCATTGGCTCGGCACCGATGACCTCGGGCGCGACATCCTGAGCCGTCTCATTTGGGGTGCACGCATTTCGTTACGAGCGGCGTTCGAGATCGTCGCCCTCGCCGCAGTCGTTGCCGTCCCGCTTGGCCTGATTGCCGGGTTCTTCCGCGGCGCGGTGGACTCGGTGATCATGCGGGCGATGGACGCGCTCTTCTCGTTCCCACCGCTGATCCTGGCACTGACCGTGGCCGCGTTGTTAGGCGCCGACGTCAACGACGCGTCCATCGCCATCGCCATCGTGTTCGTCCCGAGTTTCGTGCGGTTGCTCCGGGGCGAGGTCATCGCAGTCCGGGAAGAGGCGTACATCGAGTCGGCCCGAAGTCTTGGTGCCACCTCGAAGCGGCTCCTCGCGCGTCATGTGGTGCCCAACGTCGCCTCGCCGATCATCATCCAGCTGGCGCTGGCCCTCGGTTTTGCCCTGCTCACCGAGGCCGGTCTGAGTTTCCTCGGCATCGGCGAACAGCCGCCTATCCCGAGCTGGGGCGGCATGCTGCAAGAAGGATTCCAGTTCATCAACTCGGCGCCTTGGGCTGTCATCTTCCCCGGGATCGCCATCATGCTGACCGTCTTGGCCTTCAACCTGGTCGCGGACGGCCTGCGTGACTCGCTGGGGCGGGAGCGTCCGTCCGGCAGCGGCCTGGTCGGTGGTGACCGGGACGGCTGGCTCAGACGCCTGCCGCGCCGGGGCGCGACGGCCAAAGCGGAGCGGGAAGTGGAGACGACGACACGCGAGCCGGAGGATGCGCTCCTACGTGTCGAAGGCCTCCGCATCGAATTCCTCACCAGGCAGAAGTGGTTTCCCGTCATGGAGGAGGCCGACTTCGCGGTGCGCCGGGGGAAGACGCTGGGACTGGTCGGCGAGAGCGGTTCCGGCAAGACCGTTTCGGCGCTCGCAATCATGGGACTGCTACCCCCCAGGGTCTCCCGCGTAGGCGGTTCCATCCTCTTCGAGCAGCAGGAGCTCACCCGCCTGGACCAAGCCGGCCTCCGTAAAATCCGCGGGAACGACATCGCCATGATCTTCCAGGAGCCCATGACGAGTCTGAATCCGGCGTTCACCGTGGGCAACCAGATCGCCGAACAGGTGCGCACGCATCTCGGGCTGAGTCGCGCTGAGGCGCGGAAGGTGGCCATCCAGATGCTCGATCGGGTGGAGATCCCACAGGCCAGCGTCCGGGCCGAGGACTATCCGCATGCGTTCTCGGGCGGCATGCGCCAGCGCGTGATGATCGCCATGGCGCTCTCGTGCGCCCCCAAGCTGCTGATCGCCGACGAGCCCACCACCGCACTCGATGTGACAACTCAGGCGCAGATCGTCGAGTTGCTGCACACGCTCCAACGCGAAGAGGACATGGCGATGATCTTCGTCACCCACGACTTCGGGGTGATCGCCGACGTCGCCGACGACGTCGTGGTGATGTACGCCGGTCAGATCGTCGAACAGCGCGCGGCCGCGGATATCTTCGCTCGACCGCGGCACCCCTACACCGAAGCGCTTCTCCATTCGATCCCCCAGCTCACGCCCCGAGGCGAGCCCCTGCACGCCATCCCCGGCATGGTGCCGCGTCCGGACGAGTTTCCGGCGGGCTGCCGCTTCGCGCCGCGCTGCTCGTATGCGCAAGACGCATGCACCAGCGCACCTGTGCCCATACGCACGACGGCCGGGCCGGCCGGAGACGGTCGAGCTTCCGCCGCGTTGGCGCGGTGTGTGCGGCAGGACGACCTCGTGCTGGCCGGGCCGCCGCCCGATCCTGCGCGCGAGCCGGCACCCGGCCCCGTGAGCGGTGCCACGCCACCTCCCGAGCCAGGAGCAGCGGTCCTTGAGGTGACGGGACTCGTCAAGGACTTTCCCCTCCGGAGTGGGGTGCTCCGGCGGATCAACGGGACGGTCCGAGCTGTCGACGAGGTCAGTCTGCGCATCGAAGCCGGAAGGACGCTCGGCCTGGTCGGGGAGAGCGGCTCGGGGAAGTCCACCCTGGCCCGGCTGGTGCTACGCCTCATCGACCCGACCAGCGGGACGATCGTCGTCGACGGCAAGGACATCACCTCTCTGCGCGGACCGACGCTCCGCCGGCACCGGGAGACGATGCAGTTGGTCTTCCAGGACCCCTATTCGTCGCTCGACCCCAGGCAGAGCATCGCCGACATCGTCGGGGAACCTCTGGCCATCCACACCTCACTGAGCAGAGCCGAACGCGAACAGCGGGTGGTGCAACTCCTGACCCAGGTCGGGCTCGGTTCACACGTCATGTCGCGCCAACCGCACGAGTTCTCGGGCGGGCAGCGCCAGCGCATCGCCATCGCACGAGCGCTGGCATTGGAGCCCCGGCTGCTCGTGTGCGACGAGCCGGTCAGTGCCCTGGACGTTTCCACCCAGTCTCAGGTGATCAACCTGCTGACGGAACTCCAGGACGAATTGGGTGTCGCCTATCTGTTCATTGCGCACGACCTCTCCATCGTCCGTCATATCAGCGACCGGATCGCCGTGATGTACCTGGGCCAGATCGTCGAAGAGGGTGACGCGGACGAGGTCTACGAGAGGCCCACCCATCCCTACACCGCTGCACTGCTGTCCTCCATCCCGGTGCCCGACCCGGCGCGGCAACACGAGCGGAAGCGGATCCTTCTGCGAGGCGAAGTCGGCGAGGCGACCGGCGGCGAACAGGGCTGCCGCTTCCGGGCCCGTTGCCCCTTTGCCATGGAGGTGTGCGCCCAGGTCGAGCCGGAGCCTTATGTCACGCCCGCCGGAACCACAGTCCGCTGTCATCTGCACACTGAGGGTCCGGCCCTGGCGGGCGCCACGGTCGACGGGCTTCGCGAGCCCACCGCGTCTGTGGAATCGCGGGGTCACGTGGAAAGTCCGAATTCCGACCCGACGTCTGACCAGCACCGCTGAGGGCTGCACGGGCCGCCGTTCAACATTGCCGAGCTGAGAACGCGGCTCGATTCTCGTCTCCCGCTCATTTCAAACGTCCCAGGTCACATTCGGTTTCGGCGTATCAAGCGCTACCTGGAGAACGGCGTTCTCAGTTACCGGGACTGAGAACGACAGCAACCGATTTACCACCATGCCTCGCGCTACGCAGGCACAAGTTTCGACGTCAACCCACGTTTCGCTTCCGTCCCGCTCGGAAATAGATGCGAAGAACGGGAAGAGATACAGGAGGGGAAACACTGTGCGCCACCGTGCTCGTCGTCGCGTCGCGATACTGCTGCCGATCGGAGTCATGATCATCAGCTCCATCGCCGCCGGGCTGACCTACGTACCGGCCGGAGCCGACGGGATCTTGCCGCCGGCCAACCCAGCGTCGAACGTCGCGCCCAGCAGCGCGGACTGGCTCAGCTCCATCGATACGGCCCGCGCCCAGGAGGGCGTCGGGACCATGGACATCTCCCAGTCCGCGCTGGCCGCGTTGCCCGTGCCGGAGCAGATGTTCACGGTGCTTAACATCGAGCGCGTCGACCGCGGCCTGCCGCCGATCTACGGCATGAGCGCGCAGCTCAACTCGTACGCGCAGGCGGGCGCCAACGCGATGACGGATCCGCCCATTCCGTCCGCGGTATCAAGCGGAGCGCCGATCACGTGGGGCGGGACTCTCTGGGCCGGCGTACCCTCCGCGCTCGGAGCCGACTACTACATGATGTACGACGACGGCTTCGGCGGGCCCGCCACGACGAACATTGCGTGCGGCCCCGCCACGCCGTCCGGGTGCTGGATCCACCGTGACATCATCCTGAACGAGTTCGGCAACTGCCCCACGGGTCCGCCGGTCCTCTCCATGGGCGCCGCCTCATCGGCGGCGGGCTCCATCGCGGCGCTCTTGGTCTCATCGTGCGCGCCGCCGAGCGATGTCACGTTGACCTGGAGCCAGGTGGCAGCCGTCGTCTCCGAACGCACGATCGGCATCGCACCGCTTGCCAGCGGGTCCGGCTATTGGGAAGCCGAGGCGAACGGCACGGTCGCCTCTTTCGGCGCGGCGCACAGCCTCGGGTCGCTCACCGGCCGACTCAACGCACCGCTGGTCGGCATCACGGCCACGCCCGACGGCGGCGGGTACTGGCTGGTGGCCTCCGACGGCGGCATCTTCAACTTCGGCGACGCCAAATTCTTCGGATCGACGGGGTCGTTGCACCTCAACAAACCCATCGTGGGTATGGCCTCGACGCCCGACGGCAAGGGGTATTGGCTGGTGGCCTCCGACGGTGGCATCTTCAGCTTCGGCGATGCTGTTTTCCACGGCTCCATGGGTGGGTCGCCGCTCAACCAGCCTGTTGTCGGCATGGCCGACGACCCGGCCACGGGCGGGTACTGGGAGGTCGCGTCCGACGGCGGGATCTTCAGCTACAAGGCGCCGTTCTTCGGCAGCACCGGCAGCATCCACCTCAACAAACCGATCGTCGGCATGGAGACGTCACCCAACGGCCAGGGCTACCGGTTCGTGGCCTCCGACGGGGGCATCTTCACCTACGGGCAGGCGCCGTTCTACGGCTCGACCGGCAGCATCCACCTGGCCTCACCGGTGGTGGGTATGGCGCCCGACAACGCAACCAACGGCTACTGGATGGCGGCCGCCGACGGCGGGATCTTCACGTTCGGCGGTGCTGTCTACATGGGACGGCTCGTCAGCTCCGCCGGCTAGCGCAAACGCGGACAACGTCCGTCGGGTTGCGGGGCGGAGCGAACCGCCCCGCAACCCGATCAGATGGAGGGGCTAGTGCCCCTTGCCGAGGCCGGGTAGGACTTGCGTGCCCTCTTGCTGGACAGCTTGAAGCGCACTCGGAGAGAGTCCCAACAGCTTCAAGATCGTGGGGGCAACCTGCGTCGTTTCCACACCGTTGCTCGATTGGCCCGGGTCGACGGTTTCCGGTGCGTACACGACGAGCGGAACGTCCCGGTCGCCCGGGTTGGCGCCACCGTGTTCGGCGATCTTCGAGCCGCCCGTGTAGATCGTGCCGACCTGCGAGATCGCGAACACGTCGGGATGGTGCGGGTCGGAGTTCGAGACGCCGAAGTACTGCGCCGACTCCGTTCCGGCAAAGATCTGCGAGAGGCCGGAGTGTGCGACAGTGACGGTCTGGCCGGCGTAGTTGACCGCCGGGGCGCTGTGCGTCCACAGGTAGTCCTTGACGAACTCCGCCGCCGTCTGCGAGCGGTCCGACAGCCACCACAGCATCCCGTCGTCGTCGGCCACCTGGACGACCAATGTTTGGTTCTCGGGATGTATCGCAGCCCATGCAGCGTTGACGCCGGCGATGATCGGACCGTCATCGATCCGCTGCAGCTGGTTGTTGTTCAGCGGCGATTGGCCATGCTTTGCGGTCAGGATGATCGCCGTCGAGTTAGCCTCGCCGTCGGCCTTGATCGTGTCCGCCATCTGTTCCAGGGCGTTGTTGACGTAGTCGAGCGCGCCCTGGAGAAGCGGGCCCGGCACCTGTTCGCCGTCCACGGTCACGTACCCGCCGGGCAGCGACGGGCCCTCGCTGTAGTTGCCCTGCGCGTCGGGGCCGATCAGCACCGCCGGCGAGCTCTTCAGCTTCTCGGCGGTCGATACGGTCTGGAAGTTCATCCCGTAGATCGCCGGCGTGCCGACCGTCGGCCCGCTGCCCGAGTGTTCGCGGCCGTTGATCCAATTGAGTACCGCCTGGACCTTGTAGGTGTCGTACTGCTTGGTCGCCGCGTTGTCGGCCGTCCACGCGCCGTCAACCGGGTACGGCACGCCGTTCGGCTCGACCGCCTGTGCGTCGATCTCCGGACCGAAGAAGTCGTTGATGCTCGTGCCGTTCGAGCCCGGGCCGCTGTACGACGTGTAGACCGCGTGCTTGTCAGACCATGCTGTCCGCATGCCGGCGTTGTGGATCACCTGGAAGATCGTGTTGACCCCCAGGTAGTCCCACGGCTGAATCGGCTGGCACGTAGTGGGGTCGACCGGGTAGGTCGCCGGGTTCAGACCCGACTGGGGGTGCGCGCTCAGATTCATGATCAGGCCCGGGTTCTTGTCGATGCCGCCCGGGTAGATCGCGCCGCCCTCGTCGAAGGAAGGGAACGTGTTGCCGCTCGAGTTGTTGAGCAGGTCCTGCACGGCGGGCAGGTTGTCGTCGGGGGAGTCATAGATCACGTTGCCGCCCGGCACCGGACCGGAGCAACTCGTCGTCCCCGGCGGGAAGACGCCGTGGCTGTACTCGTCGTCGTAGTAGATGTTCAAGGTCTTCGGGTCGGCGCCCGTCATCAATCCCGTGCCGCCCGGATCGGAGTCCGACGGGACGGGGGTCTGCGCATTGGTGTATTCGGCGCCGCCAGTGGCGAGCCGTGCGAGCTCCGAATGGGGATGAGTGGCGACGTACCAGTCGAGATCGGACTGGTGCATGCCGTCGACCGAGATCAAGAGCACGTGCTTGATCTGGCCGTGATCGTGGCCGTGGCCGTCGTCGGCACCAGCGACACTCGCTGACGACACCGCCAACGGTGTCGCTATGGCCAACGCCACGGCGGCGGCTCCCATCGTGGCGCGTTTCGTTCTCAGATTCATCTTCGCTCCCTCTCTCGGATTCGATCCCCTCTCGATCGCAGGAGCGTATGGAGCCCGTTCGAACAGTCCCCGACCGTTCAGTGACCTGCACATGTCCGGTAGGTGAACTTCAGCGGCAGCTACGGCCGTGTTCACAGTGCAACGCGCGTCAACGCCAACCAGTGCATCCGCGTCGGCGGGACGTGAAGGACGGCCGCTCGCCGTCGTTGCGGTTCGAAACCGATGGGCTATCCGACGCGGTAGGCCGAGAACCTCTATGCGGGAGGCGCAGGGCGACCCGGCGAAAGGCGGAGCCCGGGGGTCAATCCGACGTCAGGAACTCGCCGTCGAGTGCCCCTTCGAGCAGATCGGAACGGCCTTCGCTCGGGACGGCGTCCTCGCCGCCGACCGACTCGTGCAGCACGATACGGTCACGACCCTGCTGCTTCGCCAGCATCAGCGCACTGTCGGCCCGGCGCAGGACCGTGCTGAACTCCTCGCCGGGTTCGGCTTCGGTGATGCCGAAGCTCACCGTGAACTTCGGCAGCCCGCCGACCGTGATGGCCGCATCGAGATGCGCCCGCACCGTGTTGAGCGCCCGCGTGGCGTCCACCGCCGAGCAGTCCGGGAACGCGATGGCAAACTCTTCCCCGCCGTGACGCCCCACGACGTCGCTCGTCCGCAACGCGTCGCGCAGGACCCGGGCGAACAGGCGAAGGGCCCGGTCCCCGGTCTCGTGCCCGTAGGTGTCGTTGAGCGTCTTGAAATGGTCGAGGTCCGCCATGGCGACGGCGACCGGGTACAGCTGGTGCGGGATGTTCGCGTACTGCTCGGAGAACGAGCGTCGGTTGAGCAGCCCGGTGAGCGTGTCCGTCGACGCCTGCAGCTGCGTCTCGGCCATGACCCGCAGCAGCCCGAGACGGGCCCCCGCCAGCTTGGCCAGCGTCGTCAGGTCGTCGACCCGGTCGTCTTCCACCGTGGCCTCGGGTTGGCCCGTGGCGTGGATGACGCCGACGGTCCGCCCCATGATGGAGACCGGGACGCAGAGTGCCGAGAGCCGGCCCTGCGGGCGGTTGCGCAGCTTCGGGCACGCATCGAGGTCGTCGCTGTCGGCGAACGCCTGGATCTGGGCCCGGCGCGCCGCCGGGCAGCGGTCGGGTGAGTCCACCGAGCAACACGGCGGCTCGCCGTCGGGTCCTACCGTGGCCATGCGGTGCAAGTGCGCGTGGCTGTTGTCGGCGAGCAGCAGTTCGACGGGTGCGTCAGGCAGGATCTGGCCGAACGACCGCTCGATGACGTCGATGACCTCCGGCTCGCCCTCGGCCATGTCCAACGCATTGGCCAGGCGGCTCTCGAAGCGTTGCCGCTGCACCTGCGCGTCACGGATCTCGGTCTGGCGGTCTGCGTTGGCGACGGCTTGGCTCAGCTCTGTGGTCAGGCCGTACAGCTTCGCGTCCGTCTTGGCCTGCTGGCGCGCGGCAACGATGATCAGTCCGACCGACATCGGCCCGAGAATCGCGAGCATCAGCCCGGCCGCCACGAGGTCCGCTGCGAAACCGGACGTCACCGCCTCGCCGACCATGACGCACGGGACGAAGATCGCGAAAACGACCACGAGCCCGCCGGCCAGGCTCAGCCAGCGCAGCCGTTCGGTCCGAGCGATCTCCCCGGACCACTCCTCCTCGGTGACCATGGCTTCCTCTTTCCCCCACCGGGCCCATCCCCCAATGACTCGGGCCCGCGCGCACGTGGCGCGCCTCCATGGGCGTTTCGTCCACCCCGTGGACAATCTTGAGGACTTACGGCCGAAAGTCCCATGTCGGATAGGCACAACGTCTAGAACTCGCTACCTGGAGTTGACGAACCGTTGGCTCGGGATCGCCCTCTTCATGAGGATTGCCACCGCCTCGGTCGCGCCCCCGCCGACCCCGGCGGGCTGACGAATTTCCTGCCCGGCGGGACCGGCGTGACGCCGCCTTCAGAGGTGCCCGGCAAGTCCGACCCGGCGGGCGAAGCCGACCCGCAGATTGGGTCTTGCGCCCTATCAAGCACTGGACGGAATGGACCGACCAAGTAGGTGATGGGCGAGCAACCGACTGGGGGACAACCGCGGGTGCCGGAGTGCAACGTGGTCCGCAATGAGGCCGGCGTCATCACATCCATCGACGACTCGGTCACCGAGATCCTGGGGTGGCGACCCGAGCAGATCATGGGGTCGCCCTCGACGGTCTTCATCCACCCCGACGACCAGGCCGACGCGATCGGCGCCTGGTTCGCCATGATCGGCACGCCGGGGTCGACCCGGACCTTTCGGGGTCGCTACCGCACGGCTGACGGTGGATGGCGCTGGATCGACTGCGAGAACACCAACCGCCTCGACGATCCCGACAACCCCCACGTCTTCACCGTCATACGGCCGGCCGAGGCCGGCGAGCTCAGTCTGGCGGAACAGATCCGTGCCCGTGAGGAGCTGATCGCCCGGTTGGCGGACGCGCTCCCCGTCGGCGTCTTCCAGGTCGACCGCGACCGACGGGTGCTCTTCACGAACGGACGGCTGCACCACATCTTGGGTGCCGCACCGGCACCGGAAATGGCGAGCCTGTTCGCCGTCGTCGCCGACGACGACCGTGGCCGGCTCGATGCCGCCGTGGATGCGGCGTTCTCGGGGCGAGAAGTCGACGGGCTCGAGCTGCATTTCAACGTCGTCGTCCCTCACCCCGACTTCGCCACCACACGCGTCTGCGAGGTGAGCCTGCGCCCTCTGACCGACGGCGCCAACGCGGTGACCGGCGCCATCGGCTGTCTGAGCGATGTGACCGAGAGCGTCGACCTCCGTCACGAATTGGAGCTGCGGGCGTCGACCGACACCCTGACCGGCTGCCTGAACCGAGCCGCCATCTTCGAGTTCCTCGACCTGGCCCTTCGCAGCGCCCGTGAATCCGGCGTCGGCGTCGCCGCAATTTTCGTCGACCTGAACCGCTTCAAGGAGGTCAACGACTGCCACGGCCATGCCGTTGGTGACAAGGCGTTGCTCTGGGCGGCCGTCTGCATCCGCGGCTCGATTCGCACGGGCGACGCCATCGGGCGCCTGGGCGGCGACGAGTTCCTGGTCGTCTGCCCGGAGGTCCCGAACATCGAGTCGGTCCATCCCGTTGCACGCCGCATCAGCGACAGCCTCGGACCCGTAGAGATCGGGGAGGGCCGACTCGAGCTCGGCGCGAGTGTCGGCTTGGCCTGGACCGACGGTACCGACGAGTCACCCGACGCGCTGACCGCCCGAGCCGACCGCGCCATGTACGAATCCAAGACGGGCGGCGAAGCGGTCGTCGTGGCCGGACCCGGGTTGAGCTAGGGAGAGAAGGACCCTTCGCGCGTCATCACTGTGACGCGCTCGTGTTCGTGATCGGCTGGTAGGGCCGGCACGGCTCGTTGCGCAGGCTCGGGCACGCGGGCAACGGGGTCGGCACCGTGACACCCGCCACGACGGGAAGCACCACGCTCGAAGGCATGGACGCGGAGTGGGCGATGCTCACGGTGGCGGTGCCGGACGGTTCGGTCTGGCTGAAGGACCACACCGGCTGCGTCCCGTTGGGCGCCGAGACCGTGACACGGATGCGGGAGCCCGCCCGGTAGACGTGCCCTTCGTCGTAGAGGGGGATCACCACTTTCACGAATCGGCCCGACGGCATCGGCGAGGCGTCGGCGGCCTTGAAGCTCGGGACCGGGTCGGCCGCCGTGCTGGCGACGCCCAAGATGTCGTCGGAGCTCCTCGAGAGCGCCCGCTCGCTGGCCCGCAGCCAGCCGTTCTGCACGAAGGTCTCGTTCCCGTCCGGCCGCACCTCGCTGATCGTGGCCTGGAAGTCGACGTCCGGTGTCGACGACCTGACCCATAGGTCCACCGCGCCCCCTCCGACGACCGTGGTGTCAATGGCGAGTGGCGCCGTGACGTAGGAGACCGCGCTGCCGGCCGGGTTCTGCTGCCAGTCCCACTGCCAGGCCGAGGCGCTGCCCCACAACCCGCCCGATCCGGTGTTGGTGCCGGTGTAGTCCGTGAGCGACAACGCGCCCGCGTTAGACGTGTACTGGTCGATACCGGCGCTGTGGGACGGTTCGGCCGCCAGCGTGCCGTTGGGCCCGAGGTACCAGGCCCGCGCGGTCGATGGGACCGGGTAGGCCGAGAAGGACTGCTCGAAGCCCGCGTCGGGGTCACCTGCGCTGGTAACGAGTCCGGCGGGCTTCCCGGCGCCGTTGTCGAAGAGCACGCGCACCTCGGGCAACTTGTCAAAGGCCGCGAGGGCGGCGCTGTACGTCGGGATCTGCTGAATCGGGTCGGGCGGCAACGCGACCTGGTCACCCTGGGGAAGGCCCATCGCCATTTGGTAGAGGATCGGCGCCAGGGCATGGAGGCCGGCCGCTTGGCCCTGCGGCGACTGGTGCGCGACGTAGAGCTCGAGGAAGTCGTACCACCGGTCGAACGTGGCGGGGTCGAGTGAGTCGATGTGGGCGCCGTTGGTAAAGGTGAACCACTTCTTCTTCGTGCCGGTGAAGTGACGGACCAGCTCGGGACATTGGCCACCCGTCTGCTCGTCTTCCCACTGGCAGGCCATGAAGACCGGGACCTTGATCTTGTGGACGAACGACACGGGGTCGAGCGGGTCGGCGACGGCGGGGGCGTAGTGCGAGTTCGCCGCGATCTTGGCGGCGAGGTCGGCGGCCTCACCGTGGAGGGCCTGATTGGCCGCGCAGGTGGCGTCGCCATCTTGGATGCGCGTGTAGGCCCAGGACTGGCCGGTCTGCGGCCCGGCCGGCTCCGCGTCGTGCTGGCGTCCCTGGGCCCAACCGGTGGCGAAGCCGGTGTTGAGGATGCCGCCCGGGTACAGCGTCGATGCCGTCGCATCGATCGTCGAGAGCGGCGAGATCGCCTCGAGCGCCGGGGGGCCGAGCTGGGCCGTGAAGAGCTGGCTGATGGCGCCGTAGGAGATCCCGACCATCCCGACCTTGTGGCCGAGCACCCACGGCTGATGGGCGACCGTCTCGATGACGTCGTAGCCGTCGAGGTTCTGCAGCGGTTCGAAGTAGTCGAACGCGCCACCGGAGCAGCCGGTCCCCCGCATGTTCACGTCGACCACCGCGAACCCCATGAGGTTGGCCAGCACGGCGATGCCGCTGTCCGGTCCGGCGGGATCGGCGTACCCGTATCCCGCGTACTCGATCACCGTCGGGTAGGTCGACGCATGGTGCGACGGGAGCCGCACGTCGATCGCAAGCTTGGTGCCGTCCCGCGTCGTCAGGTACCCGTAGCCGCTGGTCGGGATGGACTGGTCGTAAGTGCTCGGATCCCACGGCGCGGCGGCCTGGGTGTGCACCGTGACTTGCGGTGACTCCTGGCTACTGGAGTCGACGCGCACGCGATAGCCGCTACCGGGTCGCACATGACGGAACAACACGCCCCCGAGCGAGTCGGCGTGCTGTGTGGAGACGACTTGGCCCGTGGGCCCGAGCAGGCTCGCTGTCGCCGAGGGTGGCAGCCCGACCGCGTAGACCTGTTCGACGCTGCCGCCGACCGTGAACAGTGCGGTCGAGTTGGACGCCGCGGCGGCTGCCGGGAGCAACGCCGCGAGCAACCACCCGCAGAGGAGGGTCGTAAGGACCGCCGGCGCTGCGTGCCGCGCCGTCGATGAGACCGTCGACATCGAGACCTCGACCCTCCCCGAGCGTTCCTTCGTGATCGTCGGGGCGACCTTAGTGACGTTGTTGCCGGCTCGTGGGTCAGTTCATGCTGACCGGCTCATTGGCCGGTGGCCACTCGCTCAGGCGGGCGTACTTCCCACGCGAGAAGGGGCGGCGGCGCTCTTGGACCACCGTCGTGTTGCACAGTCTGTCCCACGGCGCATTGCGCGGCTTGCTGAAGAGGTCGTTCGGCGGCGACGCTCCCATCACGAACGCGAAGGCGATCACGATGCAGGCGAGGACGGTCGGGATCAAAAGGATGGTGCACAGAACGGCGTTGCGGACGATCGATCGCCCGAGGCCGATGGGTGTCCCGTCCGAGTGGCGAACGACCCGCAATCCCGTCAACCTGAAGCTCGCTGTGCTGCCTCGCCGCCACTCGAGCACGCTCCAGATCAGCCAACCCACACCGAGCGTCGCGACGAAGAGGCACAAGGTGAGCGCCAACGCCTTGATGCGGACGCCGAACGTCGCCGCCGGCAGGCCGGCGTACGACACATTGGGCCTGGCATGTCGATGCTTGTGGAGGACGATCCCGGAGCGGCTCATCGCGACCCGCTCGCCGGGCAGGCGGGACCGGCGGTTCCTCCGGTGTCCGGCTTCACACCACGTCCCATAGGCGTCACCACTCCGACTCGCCCCGGCGTGCGAACCCCGGAGCAACATCTGTGCCTGGGGCGAATCTACCCACATTGGACCCCGGAGAATCGGGGCGGCCAAATCACACGCCCAAGCTGGACCCCGCCGCCTTCTCGAAGAGCCGGTGCGGCAACAGGCGCTTGGCGGGGATCCCGATCCGCTCTCCGACCTTGCCCACCGAGACGCGACGCCGGGGGCGTTTCGATTCGAGGACGCGCTGGATCACCGCGGCGGCCGACTCGGGCGGCGCGCCGTTCATCTCGTCCTTTTCCATGAGGGTGATCGCCTTTGCCGCCGCCTCGGCGTAAGCCCCACTCGGGTCCTCTCCGATGGTGTGCCGGCTTGCCGTGAAGTCGGTGCAGATGTTGCCGGGCTCGACGAGCGTCACGTGGATGCCGAACGGTTCCACCTCGTAGGCGAGCCCCTCTGCGTAGCCCTCCAGCGCGTACTTGCTCGCGCTGTAGAAGGCCTGGAAGGGCAGCGCGATGAGGCCCCCGATGGAACTGATCAGGACCAGCCGGCCCGCCTGTTGGTCCCGCATGGCGGGCAGGGCACGTTGCACCACCCGCACGACGCCCCAGAAGTTCGTCTCGACCTGCGCCTTGGCCTGGTCGATCGGCGTGAGCTCGACCGGGCCGGCCAGACCCCAGCCGGCGGACGCAACGACGGCATCGAGCCGTCCGTGTTCGCCGATGACGCCGGCCACGCCCCGGCTCGTGTCCTCGTCGTCGTCGACGTCCATCTTGAGCGGCTGCCACCCGCCCGATGACGTCCCGCGCCGGCTCGCCCCGACGACGTTCCAGCCTGCGGCATGGAGACGATCGGCCGCGGCCCGGCCGATGCCCGCCGACGCACCGGTGATCAGCACCACCTTCGCCATCGGCCACCTCTCCTTCTGCCCTCTGGCTGTCCTCTGCCTGCCCTCTGGTCGGGGCCGATGGTAGGCCAGCCGGCTCAGCGCACGGCCGAGAGATGGGCGCCCAAGAAGACCAGTGACGGAGGCTCCTGCGCGGTGAAGAACGATCCGGTGTGGCAGCCCTGCGAGATGTCGACGACGGCCGACTTCGGCAATGCCCGCGCCAACGCGACGACGCCGGGATGGAACGGGTCGTCCAGACCCGACGCGATGCGGACGGGCGTGTCGGCCAATGACGCCGCGTTGGTCACCGCATCGTCAGACGCGAAGTCGGCCGCCGACGCGTACGCGCCGGCGTTGGCCCCTGTCGCCTCCGCGTACGTCGTCCACACCGCCGGGCTGATGGCGGCGACGGCGGTGAACACTTCGGGGTACTTCTCGGCCAGCAGCAGTGCGCCGTACCCGCCCATCGAGATGCCCATCGTGCCGATGCGCTGCGGGGTCCGTCCGAGGTTCAGCGCCTGGCACATCGGGACCAGCTCTCCGACGACCATCTGCATCGGGTCGTCGTGCGGATGCGGGTTCCAGTAGCCACCGCCACCGTCGACGGTCACCATGGCCATCGGCGGCAGCGGGACGCCGTCGACCTGGAGCGCCACGGCTTGCGCCGGCGACATCGAGGTCAGTGCGTTCGTGTGGTTGGCGCCGAAGCCGTGAAGCATGACGACGAGAGGCAACGCATCGCCAGGGCCGTGACCCGGCGGCCAGGCGACGGTGTAGCCGACCGGCCGGCGGCGGGCCCGCGAATCGAAGGTCCCGCTCCTGGACGGGCCCGCGTTGCCGAACCGCGGGGGCGGGGCGTCGACCGAACAGGCCCCGTCGAGTTGGTCGAGCACCTGTTTCCCCGGAAGGACGCCGTGCTCCACCAACTCGAACCCCACGGCGCCTGCGACCACCAGCCCGGCCAGCCCACCGAGGCCTCGCGCCAGGACGCGACGCCGGCTCCAACCGTCGCTGCGCTCGACATCGGAGACGACTTCCTCCGTCAGCGTCATGTGGGGCTGCGCTTCGGCATTGCCTTCGCCTTCGCCAGGAGACTTCGTGTCAGGCCGGTGCCACCGGCGGCTTGCCCGCCGTGACACGACCCGCGGCGCGTCCCGTGACGAGCACGAGGAAGGCGAGGGCGGCCAGCTCCACGACGTCGATCGACCCGATGTGAAAGAGGTTGCGCGGGCCCGGGCCGCCGTCGACGACCCAGAGGGCCGCGCCGGTGAGGAAGATCGTCGTCGTCACGGCTGCCAGAAGACCGAGCCGCCGTTCGAAGCGGACAACACGCGGCGAGAGATCTACCCGGCGGACGATCCGGGTGGCTCCGACGATGAGTGCGGCCACGGCGACGGGGCTCACGAGCATCCAGGCGACCTCGCCGCCGGGGAACTGGGCCAGGGCGGTCGGATGCAGCCAGTACGAGGTCACGAAGAGGGTCGACGCCCAGGCGTAGGCCGCGACACCGCCCGGCACCATCCCCTGGTCAGCCCAGGGATGGCCACGGGTCCCCGGCCAGCCGTTCGCGAAGTGATGGGTCCCCACGACGAGGACCGCGAGGCCCCCCAGGACGAGACCGATCGGGCCGAGCAGGTGGCGCCACCGGGCATTGATCGACCGCACGGCGAGCCACGCCACCGGAGCGATGGCGAGAAGACAGATGGCGCCCACGACGAGGATCGCCAACGACATGAGGACCATCGCGAGCGACGTGGCGCGCGTCGCGGGGGGCGCCCATTGCCACCCGATCGTCAGTTGTGCCCACAGCGCCACCGCCACCACCGAGAAGATGGAGAGCGCGGCCGCGAGGGTGGCCAGGCTGCGCCGGCCGGATCCCTCGGTGTCGAGCGGCTGACCACCGAGCCCCGCGGCCGCGACGCGGGCGGTCAGGCCGCTACGCGCCAGGTCGACGCTGCGGCGAAGCGAACGCGGGCGCTCATCGAGCTCCGCGACGAGCAACTCGATGAACTCCTCGCCGTAGCGGGCGCGCCATTCCCTCGGATACCAGAGGAGCAGCCGCGCGGCCCGGTGCCGCGTGCCCTCCCTCATCCGGCACCCCAAGAGCCCGCCAGGCGTTGGAGCCCGAGGTCTGCGATCTTGCGCTGCGCCGCGAGGTGTGAGCGCAGCGCTTCGGCGCCCATGGCGGTGAGCCGGTACGGCCGGCGGCGGTCGTCGCTCTCCACCGCCTCGATGAGACCTTGGCTCTCCAACCGGCTCAGGGCCTCGTACATCGTTCCGGGCGCCAGCCGGACGTCGGCGAACCGCTCGATGTCCTTCGTCAACGCATACCCGTGCTTGGGGCCCTCGGCCAGGCTCGAGAGGATCAGCGTCGCCGGTCCCGCGTACCGGCCGAAGCCCGAGAACTGCTCGGGCCGTGGGTCCCCGCCCTCACGCTTCGTCACTGCCACGCCTGTGACTCTATATCGGCAGCCGATATACCGTCAACCGGATGACTCTTTTGCCCGGTCCGTCGACCCCGGGGGCCAGAATCCGCAGGTCGGAGGGTCGCCCGGCGGTTGCCCGGCCCGACTCAACTTCGGTGGCAAGTTTCGAGGCTGCAGGCGGTTTTCCACTGTGGGAATAGGGGTCACTCGCCGACGGGGAGGGCTGAAGTGACTGAGGTGTCACGACCACGAGGCAACCGACGCAAACGCGCGTGGGTCCTCGCGAACGTCACAGGTGGCGTGGCGCTCATCGTCGTCTTGTCTGTCGTGCTCGTCGGAAGCCCCGGCTCGGGGCAGCCCCGTGCGAACGGCTCGGCGACCGGGTCCGGCGGCGGGTCGACCGGTCTCGGCGACTGCACGCAGTACCAGCAGATGGTCGACCGGTGCCCCAACCCCACCACGACCACCACGACCTCTTCCCCTCCGTCGTCTGTTTCCGCGTCACCCGGCGGCGGATCGACGACATATTCCTCGACGCAGAGTGGCGCGCCAGGGCCGGCGGCGGCGCGCGCATCTGCGCCGGCCGCGGTGCCCAGCACGTCCCCGGGGCCGGCGGCGCCCGCCGACCTCGGCCCGTGCGCGGGAACCGCGCCTCCCGTCGCGGCACCGTCGGGGTCGTGGCACTGCACGTTCGACGACGAGTTCAACGGCACGTCCCTCGATACGTCCAAGTGGTCGCCCATGTTGACGTACGCCAGCGCGTACCGCACGGGTCCTCTTTTCCATCAGGTCTGTTACGTCAACAACCCGAGCACCATCAACGTGTCGGGTGGAACCCTCAACCTCTCCGTCGTGCAATCACCAGAGCCCATCGGGTGTCAGGGCACGTACGCGTCCAAGGCGCAGACCAACATCGAGGGCGGGATGGTCATCTCGTACAACCTGTTCAGCCAGGAGTACGGGTTCTTCGAGGCCAGCGCCGAAATGCCCGCCACCAGTGTCCCCGGGCTCCAAGAGACGCTGTGGCTGTACCCCGAGAACGAGACGCTGTACGGGCCCTGGCCCGACAGCGGCGAGATCGACTACGGCGAGTTCTATTCCGAGTACCCCAACAACGATGTCCCGGCCATCCACTATCCCGGCTCGGGCAACGACCCCAATGCGACAGACGACAACTGCGTGCACGCGGGGTCGAGCCCGGCGGGCCAGTTCCATACCTACGCCGCGCTCTGGACCCCGACGTCGATCACGACCTACTACGACGGCCAGCCGTGCATGACCGACGTCTACGGGCCCTACGTGAACAACCCCGACACCGCGCCCGAGCCGTTCAACCAACCGTTCTTCCTGGCGCTGACTGCGGCGCTCGGTGCCGCGAACGGCGACCAGTACCGGCCCGGCGTGACCCCGCTGCCGGCCACTACGAAGATCGACTGGGTCCGGACCTGGCAGTACGGCTGAGAGGCGTCAGGACGGCACCCACTTCGTCGTGGACGAACCCAGCCACTGCAACATCTGACGACGTGACGTCGGGCCGTTGGGCTGCCACGCCGACGGGAGCGCGCCCTCGGACCGGAGTTGAGCCGCTTCCGAGATGTTCGCGCTGAGCGGATCTGACGTCAGTCCGCACCGTGTCGCCGTCGGGTCGATGCCGAACAACTCGGCCGCGTTGAGCCCGAACAGTCCGGCCTTTACCTGATCGGTAAGCGCGGGATAGCCGTAGAGCTCCTGGAATTGCTGGCTGATCTCGAACGAACGCATCGCCATGATCTGCGGCTCCGGGCTCCCGTACCAGATCGCATCGGTGCCCCACAGGACACGGCTCGTCCCGACCCGCTTGAGGAGTTTTCCGATGGCGTGCGCAGCCTGGTCGGGTTGCGTCAGGAGTTGGCGCCACAGCGTGGCGACATCCACCCAGACGTTGTCGTCCGGAGAAACGCCGTGCTTGTCGAGCGCAGCGAGCAGGGAGTCGACACCTATGGTCGCCTGCGGGTCGTACGGGCCTTCGACATGCGACGGATCCCAAGCCGCGTGATAGACGACGAACTGCATGTCGATGAATTGGCGCGAGACCGCCACGATGTCGTCGGGACCGTTGAACGCCGGGTCGAAGTTCACCAGCGGGAGCCCTTTGTGCGCGACGAACACCTTCACGCCGAGGTCGTAGGCGTGCTGCACCGTCGGCAGCCCGACCGCCGGGTCCTCCAGCGAGAATCCCTGACCGGACGGGCTCCACGCCGTGTACACCTTGAAGGCGACGGGCGGGCCCTGCTCGACGGCGCTCGACATCTCCTCGAGGGTCGCGGCGACCGGCCCCACGTTGGGGGCGATGATGTTCTCCGCGAGCACACGGCTGGCACCGCCACTTGTGAGGCCGGCGGTGATCTCCTTCGTGCTCAACGCGTCGGCGAAGGGGATCGGTGCATTCGACGGACCGGAGTTCGGGACGTCGGTGAGCACTGCGACCGTCGTGTCGCTGGCGAGGAACAGGTCGTGGAGGTAGTTGGCCCGGTCGACGCAGTCGAGTTGAGGCGTGTCGGCGCATCCCGCAGGCAGCATCGACAGAACCAGCGATGTCGTCTCGGGCGCGTTCTGGACCCAAGGGCCGCCGGGGATCACATGGTGCGTGTGCACGTCGAAGATGAACTCCGAGCCCGTCAACGCGTTCGCGCACGCCGCGGTGTCCTCCGGTGGGGGCACCTTGAAGTGCCCGCCATGGCGCGGACCGGCCTGACGCGTTGCGCCGGACGAGCAGCCCGCCAGCTCCAGCGCGCCCAGTGACGCGGCGACCGCGCCAGCGCCCTGCAGGAAGCGCCGGCGGTCGACACCGATCCGCCGGCTGGCGTCGTCGATCGATCGGCGGATCAACGCGTTGACGGCGCGGTCGTGCGGCGTCAGCGCAGCGGGGATGAATTCGCCGTTCGAGACCGGCCCGGCGGCCAGGGGTAGGTGGTCGTCGTGCCGATCACGCAGCCGGCGAGCGAAACGTCCGACCCCACTCATGCCCGAACACTACGTTCGCCGCTGCCGTCGGCAACGGCGCCCCGGTGTCGGTCTCTGCCAGGCCCACCCCGCTCCCGTGCGTTCCATCTCGGTGACCGCCTGCGGGCAGCCGCCGAGCTGATCACGTCCGGGCCGGTCGCTTCCCCACGATCGACGCCCGCTCCATCGTGCGTCGCTGCGGCCAGTAGTCGCTCGAGGCGTAGTGCTGCACAGCCCGGTTGTCCCAGAACGCCACCGCGTCCTTGGTCCAGGTGAAGCGGCACTGGTGTTCGGGGGAGTCGGTCTGCCGGCACAGAAGGTCGAGCAGCTCCCCGCTCTCGTCGGTGTCCATCCCCACGATGTGGCTCACGAAGGGTCGGTTGACGTAGAGGTGCAGGCGTCCCGTGCCGGGGTGGGTGCAGACCACCGGGTGCTCCACCTGCGGGTACTGCTCCTGCGCCGCTCGCCGCTCCTCCTTGGTCATGCCGTGCCCGAACGTCTGTGTGAAGTCGTGCACCGCCACCAGGTCGTCGATCTGTGACTTGGTGGCCTGGTCCAGCGACTCGTAGGCCGCGTACATGTCGGCGAACAGCGTGTCGCCCCCGCGCTCGGGCACGCTCACGGCGTGCAGGATCGCTCCCATCGACGGGCACTCGCGCCACGTGACGTCGTGGTGCCAGGAGTTCTCGTAGCCGCTGACCTCTGCGGTCTTCTCGAAGCGCACCAGCTCGGGTTCGCCAGTGTTCGACGGCAGGAACGGATGGATCTCGAGGTCGCCGAATCGGCGCGCGAACGCGACGTGCTGCTGCGGCGTGAGTGGCTGGTCCCGGAAGAAGATGACCTTGTAGTCGTAGAGGGCCTGGCGCAGGTCAGCGATGACGTCCTCCGGTAACGGGTCGCGCAGGTCGATCCCCGAGATCTCCGCGCCCACCGTCGAGCCGAGCGGCGCCGCGTCGAAGTGGCGCCATGTCAATCCGGAGAGCCGGTCCCGTTCCGCCGCCAGGTGGCTGAACGGCCCGACCGCGATCGAATAGCCGGGGAGCCGGAACGAGCCGGGCGTCGTCGCGGTTGCCATGGCCAGAAACTGTACGCCCGCGGGCCCGCCGCCTACTGGGCTGCGATTGCCGCCAGCACGTCGAGACGGGCCGCGCGCCGGGCCGGCCAGCTGGCCGCGATCAGGCCGAGTATGCCGGCCAGCACGAGGAAGACCACCAGGCTCGACCACGGGATGGTCGTCACGGTGATCCCCTGCGAGTGCAGCGACGACACCAGGGCGAGGCCGAGCCCCGTCCCCACGACGATCCCAATCACCGCGCCGAAGACGGCCAGGATCACCGACTCCGAGCGGATCATCGCCCGGATCTGCCGGCGCTTCATCCCGACGGCGCGCAGGAGTCCGATCTCGTGGGTGCGCTCGAAGACCGACAGCATCAGCGTGTTGACGATCCCGATCAGTGCGATGATCACCGCCAGCGCGAGCAGCGCGTAGACGAGACCGAGCAATTGGTTCACCTGCGCCGCCTGCGAAGCCTCGAACTGCGCGCGGCTCTGGACCTTCACGTTGGGGTAGCCCGCGAGCGCGTGCTCCACCGCGTGCTGTACGCCGGGGCTGCCATCGGTCTTCAAGAGCACCGCGACCGGCAACGGGTTCTCGAAGTGGAACCGGTAGAAGGCGTCACCGACGAGGTAGCTCCCGATGAGGAGATTGTTCTGGTACACGCCGCCGATGCGCATCCTCGAGTCACCGGTCAGCGCGAACTTCACCGGGACCGTGTCCCCCACCTTCAGATTGTCCGAGCTCGCTGTCTTCGCGTCGATGAGCAGGTCGCCCGTGGCGAGCGACGCCGACGTCCCTGAGTTCATGTTCAGAATGACCGTGTCGGACAGGTTCCGTGTGGTCACGGCCCCCAGGCCCTGGATCGCGCCGCGCACCTCGAACTGCCCCCCGTAGACGGTCGACGAAGCCGTGACACCGGGCACGGCCGCCGCCGTGGTCGACACCGTGTTGCCGAACGAGCCCGAACCCATGGAGCTGGAGGGGCTGATGATGATGTCGGCGTTGATCGCATTGTCGATGCTCTGCGTGGCCGAGCTCGACAGTGACGAGCCGAAGACGGCGATGGCGGAGACGAGCGCGAGGCCGACCATCAACGCCGACGCCGTCTGGGCGGTGCGGCGGGGGCTGCGCATGGAGTTCTCACGGCCGAGCCGGCCCGACATCCCGAGCACCCGGCTCAGCGGCCGGCCGAGCACGCTCGCCATCGGGCGCGCCACAGCCGGGGCCAGCCGCGCTACGCCGATGAAGATCAACACCGCCCCCAGTCCGACGAGCTGGATGGCCGGTGCAGTCAGTCCGACCGCAAGGGCGACGACGCCCGCCAGCGTGATCCCCGCCCCCCAGGTGAACCGCCGTCGCATCGGAATCTCGTACTCGACCTGTTGCTCCGCCACCGCCTCGACCGGCGAGACGCGCACGGCCCGCCGTGCCGGCCCGATGGCCGAGACCATCGTGACGAGGACGCCGACAACCAGGCAGACGATCACCGTGCGGGCCTCGAAGGCGATCGGCCCCGCGGGCAGGGAGACGCCGAATCCGCTCAGCAGCGCCACGAGGCCCAGGGCCGCGAGCACACCGAGGCCGAGGCCGATGAGCGACGAGACGAATCCTACGATGGCCGCCTCGGTGAGCACAGACACAAAGACCTGCCGCCGGCTCGCGCCCACGATGCGCAACAGCGCCAGTTCCTTCGTGCGCTGCCCCACGATGATCGAGAACGTATTCAGGATCGTGAACCCGCCGACGAACAGCGCGATGAAGCCGAACACCAGGAGCGCCGTGTTGAAGAAGCTCAGCGCGGAACTGATGCTGCTCGTCTGCTCGTTGACGACGGTCTGACCCGTGACCACCTCGACGCCGGGCGGGAGGGCCGCAGCGATCGACCGTTGGACCGCCGTCTTGTCGGTTCTCGGTGTCGTGACCACGTTGATGGCGTCGAACTGGCCGACCCGCCCCAGGATCGCTTGCGCCGTCGGAATGTCGAAGGCGGCGAGCGTCGCCCCCGCGAGGTTGTCCGCCGTCCCGAACTTTGTGATCCCGGTGATGATGAACGTCCGGGTCGGCCCCCGGAGCAGGATCCGGACCTTGTGCCCCACCGAGAACCCGTACTTCTGCGCGGTGCCCCGGTCCATGACCACGTCCGAAGACGTCTTCGGCGCCTTGCCCTCCACCAGGTGGAGGGGCGAGATCGCCTGGTCGGGGTCGAACGCGAGGCCGATCGTGGGCGCCCCGCCGGACGAGATCGCCTTGCCGTCGTGGCCGATGTACTGCGCGTAGCCGTTGACCGTTCCCTCCGCCACCTGCACACCCGGAACACCCCGCACGGTCGACAGAACGGACTCCTGCACGGGATTCCGGGTCGCGTTCCCGCCGCTGCCGAACTGAGCGACACCCCGCACCTGGAAGTCGACCTTCGAGTAGATGGTCCCGAACAAGTTGTCGAACGTGTTGTGCAGCGTGTCCGTGAGGATGAAGGTCCCCGCGATGAACGTCACGCCGAGCACGATCGCCAGCGCGGTCAGCGCGAGCCGCAGCTTGTGCGCCAGCAGCCCCTTGATCGTGACCTTCCACATGTCAGGCCCCCAGGGTCCGCACCCGCTCGAGCACCGAGTCGGCGGTCGGGTCGGCGAGCTCGTCCACGATCTGCCCGTCCGCCAAGAACACGACCCGGTCGGCGAAGGCGGCCCCGTGCGGGTCGTGGGTCACCATGACGATCGACTGGCCGAACTCGTCGACGGATCGCCGCAGGAAGCCCAGCATCTCGTTCGACGAGTTGGAATCGAGGTTGCCCGTCGGCTCGTCGGCGAAGATCAGGTCGGGCCGGTTGATCAGGGCGCGGGCACAGGCGCAGCGCTGCTGCTGGCCGCCCGACAACTCGGTCGGTCTGTGGTGCAGGCGGTCCTTCAGCCCCAGCTGCTGCACCAGGTAGTCGAACCACTCCTTGTCCACCTTCTTGCCCGCCAGGTCCGCCGGCAGCGTGATGTTCTCGGCCGCCGTCAGTGTCGGCACGAGGTTGAACGACTGGAAGACGAAGCCGATCCGGTCGCGCCGCATCTGGGTGAGCCCGGTGTCGTCGAGGCGCCCGAGCTCCATGTCACCCACGAAGACTTGGCCCGACGACGGCCGGTCCAGCCCCGCCATGCAGTGCATCAGCGTGGACTTGCCCGAGCCCGAGGGCCCCATCACCGCGGTGAAACGGCCGCGTTGGAACGTGACGTTGACGCCGGCCAGCGCATGCACGATCGCGTCACCGCTGCCGTAGGTCTTGCGCAGGTCGACGGAATGCGCGGCCGGTGTCCCCTCGCGCGGTGCGGCGGGTGCCTGGTCGGTGAGCGTCACGATGCCTCGATTTCGTCGGGGGGGGAGCGGGAGGGTCGGATGGCGGCCGATCGCCCCCACTCTGACCGTGCAGTCCGCCCCGCACAACCCGGGACATCCCTCAGTGTTCCCGGACCGCTACCCTGAGCCGCACCATCGGACCGACCCGGGGGGGCCACGTTCGTGATGAAGGGCGTCAGGCGCTGAACATCGGCATCGACCCGGGCCGCGGCAGAACGGCGGTGGCAGGCGCGGTGTCGGTCGCCGCCGTGTTGGTCCTGCAGCTCGCGCTCTTCCCGGTCCCGCTCGGCGTGTGGGTGCAGGG
>DATMMN010000166.1:0-6950 GCA_035569675.1 Acidimicrobiales bacterium | reverse complement strand
ATCGACATGCCGAACGTGCTGCCGAGCGACAGCTGCTCGGGTGCGCCCTGCTTGAGCTGCTTGACCGATCCCGACCCATCGATCTCGGGGTGCCGGGACGGGTTGGCCACGATCGCGAAGATGTCGGCGGCGGGCGCCTTGATGACCCGCTCGACGCTGACGACTGTGTCTCCCATGCTGCGACCTCCCATCGGGCCGTTCCCCGGGCGATGACACTAGGACGCCCGGCGCACCTCAGAGGGCGTGGGCGACGAGATCGCTCATCTGCACCCACTCCAGTGTGGCGGCGTGGGTGGACGCCAGGACGACCGGCGGCGCAACGCCGGCATCGAGCGCCTCCTGCCAGCGCGACGCGCAGAGGCACCACTGGTCACCCGGCTGCAGACCCGTGAAGCCGAACTCGGGGTGGGGTGTCGACAAGTCGTTGCCGACCGACGCCGAGAACACGAGGAACTCGGCCGTGACGCGCGTGCAGACCGTGTGGACGCCGACGTCCTCGGCGCCGGTGTTGCAGCAGCCGTCGCGGAAGAAGCCGGTTACGGGGTCAAAGTTGCAGGGTTCGAGCTCTTTGCCCAGGACGTTCTGTGCCATGATCCATTTGAGCACGGCGCCGCTGGGCGGCCGGCCTCCGTGTTGGCTACTCGCCCCCCAGTGGTGCGCCCTTGTAGCGATCGATCCACGCGAACGAGCTGACCGGGGCCCGCTTCAACCGCCGTGCCGCGGACACCGGGTGGCCCAACACGACGAGGGCTGCGGCCACCACGGTGTCGGGAATGTCGAAGAGCGCGCGCAACTCGGCTTCCCGCCGCACGGCAACCGTTGTCATCACCCCGCCGAGACCCTCGGAACGTGCGGCGAGCAACAAGCTCCAGACGAAGGGGTAGATCGAGGCGCCGCCGACCATCGTGTAGCGCGGGAGGTCGCGGTCGACCGTTGCGAGCACGGCGAGGTCGGCCAGGACGAGCAGGAGGGCCGGCGCGGTATCGAGCGTCTCGGCGAACCCGGGCGCAGCGGTGCCGGCCTCGGCGAACTGGCTTGCGTGGGCGAGCGCGGCGGCTTCTTCCTCGCGGTCGGTGAGCGGTGACCACGGGGTCAAACCGGCGCCGGCGAGCGCCATGTAGTCGTACCAGCCCGAGAGGTAGAGGTCCCGCAGCGCTGTCCGCGCCTCCCGGTCCTTCACGACGATGACGCGCCAGCCCTGGCGGTTGCCGCCGTTCGGGGCGAAGCGTGCCGTGTCGAGCACGCGGGCGAGCACCTCGTCGGGCACCGGCTCGTCGGTGTATTCGCGCACGGCGCCCGTGCTGCGCAGGGTCGTGAGGAGGTCGAGGTCCACGAGTTGCCCACCGTAGCGGTCGCTGGTTCTATCTGGGGCGTGCCAAAGCCCCGGAGCGCGGAGAATGAGGAGGTTGCCACTGGGGCCGCCGGCGTCGCGCGGCTCCGCGCCTTGTCGGCCACGCCCCTCGTCGTGTCGCCGATGGCGGGTGGTCCGTCCACGGTGGAGCTGGTCGTTGCGGCATCGAGGGCCGGGGCGTTCGCGTTCCTGGCCGGCGGCTACAAGAGCGCGGATCAGCTGTGCGCCGAGACGGCGGCGGTGCGTGGCGCGGGCGTGGACACGTTCGGGGTCAACCTCTTCGTGCCGGGTGCGGCGACGGATGCGCCCGATGAGCTCGAGGCCTACCTGGCGTCGCTGCGGCCGCTCGGCGATGCGCTCGGGACCGAGCTGGGCGCGGCGGAATGGGATGACGACGACTACCACGCCAAGCTCGCGCTCGTGCTCGCCGAGCCGCCGGCCGTGGTGAGCTTCACGTTCGGCTTGCCCGACCTGGAGGCTGTCCGCGCGCTGCGGCGTGCGGGTTCACTCGTCATGGTGACCGTGACGACGCCGGAGGAGGCCGATGTCGCGTTGGGCGTGCTGCCCGACGCGCTCTGCCTGCAGGGTGCAGAGGCGGGCGCGCACCGGGGCAGCCTGGCCAACGCCGATCGCCCTGACGCCGATCGGCCTTTGCGCGCGCTCCTGGCCTCGGTCCGGCGTCGCACTCTGGTGCCGCTCGTGGCGGCCGGTGGTGTCGCCGGACCCGACGACGTGGCGGACCTGCTTGCCCGTGGCGCGACCCTCGTGCAGGCGGGCACTGCGTTCCTCCGTTGTCCTGAGTGCGGGGCTCAACCGGTGGCCAAGGACGCGCTCGCTGATCCGGCCTTTATCGCGACAGCGGTCACTCGTGCCTTCAGCGGACGGCGGGCCCGCGCCCTCGTCAATGCGATGGTGCGGGAGCATCCGGACGCGCCGGCGGCCTATCCCGAGATCAACAACGCCACCCTCCCGCTGCGGGCCGCGGCGGCGCGAGCGGGGGACTCGGGGCACATGAGCCTCTACGCCGGCACCGGGTTCCGTTCGACCGAAGCGCAGCCGGCGGCGGAGGTGGTGGCGCGGCTGGTGTCAGGATGGTCCGGGTGACGAGCCGGCGGCAAACCAGGACGATCGAGTTCACGCCGCCCGACGTCGAAAGCGTCGGGGACGAGCTGGCGGCGTTGCGTGAGGCCGGCGAGGGATGGCTGAACCTCCTGCCCGGCGTCGTGGACGACGCCGACATCAACCCGCCCGTCGGGCTCTTCGCATTCTTCGGTACCCGACAACCGCCGGTGACGATGGCGACCGTGATGCCGGCGCGCCTGGACAAACGCAATGTCGAGGGGATGTCGGTGGGCCTCATGCACCCGACGGGTGGCAAAGCTGTGGCGCGCCTCGCCGAAGCGGGGGTCGTGGTGCCCGCGGGGTGGGTTCTGCGCCAGGACCATCCCAGGCGCGGGCTCGTGTTGCGGACGGCACCGGACGCCGTTCCGGCTGACATCGTGACCTGGTGCGTACAGGCCGGCACGACCCTGTGCCTGGTCGACATGACGGGCCAGTGGCAGGCCGTCGTGTATCTGCCCTAGGGCCGGGTTGCTTCGATGGCGACGGGTGAACGGCGCGACGACGCGGCCCTCGCGGCGGGTCTCGGTCGGTGGGTGGCCGCGTACGCCGGGGCGGTGCCCGGTGCCGCCACGGGCTCGGGCCCGCCGGAGATTGCCGGCTTGGCCCACGCCGAGGGGGGCATGGCCAACGAGACCGTGCTCGTCGATTTCGGGCCGGACAACGCTGGCATGGTCGTGCGGCTCCCGCCGCTCGACGCGACCTTCCCGGACTACGACCTCGCCCCCCAGGCGGCGGTTCAGAACGCAGTCGCCGCGGCCGGGGTTCCCGCGCCGGCCCCGGCGATCGTCGAGCCAGATCCGGCGTGGGTCGGCGCACCGTTCCTCGCCATGCCGCGGGTGCACGGGACCGTCGCGGGGCCGGCGCCTGCGTTCGACCCCTACGTCCGAGACGCCGGTCCGGCGCTCCAGCGCGTCATGCACGACGGCCTCATCGATGCGCTGGCCGCGATCCACGCGGTGCCGTGGGAGGCGGCAGGTTTGGCAGAGGTTCTGGCCGGGCCGCTGTTGGCCAACGTGCTTGCACGTTGGGCGGCCTACGTCGAGTGGTCGTCGGAGGGCGACCCGTTGCCGGCGCTCGCCGAGGCCCTCGACTGGTGCGCGCGTCACTGCCCGGCCGAGCGCGAGGCGGTGCTCCTGTGGGGTGACGTCCGCCTCGGCAACCTCGTCTTCGACGACTCGCGCCATGTCGTGGCGGTGCTCGACTGGGATCTCGCCGCCCTCGGCCCCCCCGAGATGGACCTCGGCTGGCACTTCGGGCTCGACTTCATGATGGAGGAGCTGTTCGGACAGCGCGTGCCCGGGTTCCCCTCGAGGATCGAATCGTTGGAGCGTTACGAAAGGAAGACCCGTCACGAGGTGCGCGACCTCGCGTGGCACGAGGTCTTCGCGCTGACGCGGGCGCTGGCCATCAACGACCGCCATCAACGCATCACCGGTGACCCGCGCCGGCGCGACAACCCGATGAGTGCCGTGCTGCTCGCCCGCTTGGAGGACGCCAGCTCCTCGACCCGATTCTGAGCATTCGGGGGCGGGCCGGTCGCATCCCGGTGGTACGGGACCGATTCCACGATGCGAGTAGGCCAAATGGCCCATGCGGATTGCGGACCAATGGCCGAACAATTCTTGCGTGGCAACGCGCGCGGTGGCGTCAGAACGAGAGGCACCATCGGGAGGTTCGTCGCCGTGCCGAGTCGAGCGCCGGCGACACGGGCTGGTCGGGACGGCGTTGTTGGGGGCAGGAGGGTCGGCCTTGTTGGCCTTGGCGAGCGACCTTCCAGCCACCCCCTTCGGCCCTCGTGCCGGTGGCGCGTGGCCGTTGGCCGTTTCGGGTGCCGCACGATCGTGGGAGGGGCCGTCGATGCCGACGTGGGCGGCTCCGGCAAACAGCGGCCCCGGTGTGCCGACGGGGCACTTGCTCGTTCTGGCGGCTGCTCTGCTCGGCGTGGCGCTCCTCGCCGTCGCTTGGGTGCGCCTCTGGCGAGCCGTGCGGGCCGATCGGAGCCTGGCCTTCCGCGACGTGTGGTGGGTCGCCGCGGCGTGGACCGCACCGCTTCTGTTCGCCGCGCCGTTTGCCAGCCAGGATGTGTGGGTCTACGCCGCCCAGGGCAAGGTGGTGACGTCGGGGATGAGCGCAGCCAGCCCGCTGCACACGCTCGGACACTCGGCGTGGCTCTCTGCCGTCGACCCGAAGTACCTGCGAGGTGGGTCGATCTACGGGCCGGGCGCCAACGGTCTCTCTGCGCTGTTCGCGAGTGTCTCGGGCGGGCACCCGTGGATCGCGGTCGAAGGCTGGCGGCTCGCGGTCATCGCCTCGATGGTGCTGTGTGGCTGGGGCGTGTCCACGATCGCAACGGCTCGCGGCGCGAACCCGGTCGAGGCGGTGGTCGCCGGCGTCGCCAACCCCGCCGTGCTCATCGCGTTCGTTGCCGGTGCGCACAACGACGCCGTCATGATCGGACTCGTCGTGGCGGGCATCGCCCTGGCCGTAACCGGACGACGGTGGTGGGCGCTGGGCGTGTTGGCCCTTGCCGTCACCGTCAAGGCACCGGCCGCGCTCGCGGTCCTGGCCGTCGCCTGGTGGTGCTGGAAAGGCTCGTGGCTCCGGCGTGCGCTGGCCGTCGCCGCGGGTGTTGCCGCGTCCTTGTTGGCCCTTGGCGTGACCGGGCTCTTCAGCGGCGGTGGGTTCAGCTGGCTCAAGTCCGCGTCCATCGGCACGGTTGCCAGTGCCTTTTCGCTCGTGCGTT
Organism: Acidimicrobiales bacterium; assembly: GCA_035569675.1. GTDB lineage: Bacteria > Actinomycetota > Acidimicrobiia > Acidimicrobiales > RAAP-2 > Bog-473. Next base: position 1,734 of record DATMMN010000166.1, on the reverse strand, counting down.
TTGCCGGCACTGTCTCATCGGGGCCGGTGAACCTCGTGCAGACGATGGGCATCCTCGTCGCCGTCGTACTGGTTCTCGCGTTGCCGCGCGGCCGAAATTGGATCGGCGCCCTTGCGATCGGCTTCGGCGTGATGGCGGTGTGTTCCGCCAATCCTCAGCCGTGGTACCTGTTGTGGGCGGTTCCGCTGGTGGCGTGCACCTTCGTAGACGGCGGCGCCCAGCGCACCGTCCTCGTCGTCCTGTGCGCCATGGCCGCCTGGAGCGTTCTGCCCTTCGGCCCACTGGTTTGGTTCGGCGGGCTCATCGCCCTGGCGGTGATCGGGTTCCGTTGGATCCGGTCGTGGGAGGTGCAGGTGCCGCACGCTCTCGCGCCGGCGCAGCCCGCGGCGGCGGGCGACCCGCTCTGACGATCGGGCGGGAGGGGAGACACGCGGGCGCCGCCGGGACGGTTCCGGCGGAACCAGGCGGTGGACACGACAAGACGAGTCGTCGAAGGCGCGGCGTTCAGTTCGCGTCGAGGAGCGAAAAGCCCATGACGCCGGCCTTGGCCACCTCGTAACAGAGGGTGTCGTAGGGCTCCACGAGGCCGTAGGTGACTTCGCCGTCGCAGGTGACGCGACATTGGTGTTGGTCCTGGCCGGCCAGGCGGGCACGCACCTCGGGATCGTTGACGTCGAAGGTCTCGGCGTGCACGACGACTTCGTCCCCGGCGGCGACCGCCATGCCATGCCAGAGGTCACCGTCGGGCGTGCCGCCGTTAGGGCCGCCGTACATGCCACAACGTAGGAACGCGATCTGGTTGCCGAGACGCTCGAACGCCAGCGTCTTGACCGAGCCGTCGGCGAAATGCAGATCGACCTCGCCGCTGTGCAGCAAGTGGGTCTCGGGCTCGAAGCGCATGCGGTGCACCCGCTTGGTGAGCGTGGCGCTGCGTTTGCGCGGGTCGCCGATGTTGTAGAGGACGTGGTCGCCCCAGATGCCGAAGTCCGCGAACTCGACCCACTCGCCGCTGTGTGGGTGCTGCATCCCCATGTAGCGCCCGGGACCGCCGACGCCGTCGCGGGTCCCCCAATGGTGGTCGCGGGTGCCGAGGTGCGTGTCGGTGCCGATCTCGAAGCGCTCGCCGTGTGTCTCGACCCATCCCCGCTGGCGTCCGAACCCGTCGTAGCCGGCGATGGGGCTCATGGCACGGCCGCCGACGATGATGCCGGCGCCCAGCTGGCGGAAGACGGGCCGCTTCGTATCGAGCCAATCGATCGCGAAGGAGATGGGGAGGTCCGCGCCGGCGCTGTCGTGTGCGGGGTCGAGACGGAGGCGCCAGTGGCGGAAGGGCTCCACCACCTCGAAGCTGAAGGGACCGAGCCGCATGTCCATGCGGTCGTTGCGCAGCTTCTGATGCGCCCGCACCGTCGAGTGCTGGCCGCGCACGTTGACGATGGCGAAGGCTTCCGCGGTGCCGAGGTTCGGGTAGAAGGCGAGCCCGATCACGACGAGGAGGTCGCCAACCTTGTCTTGACACGTGAACCAGACGCGCTCGTAGGCCTGCGCGTCGGGCGTCCACATCACGCGGACGGGATAGGGCGCGTTGTGGACCAGGAACTCATCGAGCCCGGTCAGCGGCGCGTGCTCGGCTGCGGCCGGGTAGGGAGAGGCGCCGGGGCCGGGAACGTCGTTCTGGTCTGAGTCGGTCGGGTCGGACATGCGGGAGCACAGTACGCTCTCGCCGTGGCGGCC
>DATMMN010000165.1:0-28683 GCA_035569675.1 Acidimicrobiales bacterium | reverse complement strand
TGCTCGGCCTGCTCCCGAGAACGCCGGTCGGGCCGCACATTGAAGCCGATGATCGTGGCGTTCGACGCCGCCGCCAGCTGTACGTCGTTCTCGGTGATGCCGCCGATGCCGCGCAACACGAACGAGAGCTTTACGTCGTCACGCTCCAACCGCTTCAACGACTCGGTCACGGCCTCCAACGACCCCTGCACGTCCGCCTTCAGGACGATGTTCAGTGTCGCCGTCTCGCCGCGCGAGATCTGCTCGAACAGGTCCTCCAGACGTGCACCCGTCGCCGACGCCACCGGCTTGTGGCCGGACAAACGGAAGCGCTGGGCACGGGCCTCACCCAACGTCCGGGCCCGCGCCAGGTCCTTGGCACCGCGCATCTCGTCGCCGGCGTTCGGCGGCTCCGAGAACCCCAACACCTGCACCGGCGTCGACGGCAACGCCTCCTTGATGTGGTCGCCCGCGTCGTCCACCAGTGCCTTGACCTTGCCCCAGGCTGCGCCCGCGACGACCGGGTCGCCCACCTGCAGGGTGCCCTGCTGCACGATCAACGTGGCCACCGGCCCGCGTCCGGCCTCGAGGTTCGCCTCCAACACGACACCGCGCGCCTCGCCCTCGACCCGCGCCGTGAGCTCCTCTACCTCGGCCACCAGGACGATCTGCTCGAGCAAACTCTCGATACCCGTGCCCTGCAGCGCCGAGACCTCCACGAAGATGGTGTCGCCGCCCCACGCCTCCGGCACCAGCCCGCGCTCGGAGAGCTGCTGCATCACGCGCTGGGGGTCGGCCTGCTCGCGGTCGATCTTGTTCACGGCGACGATGATCGGCACGTCGGCCGCCTTGGCGTGGTCGATGGCCTCGATCGTCTGGGGCATGACGCCGTCGTCGGCGGCGACGACCAAAATCACGATGTCGGTCGCCTGCGCGCCCCGTGCCCGCATGGCGGTGAACGCGGCGTGGCCCGGCGTGTCGATGAACGTGATGGGGTGGCCTTGCCACTCCACCTGATAGGCGCCGATGTGCTGCGTGATGCCGCCCGCCTCGCCGGCCACGACGTTGGCCGATCGGATCTTGTCGAGCAGCAACGTCTTGCCGTGGTCGACGTGGCCCATGACGGTGACGACGGGCGGGCGTGGGCGCTGGTCGGCCTCGTCCTCTTCGTCTTCGTCCTCGAAGTAGCGCGCGAGAAGTTCGGCTTCCTGCTCCTCGCCCGGGTCCACCAACCGCACGTCGGCGCCGATCTCGGCGGCGAACAGCTCGATCATGTCGTCGCTCAGCGACTGGGTGGCCATGACCATCTCGCCCTGCAGCAACAGGAAGCGCACGATGTCGCCGGCGCTGCGGTTGAGCTTGGGTCCGAGGTCGCGCGCGGTCGAGCCCCGCTCGATGATGATCTCGCCCTCGGGTACCGGAGCCGTCGAGGGCTGATACGTGGTCAGCTGCGTCGGCTCGAGCTCTTCGAGGTTGCGCCGGCGACGCCGCGCCCGACGTTGTGGAGGCCGCCGCCCCGGCATGCCCCCACGTCCACCCGGCGGCGGGGCACCGGCCGGAGCACCCGCGCCCGAGCGCCCGGCGAAACCACCACCCGGGCGGCCGCCGAAGCCACCGCCACCACCTGTGCCGCCTCCGGGACGTCCGCCACCGCCCCCGGCGGGTCGGCCGCCGGTGCGCTGCGGATAGGAGCCTCCGCCGCCACCACCAGGGCGCGGGCCGGAGGGTGCGTTCGAGGTCGGACGGCGCCCACCCATGCCGGGCGGGGGTGGGATGGGCCGCCCGCTCGGTCCAAGCGGCGGTCGCGGCCCCGGTGGCGGCGGGACAGGCCTGCCCGAGGGACTGAGCGGGGGTCGGGTCCGGCGCTGGTCGGGCGGTGCCGCCGTTTCGGGCGCGTGCGCTGCTGGCGCCTGGGCCGGTGAGGTCGAGGGGCGATCCGCCGCGGGAGGGGCTGCAGGCGCGGCCGGCGGACGCTCAGTCGGCCGGCTGCTGATCAGTCGTGACGGGCGGGCGGGCGCCTCGGCACCAGCACCAGCACCGCCACCAGCACCGCCACCAGCACCGGCCGACGCTGCCGCCGGCGCACGCTCAGCCGGAGGTGCCGCGACCGCGCGGGCCGGGGCTTTCTTGGCCGGGGCGACCGTCGCCCCCGCGCTCGATGCGGCCACCGCCTTCTTGGCTGGCGCAGGTGCCTCCGCCGTTGTGCTCGCAGCCGCACTCTCCGCGGCGGCCGGAGCGGGCGCAGACTCGGCCGTTGCCGCGGCCTTCTTGGCCGGCGCCGCCTTCTTGGTGGCCTTGGCCGCCTTCTTGGCCGGGGCCGGCTCCTCGGGCTGGACGGGGCGCCGCAACCCGTCCGCGTCTGCCTTGCGGCGGACGCGGTCCGCCTGGGCGTCCTCGATAGAGGACGAGTGGCTCTTGACCCCGATCCCGAGGGAAAGGGCCAGCTCGAGCCCTTCTTTGTTGGTGAGGCCTAGCTCTTTGGCCAGCTCATAGACGCGAATCTTCTTCGGCAAGTGGTTCTCTTCGTCCTTGTCTCTTTACCGGGCCCGGGGTCAACCGAGCCCCTCATCCTCGCACATCAGGTGGCCCGCTCCCCCACGCCACACCCAGATGCGCACACAACTGCTCCAGCTCAACGACCTGGACCGGCGCACGAAACGCCCGCTCGAAGCGATGCTGGCGCACGGCTCGTTCCAGGCACTCTGCCGACTCCCGGCAGAGCCACGCCCCCCGCCCGGTGCCGCGCCGGTCAGCCACGACCGCCCCGTCGGCCCGACGCACGATCCGGACCAGCCGGTCCGCCGGCAGGGCGCGCCGGCAGCCGACACAGGTCCGTGTCGGCGCTATGCCTCTGCCTCCTCCGTGACCTCGGACGCAGCGGCCTCCGCGGCCGCAGGCTCCGCTTCCGCAGGCTCCGCCAACGCGGGCTCCGCTTCGGCTGACGCCTCGACGGCTCCCCCGGTCTCCTTGGACTCGGCGGCGGGCGCGTCACTCGTTTCCGCCGCAGGCTTGGCGCCGTCCCCACCTTCGGCCGCGTCCTCGACCGCGTGCGACCACTCGGCCGCCGACATGGCCTCGCCACCCTCGGCCGGCTTCCACACAAGGTCGCCGTTCTCGTCCTCGACCCACTCGCCCTCGGCCCACTCCTGGTCGCCGTAGCCGGCCTCCTCTTCGGCCAGCTGGGTCTCGCTCTTGATGTCAATGCGCCAACCGGTCAGGCGAGCGGCCAGCCGCGCGTTCTGCCCCTCCTTGCCGATGGCCAAGGAGAGCTGGAAGTCGCTGACGATCACCGTGGCCGTGCCGGTCTCCTCGTCGAGACGCACCTCGCGCACTCGGGCGGGGGCCAGCGCGTTCTGGATCAGCTCGACCGGGTCGTCCGAGAACGGCACGACGTCCACGCGCTCGCCGCGCAGCTCGTTGGTGACCATGCGAACCCTCGACCCGCGCGCGCCGACGCAGGCGCCCACCGGGTCGACGTTGGGGTCGTTGGACCACACGGCGATCTTCGTGCGGTGCCCCGGCTCGCGGGCGGCCGCCTTGATCTCGACGACGCCGGAGCCGATCTCGGGCACCTCGAGCTCGAAGAGCCGCTTGATCAGCCCGGGGTGGGTGCGGCTGACGACGATCTGAGGACCCTTGGTCGTCTTGCGGACCTCGACGATGTAGGCCTTCAGGCGCGCCCCGTGCTCGTAGCGCTCGTAGGACACCTGCTCGGCCTGGGGCAGCAGCGCCTCCACCTTGCCGAGGTCGAGGAGCGTGTAGCGGTTGTCGGTCTGCTGGACGATGCCGGTCACGATGTCGCCCTCCCGGCCCGCGTACTCCTCGTACTTCATGTCGCGCTCGACCTCGCGGATCCGTTGGAGGATCACCTGCTTGGCCGTCTGCGCGGCGATGCGCCCGAAGTCGTCGGGGGTGTCGTCCCACTCCCGGATGACCTCGCCCTCCTCGTTCAGCTCCTGGCCGTAGACCCTGATCTCTCCCGAGTCGGGGTCGATAGTGACGACGGCCTCCTCGGCCGCGTCGGGCCGCCGCTTGTACGCGGCAACCAGTGCATTCGCCAGGGCGTCGAGCAAGGTGTCGACCGAAATCCCCTTGTCGCGTGCGATCTGGCCGAGCGCGTCGAGGAATTCGAAGTTGGTCTTGCTCATGGCCGCTTCACCCTCTCACTCTTCGCGCGACGCGGCGCCGGCCCCCAATCGAACACCGTGCGCGCCCTCTCGATCTGGTCGTAGCTGATGCGTACCTCGCCGCCGGGTACGTCCGGCCCGGCCAGGGTGCAGCCCATCTCGTCGGCCGACTCGAGCGTCCCGGTCAGGCGCCGGACGTCGGCGGTGCCGGCATCCACCCGCACGGTGACGGTCTCACCGACCGCTCGCGCGAAATGGGCCGGCGTGCGCAGCCGCCGCTCGAGCCCGGGGCTCGAGACGGTCAGCGTGTAGCGCCCCGGCAGGGGGTCGATCCGGTCGAGCGCCGCGGACACGTCCTTCGTCGCCTCGCTCAGGTCGTCGAGCCCGACACCGCCCTCGCGGTCGACGAAGACCGTCAGCTGGGCCCCGTGGACCTCCACGTCGACCAGCTCGAGGCCGCGTGCCCCCACGACCGGCGACAGGGCGCCGGCCAGGTCCGTCATGTCGGTCATCCCTGTCACCTCCTTGGTCTGCACTCGTGATCTTCCTGGTCTGGTCGCTAAAACTGGCCCCCGCAAAGCGAAAGCGTGGGCCGCAGCCCACGCTTCAACGAGGTACTGATTCTTAATGGACAGCCTTGGAATTATAGCAATCCCGTCGTCAGTAGGAGCGGCCGACGACCGCGACGAGCTCTTCCTCGGGGTCGCCTTGGCCCGAAAGCGAGCCGTCGGGGCGCTGGAGGCACCGGATGCTCAACGCGTGCTGCGCCAGGCGGTCCTCGCCGTCGGGCCCCAGAGCCACCATCGGCACCCGGGCGAAGCCGACCGAACCCGCCTCGATCGCCTCGTCCAGCGTGGCGGCGTCGGCGGTCCGGCTCTCCCGAAAACTCGTCGCCTCAGCCAGCAGGTCCCGGTCGGCCGACTCCAAGGCGGCGGCGACCTCGGCCGCCACGCCGCCGAGGGCGACGGTGCGCTTCTCGCGCGTGTGGCGCACCACGACGGTGACGTTGCCGTCGGCCAGGTCCCGGGGCCCGACCTCGACGCGGACGGGGACGCCCTTGAGCTCCCAGTCCACGCTGCGCCGGCCGAAGCTGGTGTCGGTCCGGTCGTCGAGGCGGACGCGATGACCCGCCGCGGCCAGCTCGGAGCAGAAACGGGCGGCCGCTTCGCCAACGGCGACGTCGTCCTTGATGACCATCACGACCACCTGGGCGGGCGCGACGGCGGGCGGGAGGCGCAGGCCGAAGTCGTCGCCGTGCGCCATGACGAGCGCGCCGACGAGGCGGGTGGAGACGCCCCACGACGTCTGCCACACGTACTCGAGTGAGCCCGACGCGTTCGAGTACGTGATGTCGAAGGGGCGCGAGAAGTTCTGCCCGAGCTCGTGGCTGGTGCCCATCTGCAACGCCTTGCCGTCGCCCATCATCCCCTCGCAAGTCCACGTCTTGTTGGCGCCGGCGAAGCGCTCCCGGGCCGTCTTGTGGCCGGTGAGCACGGGGACGCGGAGCACGTCGACCATCGTCGAGCGGTAGACGTCGTTCAGGATCTGCAGCGCGTAGGCGCGCGCGTCGTCCTCGGTGGCGTGTGCGGTGTGGCCCTCCTGCCAGAGGAACTCGGTCGTGCGGAGGAACAGCCGGGGCCGGAGCTCCCAGCGCACGACGTTGGCCCACTGGTTGAGCAACATCGGCAGGTCGCGGTGGCTCTGGATCCACTTGGAGAAGAAGCTGTTGATCACCGTCTCGCTCGTGGGCCGCACGACGAGCGGCTCTTCGAGCTCCTTGCCGCCACCGTGGGTGACAACGGCCAGTTCGGGCGCGAAGCCCTCGACGTGCTCGGCCTCGAGCTTGAGGAAGGACTCTGGGATGAACAGCGGGAAGTACGCGTTTTCGGCGCCCGCCTCTTTGATGCGGCGATCGAGCTCGGCCTGCATCAGCTCCCAGATGCCGTAGCCCCAGGGGCGGATGACCATGGTGCCGCGGGCGGGGCCGTTGTCCGCCATCTCGGCGCGGGCGATGACCTCCTGGTACCAGCGCGGGAAGTCTTCTTCCCGCGTCACGATCGCGCTCGCGCCGCCCTTACCCATCGGACAAGGCTAGCTGTCGGCTAGTTGTCCGAGTGGCGACGAATGATCTCGATTTTCTCGGCCGTGCGGTTGGGATCGGCGCCGGTGGTGTCGAGCAGCGCGCGGCGGTCGGCCTCCGCTTCGGCTTCGGCACCGCTGTCGGCCGCGGCAATGCGCGCCTCGACGCCCTCGGCCACGAGACGCTCCGCTTCGTCGACGAGCGCCTGGACCATCTCGGCCTCGGGCACCACGCGGATGATCTTGCCGCGGATGAAGAGGTGCCCCTTCTGCTTCCCCGCCGCGATGCCGATGTCGGCCTCGCGCGCCTCGCCGGGCCCGTTGACGACGCAGCCCATGACCGCGACCTGGATCGGGAGGCTCAGCTTCTCGAGCGCTTCCTGGGCCTCCTTCGCCACGGCGATGACGTCGACCTGGGCGCGCCCGCACGAGGGGCAGGCGATGAGGTCGAGGCCCTTGCGCTCGCGCAGCCCGAGCGACTCGAGCAGCTGGCGCCCGGCGCGCGCCTCCTCGACCGGGTCGGCGGTGAGCGAGTAGCGGATGGTGTCGCCGATCCCCTCGGCCAGCAGCGCGCCGATGCCGGCCGTCCCCTTGACCAGGCCGGCGGGCGGCGGGCCCGCCTCGGTCACACCCAGGTGGAGCGGGTGGTCGAAGGTCTCCGACGCCAGCCGGTAGGCGGCGATCATGAGGGCGACCGACGAGGCCTTGACCGAGATCTTGACGTCGGTGAAGCCGACTTCCTCGAACAGCGCGAGCTCGTTCTTGGCCGACTCGACGAGCGCCTCGGGCGTGGCGCCGCCGTACTTCTTGTAGAGGTCGGGGTGGAGCGAGCCCGCGTTGACCCCGATGCGGATGGGAACGCCGCGGTCGCGCGCTTCGGTGGCGACCTGTTTGATCTCGGCCTCCTTGCGCAGGTTGCCCGGGTTGAGCCTGAGGCCTTGGACGCCGGCCTCGAGCGCGGCGAGGGCCATCTCGTGGTGGAAGTGGATGTCGGCCACGATCGGCACCGGCGAACGGGGGACGATATGGGCCAGGCCTTCGGCTGCCGCCTCCTCGTTGCACGTGCAGCGCACAATGTCGGCACCGGCTGCGGCCAGCGCGTAGATCTGCGCCAGCGTGCCGTCGACGTCGGCCGTCTTCGTCGTCGTCATCGACTGCACACTGATGGGCGCGCCGTCGCCGATCGGCACGTCGCCGACGCTGATGCGCCGTGTCGGTCGCCGGGCCGACAAGAGGGCGGACGTCAGTTCCACGTCAGTGCGGGAAGTTGATCGGGTGCGTGATGTCCAGGTACATGGCCGAGAGCGAGACGAAGGCCAATATCCCGATGAAGACTGCGGCCACCGGGAACAGCTTGGTGATGTCGGCCCGGTAGTAGGCCTGTCCCTTCTTCGTCCTGATCCACTCGTACGCCGCGATGGCGACGTGGCCTCCATCGAGGGGGATCATCGGCAGCATGTTCAGTATCCCGAACACGATGTTGATGGCGATGAGGAGCAACAGGACCGATTCGACGTTGCTCTGCTCTGCCTGAGCGCCGATGTGCGCGATCCCGATGATCGACTCGGGCCGCGGTGCCTCGCCCGGGTTGTTGGCGACCTTCGCGGCGTAGTGCGAGTTCGTGAGCTGATGCCAGAGGGAGGAGATGCCCGCCGGCGAGAAGATCTGCCCGATGCCGTGAGCCTCCTGGTCCGTGACCGACCACATGGTCGAGACGGCGGCGCCCGGCGCGTGCAGCGCGCCGACCGAGCTCACGGCTGTCGCGATGCTGACCCCCAGGTAGCCGCGATCGGCGAGCTTCGACCCGCCCACCACGATGCCCTTGCCGCTGGCGGGCGTTGCCTCGAGCTGGACGAGGCGGCCGTCGCGCTCCACACCGAGCGTGAGCTCCTTGCCGGTCGAGCGCTTGATGATGTCGGTCATGGTGTTCGGATTGCTGAAGGTCTTCCCGTTGATGGAGACGATGGTGTCCCCCGCCTTCAGTCCCGCCAGCGCTGCGGGCGTGGCCTTGCCGGGCCAGTGCTCGAGCGCCGCAACCTTGTAGTTGTTCGTGGGCTGACCGAAGGTGAAGACCACGATGATGGCCAGCACGAACGCGATCAGCAGGTGCATGACCGAGCCGGCCGACGCCACGACGATGCGCTGATAGAAGGGCTGTTGGCGGTAGGCGCGCTGCTCGTCCTCCTCGGGCACCTCTTCGGTCGCGGTGAACCCGGTGATGCGGACGTACCCGCCGGCGGGGATGGCCTTCACGCCGTACTCGGTCTCGCCCCGCCGGATCGACCACAGGCGCGGGCCGAAACCCACGAAGTACTCGGTGACCTTCATGCCCGCCCACTTGGCCGTGGCGAAGTGGCCCAGCTCGTGGAGCATCACGATCGCGATGAGGATCACGATGAAGAGGAGCAGCGCACCCCAGCCCAGCAGCAGGAACAGGGCCGTGATGACGGCCACAGCGACGAGCAGCTTGACGACGCTTGCGCCGCTCCCCTGAGGCTCGGGGCTCGGGTCCGCGTTGCCCTGAGAGGATGCAGCAACCTGCTGAATGAGGGTCATCGCACCCTCAACGCTACCGCCGGCCTCAGCCGGACAGACGGCGGGTGACGATCTCCTGCGCCCGCCGGCGGGCCTCGGCGTCGGCCGCCAACACCCCTTCCACCTGGTCGACGTGATCGTCTTCCCAGGCCTCGAGCGTCTCCTCCACCACCTCGCCGATGTCCAACCAACGCAGCTTGCCTTCGAGAAACGCCTCGACCGCCACCTCGTTGGCGGCGCTCAGCCATGCCGGCGAGGAACCCCCGCGGCGGCCGGCGGCGTAGGCGAGGTCGATGCACCGGAATATCGAGCGGTCAGGTGCCTCGAACGTCAAGGAGCGCGGGGCCGACCAATCGAGCGCTCCGTAGGGCGTGGCGATGCGATCAGGCCAGCCGAGCGCGTAGCCGATCGGCAGGCGCATGTCGGGAGCGGACAACTGCGCCAGCGTCGAGCCGTCGCGCAGCTCGACCATCGAGTGCACGACCGACTGCGGGTGCACGACGATGTCGATGCGGTCGTAGTCGATGCCGAAGAGCTCATGCGCCTCGATGACCTCGAGGCCTTTGTTCATCAGCGTCGAGCTGTCAATGGTGATCTTGGGCCCCATCGACCAGGTGGGGTGGGCCAGCGCGTCCTGCACCGTCGCCGTGCCGAGCTTGTCCGCCGGCCAGTCGCGGAAGGGGCCACCGGACGCGGTCAGCAGCAAGCGGGCCACGTCGGTCGTCCCCTGCACGGAGGCAAGGCACTGGTGCAGCGCGCAGTGCTCCGAGTCCACCGGGACGATCTCGGCGCCCGGCGTGCTCCGCGCCTTCTGCACCACGGGTGCGCCTGCGATGAGGGACTCCTTGTTGGCCAAGGCGAGGCGCCGGCCCGCCTCGAGCGCCGCCATCGTCACCGGGAGCCCGGCGAAGCCGACGACGGCGTTGAGCACCACGTCGGCCCCTTGCGCGGCTGCGACCATGCCCTCCTCGCCGACCAACACCTCGATGCCTCCAGGTACGCCGTCGCGCACGGCCGCGTGGAGGGCGGGGTCACCGATGACGACGACGTCGGGGTGGAACTCGGTTGCCTGGGCGACGAGCACGTCGGCCGAGCGGTGCGCCGCGAGCGCGTGGACCCGGAAGCGCTGCGGTTCGGCGCGTATGACGTCGAGGGCCTGCGTGCCGACAGAGCCTGAAGAGCCGATCAGGCTCACGGAGCGCATCGGCTCAGCCGAGGTGAAGCGCTTTGACCACGAAGTACGTGGCGGGCAGGACGAAGAGGAGGCCGTCGAAGCGATCGAGGACGCCCCCGTGCCCGGGCAACAGCCGGCCCATGTCCTTGAGGCCGAGGTGCCGCTTGATCATCGACTGGCTCAGGTCACCGAGCGGCGCCACGATGGCGACGACGACGCCGTAGAGCAACGCCTTGCTCACGGTCCACGGGTGGATGAAGTGGACCACGACGACGGACATCAAGATCGCGGCGAGAGCGCCACCGATCAGACCCTCCCAGCTCTTGTTGGGGCTGATGGAAGGGGCGAGCGGGTGTTTGCCGATGGCCGAGCCGACGAGCAGCGAGGCCACGTCGTCGGTCACCGTGACGATCACTGCGGCGAGGATGAAGGCGATGCCGTGACGGTCGGGGAACAGGTTCGGGTTGAGCAGCAGCGCAGCGAAGGAACCGAAGGCGCCCACCCACACGAAGATGAAGACCGTCGAGAGCATGCCCGAGGCGGGATCGGCCGCGGGCTCCACGCGGGCGAGGTACCAGATGAAAGAACCCGCGACGAGGAGCACGAGGACGAGCGGCAGTGCCGCGACCCCTTTGTTGTAGGTCTCGATCATCAACGACAACACCGCGACCAGGCCGAGCAACGTGGCCGGGTGGTACTGGGCGCGACGGAAGGCGGCGTAGCCCTCGGCGGTGGCGAGCAGGACGATGACGGTCGTGATGGCCAAGGTGGCCACCGTCCCCACCGCGAAGCAGATCAGTCCGATGACGCCCAGCAGGAGGCCGCTGCCGATCGCAACGCGCATGTCGCGGCCGGAGGTGCCACCCGTGGGCGTGGGCACGTTCCCGGTGCGCGAAGCCTTGGCTCTCGAGGTGCGCGGGGCGCGGACCTTGGGCTCGGGCGGCGACGGGGGGCTGAGCCGTGATGCGGCGACGGCCGATGCTGCCGCCGTCTCGGCCGAGGCCACTTGCGGCGACACGCCGACGGGCTCGTATTCGGGCTCGGCCGGGGGCTCGGCCGCGGGCTCGTCGGGTGGCGCCGCTTCGGGCTCGCTCCAGCCGACCGGCTCGGGCGCCTCGCGGCGCAGCCGTTCGCGTCGGGGCGCGGCGGACACGCGGCGGCGGGGACCGGTGTCCAGCTCCGGCTCGGGCACGGGACCGGGCGCGGCGAGATCGGGCTCGGGCGGGATCACGAGCGTGTCGTCGGACTCGAAGTGCCACGGCTGGCGATCGGCGTCGGCCTCCTCTCGCCGCTGCTCGTCGAGCAGGGCGCCAACGGCGGGCAGGTCGCCCGAGAGCATCGAGGGCTCGAAGACCTCCTCCTGGGCCTCCCAGTCGTTGTCCTCCTCGCGCCACATGGGCGGCGCGACCGCGGCCTCCTCGCCGGTACTGCGATCGAGGATCGCAGGGACCTGCCCGGTCGGCGCGTCGTTCCAGTGCGGTAGGTCCGGGTGGCCCTCCTCCACGGGGCCGGTCCCCTCGGGGACGGAGTCGCCCGCCGGCTCGGCGCCGATGATGCGCACGCGCCCGGAGTGATAGCTCGAGGGCTCCTCGGAGTCCTGCTCGTTGTTGTCGGAGTCAGAGAACCCGCCGAAGGAGGGGGTGGACTCGTCGTGATCGTCGGTGCCGTTGGTCATGTCGCTTGCCTCAGACCGCCATGAGCTCTTGCTCTTTGTGCGCGAGCAGCTGGTCGATCAGCGCGACCTGGTCGTGCGTGATCTTCTCCAGCTCCTTCTCGACGCGCTCGAGCTCGTCGGTCGACAGCTCACCGTCCTTCTGCAGTGCCTCCAGCTCGTGTCGCCCCGCGCGGCGCAGGTTGCGAACTGCCACGCGTCCCTCCTCTGCTTTGTGCCGCACGACCTTGACCAGCTCCTTGCGGCGCTCTTCTGTTAACGGCGGAAAGGCCAGGCGGATCACGGTGCCGTCGTTCGTCGGGTTGATGCCGAGGTCCGACGTCTGGATCGCCTTCTCGATCGCCGCCAGCGAACCCTTGTCGTAGGGCGAGATGACGAGGAGCATGGCGTCGGGCACGCTGAACCCGGCCAGCTGGCGCAGCGGAGTGGGCGTGCCGTAGTAGTCGACGAGCAGCGGTTCGACCAACGCCGAGGAGGCCCGTCCCGTCCTGACGCCGCCCATCTCGTGGCGAACGTGGTCGATGGCCTTGCCCATCTTCTCCCTGGTGTCGTCCTTCACCAGGACTGCGAGGTCATCGTCCATCAACGGACCAGCGTACCGATCTGCTCACCCCCGAGGGCACGACCGATGTTCCCCTGGATCATGAGGTCGAACACCCGGATGGGCAGATTGTTGTCCTTGCAGAAGGTGATGGCGGTCAGGTCCATCACCCGCAGGTCGTGGTTGATCACGTCCATGAAGGAGATCTCGTCGTAGCGGGTGGCCTCAGGGTGGAGCTTGGGATCGGCGCTGTAGACGCCGTCCACGCCTGAATGGGTCCCCTTGCACAGCAGCTCGGCACCGATTTCCGCCGCCCGGAGTGCAGCGGGGGTGTCGGTCGTGAAGAACGGGTTCCCCATGCCGGCGGCGAAGATGACGATGCGGCCCTTCTCGAGGTGGCGGATGGCCCGGCGGCGGATGTAGGGCTCGGCCACCTCGGCCATGGAGAGGGCGGTCAGCACCCTGGTCGGCTGGTCCTGCTGCTCGAGTGCGTCCTGGAGCGCGAGGGCGTTGATGACCGTGCCGAGCATGCCCATGTAGTCCGAGGTGGCGCGGTCCATGCCGCTGGACTCGCCGGTCGTGCCCCGCCAGATGTTGCCGCCGCCCACGACGACGGCGAGCTCGAGACCCCCGGCGTCCATGGCCTGGGCCATCTCCTTGGCCATCCGTTCGACGGTGGCCGTGTCGATGGTCTCGTCGGACGCGGCGGAGGCCAAGGCCTCTCCCGACATCTTGAGGACGATGCGGCGCGAATCTCCCACGAGCCTCAGCGCGTCAGGCGCCGACGACGACCTGGGCGAAGGCCACGATGCGCGCCGAGCCGAGCATGCCGGCGATGGACTGCTTCTCGTCGCGGACATAGGACTGGTCGAGCAGCACGCGCTCTTTGTACCAGCCGTTCATGCGTCCCTCGACGATCTTCTCGAGCGCTGCCTCGGGCTTGCCCTCGTTGCGCGAGATCGTCTCGAGCGTGGCGCGCTCGGCCGCGACCTCGTCGGCCGGCACCTCGTCCCGAGAGAGGTAAGCCGGCTTCGCGAACGCGATATGCACCGCGATGTCGTGCGCCAGCTCATCGGTCCCACCCTCGAGCACGACGGCGACGGCGTTGACGCCGCGGCCGGCCTGTTGGTGGAGGTAGGTGTCGACCACCTGCCCGGCTTCGGCGACGAGCCGGCGCACCCGGCCCACGGAGATGTTCTCCTTGAGGGTCGAGCGCAGGTTGTCGATCTCGTCGTCGAGCTCGCTGACGGCTTCCTCGCCCTTGCCCGCCACGAGGGCGGCCAGCTCGTCGGCCAGCGCCACGAACTCGGCCGACTTGGCCACGAAGTCGGTCTCGCAGCGCAGCTCGACCACCGCTGCCGCGTCGCCTGAGCACGGCGGTCACCGCACCCTCGGAGGCCTCCCGGTCGGAGCGCTTGGCCGCGCCGGCCTTGCCCTGCTCACGCAGGAGCTGTGCCGCCTTCTCGATGTCGCCGTCCGTCTCGTCGAGCGCCTTCTTGCAGTCGAGCATGCCGGCGCCGGTCATCTGGCGCAGCGTCGAGACGTCCTTGGCGCTGTAGTTGGCCACGCTCACGCCACCTCGACGGGCTCTTGGGTGATTTGTTGCGGCGCGCGGCGCGGGCGCGGGCTGGGGGCACTGCTCTCCTCGGCCGGCGGCGGCGCCATCTGGCGCCGGTGCTCGGCGATGAAGCGGCCCTCGGCCACGGCGTCGGCGATAACCCGGCACATGAGGGAGCCCGAGCGGATGGCGTCGTCGTTGCCCGGGATCACGTAGTCGATGACGTCGGGGTCGCAGTTGGTGTCGACCACGGCCACGACAGGGAGGCCGAGTTTGCGCGCCTCGGTGACCGCGATGTGCTCCTTCTTCGTGTCGATCACGAAGACGGCGCTCGGCAACCGGTCCAGGCCGGCGAT
This sequence comes from Acidimicrobiales bacterium, assembly GCA_035569675.1. Classification (GTDB taxonomy): domain Bacteria; phylum Actinomycetota; class Acidimicrobiia; order Acidimicrobiales; family RAAP-2; genus Bog-473. The sequence continues at coordinate 14,662 of DATMMN010000165.1, read as the reverse complement.
GCCTCCGAGGTTCCGCGTCAGCTTCTCGAGCTCGCGGGTGTGCTGCAACGCCTCGCGCTTCGGCATGCCGTCGAAGTCGCCGGCCGCCTGCATGGCCCGCAATTCGCGCATCCGGCCCACGCGGCCCGCCACGGTGGCGAAGTTGGTGAGCATCCCGCCGAGCCAGCGCTGGTTGACGTAGGGCATCCCGCAGGCCTCGGCGTACTCGGCGACCGGGCCCTGGGTCTGCTTCTTCGTGCCCACGAAGAGGATGGTGCCGCCGCTGGCGACCAGGTCGCGCACGAAGGAGTAAGCGGACTCGACGCCGCTCAGCGTCTTGCGCAGGTCGATGAGATAGATCCCGTTGCGCTCACCAAGGATGTAGCGCTTCATCTTCGGGTTCCATCGCCGCGTCTGGTGGCCGAAGTGCACTCCGGCCTCCAGAAGCTGTCGCATGGAAACGACGGCCATAAAGAGGTTCCTCCAGTCGGTTGCTCCCCTGGCGCAGCGCCGCCCGACGGGCGGCGACCGTGGAACGCGCCAGGTGATGATGGTTGGTGCTGCAGCCCACCGCCGTGGCGGGCCTGGACACTCTAGCCGCTGGGCGCACAGCCGACCCTCAGGCCCTGGGATGCGTCCCTTCGTAGACCGAGCGCAGTCGCTCCTTGCTGACGTGCGTGTACACCTGGGTCGTCGCCAGGCTCGAGTGGCCCAGCAGCTCCTGGACGACGCGCAGGTCGGCGCCGCCGTCGAGCAGGTGGGTCGCGTAGGTGTGGCGCAGAGCGTGCGGGTGGGTCGGCGAGGCGGCGCGGCGGTCGAGGATCCGGCGCACGTCACGGGGTCCGAGGCGGGCGCCGCGCTGGTTCACGAACACCGCCTCGGGCGGGCCCTCCATCTCGGCCCGCCCGTGCTCGAGCCAGTCGCGCAACGCCGCGGCGGCCGACTCGTGGATCGGCAGGCGCCGCTGCTTGGAGCCCTTGCCGAGCACGGTGACCGTGCGGCCACGCAGGTCGACGTCGTCGCGGTCGAGACCGCAGAGCTCCGAGACGCGCAGCCCCGCGGCGTAGAGCAGTTCGAGCACGGCATGGTCGCGGCGGTCGAGCGGCGTCGTGGCCGGTTCGTCGAGCAGAGTCGACAGCTCGCCGTGGGAGAGGACGCGAGGCAGGCGCCCGCCGCCGGCCGGGGCCCGCAGGGACCGAGCCGGGTCCGCGCCTATGCGACCCTCCCGGAACTGCCAGGAGAAGTAGCAGCGGAGCGCCGCCGCCTTGCGGGCGATCGTCGCGCGGGCGAGCTTCCTCGTGCCCAGCGAGGCGAGGTACCGGCGCAGGTGCAGGCGATCGACACCGCCGGGTCCGTCGACGTCGCTGCGGCCCATCCACTCGGCGAACGCCTCGACGTCGCTCAAGTACGCCTTGCGCGTCGCCGGCGCCCGGCCGCTCAGCCAGGCGGAGAACCCCGAGAGGTCCCAGTCGTCCGACACGCTCTCCACGGTACTGCCCCCCTCGATGCAATCCGGGGAACTAACGTCACGGCGAACCTTCCGGGGGGTCCGTTTGGTTCGTGGAAACGGAGGGACGATGGCCTCGAAATTCGACCGCCGCACACTGCTTGCCGGCGGTGCGGCCGCCGCAGCGGGCCTGACCGGGGCGTCCGCCATCGGATGGGACGACATCGCAGGAGCCGCCAGCAACGGTCCGGGCCGCAACGGCGTCACCAAGGCGACCCCGAAGAGGGGCGGCTCACTCGTCTTCGGCGTCGACGCCGAGGAGCAGGGGTTCGACCCCACCCAGGGGCGCTTCGACGAGGTCGGCGTCATGTACGCCCGCACCGTGTTCGACCCGCTGACGATCGTGCTCACCAACGGTGACTGGGCGCCCTACCTGGCCGAGTCGGTCGTGCCCAACTCGTCCTATACCGCATGGACCATCACCCTGCGGCCCAACGTCAAGTTCCACGACGGCACCGCGTGCGACGGCGCCGCGCTGGTGACGAACCTCGAGGCGCAGTCCAAGTCGTTGTTGACCGGCATCGTGATCAACCCGACGCTGCAGTCCATCACCCAATCCGGGCCGCTTGCCGCCACCATCACCTTCAAGCAGCCGTGGGTGCCCTTCCCCTACTACCTGGCGGGCGGCATCGGCGGGCAGATCGCTTACGTCGTCGCGCCCTCGATGCTGTCCAATCCGAACGGCACCTCGCACCCGGTCGGCACGGGCCCCTTCGTGTTCAAAGAGTGGATCCCCAACGACCACTTCACCGCGACGGCCAACCCGACCTACTGGCGAAGCGGCTTGCCGTACCTGTCCCAGATCACGTTCAAACCGATCCCCGACGAGTCGGCCCGAGCCGAGGCGCTCAAGTCCGGGACGATCGACCTCATGATCACCGACACGCCGCAGATCATCACGCAGTTCCGCGGCAACCGGAGCTACTCGTACATCGACGACAGCACGAACGTGGCGGGCGAGCCGGACATGAACTGCGTCCAGCTCAACTGTCTGGCCAAGCCGTTCAACGACCCCAGCGTCCGGCTCGCGGCCGCGCAGGCGGTCAACCGTGCCCAGTACGTGCGGGTCATCGACGAGGGGGTGCTGCCGGTGAGCAACGGGCTGTTCGTCCCGGGCTCGCAGTACTTCTCGGCGACCAATTACCCGAGGTACAACCCCTCCAACGCCAAGAAGTTGGTGTCGGCGGCGGCGAGGAAGAACGGTGGGCCGATCTCCTTCACCTACGGCTCGACCAACTCGCCGGCGGCGCTGCGGGCGGCCCAGTACCTCGAGCAGGCGTGGAAGGCGGTCGGCTTCCAGGTCAGCACGAACATCGTCCAGCAGAACCAGACGATCAACAACGCCCTGGCCGGCAAGTACCAGGCGCTCGGCTGGCGCCAGTTCGGTGCGGTGGACCCAGACCTCAACTACATCTTCTGGAGCACGACCACGGTGAGCTCGGGGTCCCTGTCCATCAACATGGCCCGCAACGCCGACCCCACCGTCGAGGCTGCGCTGCTGGCCGGGCGCCAGGGCACCGAGGCGAGCCTCCGCCAGGCCGCCTACAAGACGGTGAACAAGCGCCTCGCCGTCGACCTGCCGTACCTGTGGACCGACCGGGCGATCTGGGCGGTCATCGGCAACCCTAAGGTGCAGAACTTCAACAACCCCACCTCGCCACAGGGCCAGCACGCCTTTGGCATGATCGGGGGGTCGATCTGGCCAACCCAGATCTGGATCAGCTGATTGCCGAGTGGAGGTTCGTGAGCGGTCGCATCCTGGTCGTCGAGGACGATGAACGCATCAGATCGTCCATGCGCCTGGCCCTGGAGGGCGAGGGCTACGAGGTAAAGGACGCCGCCAGCGGCGAGGAGGGCCTCGACTTGTTCGCCGAGGCGCCAACCGACGTTGCGCTGATCGACCTCATGCTGCCCGGCATGGACGGGTTCGAGTGCTGCCGTGCCCTGCGGCGCAGCAGTGCGGTGCCCATCATCATCGTGACGGCGCGCGCGGACACCCACGACGTGGTGGCCGGCCTGGAGGCGGGGGCGGACGACTACGTCACCAAGCCGTTCGTGGCCAAGGAACTGGCCGCTCGGATCCGGGCGCTGTTGCGCCGGGCGCGGCCGGCCGAGGAGGAGCCGGGCGCCCTCACGTTCGGCGACCTGCAGCTCCTGCCGGAGCAGGGCGTGCTGCGCCGGCTCAACGGCGAGGAGGTCCACTGCACCCGTACCGAGTTCCGGTTGTTGTGCGAGCTGGCCGCGTCGCCGAACAAGGTGCTGAGCCGCGAGCAGCTGCTCGACCGGGTCTGGGGCTACGACTACTTCGGCGACGGGCGTCTCGTCGACGTGCACATCCGGCGCCTGCGCACGAAGGTCGAGGCGGACCCGGCGGTGCCTCAGCACATCCTCACTGTCAGGGGCATGGGCTACAAGCTGGTCCCCTGACGTGAAGCTGGGCATCGGCGCCCGCATCACGGCCGTCTTCGGCCTCGGGGCGCTGGTGTTGTCGGTCTTGCTGGGCGGGATCTCGTACTTCACCGTCCGCCACTTCCTGCTCGCCGGCCGCGAGTCGGCGGCCCAGCAGCAGGCATTCTCCAACGCGTCGGTGGTGCGCAACTCGCTCGAGTCGGGCGACACGCAGTACGTGTTCCTACTCGGGCAGGTCGACGCCGGAACGGGCGCGCACTCAGTTCTCTACCACCGTTCCAAGGCGTACGTGTCCTCGCTATCGGTCAACGCGTCGTCCATCCCGGCGCAGTTGCGCAAGGAGGTCCTGGCCGGGACGCCGGCGACGCAGACGTACCGCAACGCCGCGGGGCAGGAGGAGATCGCTGTCGGCTTGCCGGTCCCCTCGGTGCACGCCGCCTACTTCGAGGTGTTCGACCTGTCCGACCTCGACCACACGATGAGCGTGCTGGGCCTGACGCTCTTCGTCGCCGGCGCGGTCACGACGCTGCTCGGGCTCGCGCTCGGCCGGTTCGCGAGCCGGCGGCTCTTGCGGCCGCTCTCCGACGTGACCTCGGCGGCGGGCGCCATCGCGGGCGGCGAGCTCGACACGCGGCTCGACGTCGAGGCGGCCGACCCGGACCTGGTCGGGCTGACCCTCTCGTTCAACGCGATGGTCGACCAGCTCCAGGAGCGGATCGAGCGTGAGGCGCGGTTCAACTCGGACGTGAGCCACGAACTGCGCTCGCCGCTGACGACGCTCTCGGCGGCCGTCGGCGTGCTCGAGATCGACCGCGACCGGCTCCCTGAGCGCTCGCAACGGGCACTCCAGCTCCTGAGCGACGACCTGCGGCGGTTCCAGCGGATGGTGAGCGACCTGCTCGAGATGTCCCGCGCCGACGCCGGCTCGGTCGACATCTTCCTGGAGGAGGTCAACGTCTCCGAGCTGGTGCAGCGCTCGGTCGAGACCGGGATCGGGCACATGGACGGCCGCCGGCACGGCACCCCGGAGGTGGTCGTCGATCCCCAGGTGGAGGATTGGCGGGTCGGCGTGGACAAGCGGCGCTTCGAGCGGGTGCTCGTGAACCTGATGGAGAACGCGGACCACTACGGCGGCGGGGTGACCACGATCGCCGTGGGCCCCGGACCGGCTGTGGAGCCGGCCCCGGGACGCCTCGTGGAGGTGAGTGTCGACGACGCGGGGCCGGGCATCGACCCGGCGGAGCGCGCCAAGGTGTTCGAACGCTTCTACCGCGGCTCGGCCTCGGGGCGGCGCGGCACCGGGACGGGCACCGGCCTCGGGCTCGCGCTGGTCGCCGAGCACATGCACGTGATGCACGGCGACGTGCGCGTCGAGTCGTCACCCGATGGTGGTGCCCGTTTCGTCCTGTCGCTGCCGGTGCTGTCGAACGGCGACGGCGACGGCGACGGTGACGGCGATGGCGCGAGGGACGAGCTCGTTAGCGAGAAGGAGGTGGACGCGTGAGGGGGCGCGAGCAGGGTCGGGCGCGGCTGCGGCGATGGGCCGTGCTGTGCATCGTGCCGGCGGCGGCCCTTGCGGCGGGCTGCGCACTTCCCACGCAAGGATCGCCGAGCGCCATTCCCAACTCGCGGGTGCCCTTCAACTTGCTCGACCCGCACCCGCCCACGACAACGACGACCCAGCCGAAGCCATCGTCGTACGTCGGCGCCAAGGTGTACTTCCTCAATGCGAAGGCCAACAACGCGCTGACGCCGACCGACCGGCTGGTGAGCGCGCCAGCGCAGCTGCCCGCCATCATCACCACGCTGGTCGCAGGGCCGAGCAGCGGCGAGTCGGCGGCGGGGCTCACCACGGCCATCCCGAGCGACGTCGCCGTGCTCTCCGCTTCCGAAACCTCTCCCAACGTTGTCACCGTGAACTTCAACACAGCCTTCAGCCAGATCTCCGGCACCGCCACCGAGCAGGCGGTGGCACAGGTCGTGACCACCGTGGTCAACGAGATCGGCCTCGGGACCGGGGTCGTGTTCGAGATCAACGGCACGCACACCAGCGTCCCGATCGCCAACGGCTCGCAGGTAGCCGGGCCCGTCTACCTCCTCAACGTCACCCCTTGAGGCGGCTGGTCAGCCGGCGTTCTCGACGTCCCCCCGCCACGCGACCCGCGGTGCACCGGACCACAGGTGCTCGAGGTCGTAGTACTCGCGTGTCTCCTGCAGGAACACGTGGACGATGAAGTCGCCGTAGTCCATCAGCACCCACGTCGCGTCCTGCTGTCCCTCGACGCGCACCGGTGCGACGCCATGCTCGTCCTTGACGCCGCGCTCGATCTCCTCGACCAGCGTGCGCACGTGGCGGGTGTTCTGCGCGCTGGTGATGACGAAGGCGTCGACGACACCGAACAGCTCGCCCATGCCGAGGACGACGGTGTCACGCCCGAGTTTTGCGTCTGCCGATTCCGCGGCGGTGGCCACGGCAGGGGGCAGCTGGACTCCGACGTCCAACGGTTGCCTCAATGGAGCACGTCCAGGATCCCTACCGTGAGCCCGAACGCACCCACCAGGATGGAACACGCGGCGATGGTCCAACGCTGTTGAGCCCGTCGTGCCACCTTGAGCTCGGCCCGGCGATCGGCCCGACGCTGTGCACGGATGGGAGACGCGTCCGCGTGGGGACTGTCCGACAACTCCGTCCACCCGGCCGGCATGGCGCTCATCTACTGACAGCGTACATACCGCGGCTGAGAATGCAACGGATAACCGGAGAGGGCACAACGTCGTCGACCGGCTCGCCGGCGGCGAGGCGGTCACGGACCTCAGAACTCGAGAGCGCTACCAGGGGACCGTCGACCCGTACCGCCCGCCACCCCGGCGGAATCGCAATCGCGTCGGCGGTCGGCCGGGACACGACCACCAGGGTGACCAGGTCCCGGAGGTCCTCGGCGCGGTGCCAGGTCTCGAGCTCGCGCACCAGGTCGGCGCCGACGACCAGGAAGAGCTCCAGGGGACGAGCGCCGGCACGGGCCAAGAGCTCCTCCGCCGTGTCCACCGAGTAGCTGGGGCCGCCCCGGTCTATCTCGAGCCGGCTCGGCTCCGCGCCCGGGATCTCCGTGGCCAGCGCCTCGGCGAGCGCAAAGCGGTCCTCCGCCGGGGAGACGACGCGTTGGCCCGACTTCTGCCACGGGTCGTTGGCCACGACGAGAAGGAGGCGATCGAGACCGAGCGTCTCCATCGCGGCCCGCCCGGCGGCGACGTGACCGAGGTGCGGTGGGTCGAACGTCCCCCCGAGAATGCCGACCCGCTCAGGTCGGTCAGGTGCCGGCAAGGTCGGCGATCACCGGCGCCAACGCGTCCATCTCGGCCTCGTGCACCACGATGTAGCTGAAACCGAGCTCCTCGCGGCGCTTGCGCAAGGTCTCCGCGATCTCCGACGCGGTGCCGATCAGGGCCAGTGGCGCCGCCCGCAGTTGGTCCGGCGTCAGGCCGAAGAGCGAGGCCAGCGACTCGACGACTTCGTCCGCGTTCGGAACCACCTGCACCGCCGCAGTCCAGCACTGCAACTCCAGGTCGTCGGCGCGCTCCCCCGCTGCCTCGCGGGCCCAGCGCACGCGGTCGTGGTACCGGTCGAGGATCGCCTCGGCCGCGACCTCGGGGCCGATGTAGCCGGCGGCGAGGCTCGGCACCACGCTGACGATGCTGGCGTACTGCCCGGCCAAGGTGAGAATGCGCCGTCCCCCGCCTCCGATGACGAGCGGGGGGCCGCCGGGTGTGACCGGCACCGGGAATCCCTTCGCGGCGGGGACCTGGTAGTGCTCGCCGCTGAACGTCGCCGTGCCGGTCTGCCAGAGGCTGCGCATGATCTCGAGGCTCTCGGCCAATCGCGCGATCCGCACCGACGGACGATCCATCGGGATGCCGGACTGGTCGTAGTCGGCGGTCAGCCACCCCGCCCCGATGCCGAACTCGAAACGGCCGTCCGTCACGACGTCGAGCGTGGCGGCCTCGCGGGCCGCGAGCACCGGATGGCGAAAATCGTTGTCGAGCACCAGCGAGCCGACGCGGAGGGTCGTCGTGGCCTGCGCCGCGACCGTGCACGCGACCATGGGCGCCCACTGCTCGTCGAGATGGTCGGGCACATAGAGCGTCGAGTAGCCCATGTCCTCGCATTTGCGCGCCAAGTCGCGCCAGGCAGCCGGGGATGCGGCGCCGGAGGCCTGCATGGCAAAGCGGAAGGCGGCCATGGGCGGGGATCCTACGGCGTTAACCTGTTCCGGTGACGAGCCGCCCCGAGTCCGCCTCCTGGAGCGCCGCGTCCTGGCGGAAGTTCCCCGCCGCACAGCAGCCCGACTGGCCCGACGCCGACGCGCTGAAGAAGGCAGAGGCGCGCCTGTCCGCGCTGCCGCCGCTCGTGTTCGCCGGCGAGGCGCGCCACCTCACCCGCGACCTGGCCGAGGTGGCGAACGGGCAGGCCTTTCTGCTCCAGGCCGGCGACTGCGCCGAGTCCTTCGTCGACTTCTCCGCCGACTCGATCCGAGACAAGCTCAAGATCATCTTGCAGATGGCGGTCGCGCTGACCTACGCAGCCGGCGTGCCCGTCGTCAAGGTCGGTCGTATCGCCGGGCAGTTCGCGAAGCCACGCTCGGCCGACACCGAGATCGTGGGCGACGTCACGCTCGCTTCGTTCCGCGGCCACATGGTCAACGACGACGCCTTCGACGCCGACGCGCGCCGGCCCGACCCTGAGCGCCTCATCGCCGCCTACCAACAGTCGGCTTCCACGCTCAACCTGCTGCGGGCGTTCACCAAGGGGGGGTTCGCCGACCTCTCGCAGGTGCACCTGTGGAACCAGCAGTTCGTCGCGTCGTCCACCGAAGGCCAGCGTTACGAGCGCATCGCGTCGGAGATCGACCGGGCGCTGCGTTTCATGGCCGCCTGCGGGATCGACCTGGGCGCGGAGGAAGGCTTGCACCAGGTCGACTTCTTCACGAGCCACGAAGCGCTGATCCTTCCCTACGAGGAGTGCCTGACCCGCGTCGACTCCCTCACCGGCGACCCCTACGACTGCTCGGCCCACATGGTCTGGATCGGCGACCGCACCCGCCAGCTCGACGGCGCGCACGTCGAGTTCTTCCGAGGGATCTGCAACCCGGTCGGCCTCAAGGTCGGTCCGAGCTGCACGCCCGAGGAATTGGCGGGGCTCTGCGAGCGGCTGAACCCCGACCGCCTCCCCGGGCGTCTGACGTTGATCACCCGGTTGGGTGCGGACAAGGTCGAGGACCTGCTCCCGCCCCTGGTCCGGGCCGTCGAGGCCGAGGGCCAGCCCGTCGTCTGGGCCTCCGACCCGATGCACGGGAACACCTTCACCAGCGCGGGCGGCCGCAAGACCCGCCGTTTCGACGACATCCTGTCCGAGCTGCGCTCGTTCTTCGCTGTCCACCGCGACGAGGGCACCTGGCCGGGCGGCTTGCACATCGAGCTCACCGGCGACGACGTGACCGAATGTCTCGGCGGGGCCGAAGAGATCCTCGAGGGCGACCTCGGGGTGCGCTACACCACGACCTGTGACCCGCGGCTGAACGGCCGCCAGGCGCTCGACCTCGCTTTCCGAGTGGCCGAGTTCCTCAGAAGCTGAGAGGGAAGAGAGAAAGTTTGATCCGTCGACTCGTCCTCGCCATCCTGGCGGCCGCGCTGCCTGTGGTGGCTGTCGTCGCATCGTCCGTCCTCCCCTCCGCCACACCGCCCGCCGGTGCGAGCGCGAGCGTCAACGCCTACTGGCTTGTGGCCAGTGACGGTGGCATCTTCTCCTTCGGCGGCGCGAAGTTCTACGGCTCGACCGGGGGCACGGTGCTCAACAAACCGGTGGTCGGCATGGCGGCCACGCACGACAGTGGCGGGTACTGGCTCGTCGCCTCCGACGGGGGCATCTTCAATTACGGCGACGCCCACTTCTTCGGGAGCACCGGCGCGATGCGCCTCAACCAGCCGGTGGTGGGTATGGCGGCGACACCCGACGGCGGCGGGTACTGGCTGGTTGCCAGTGATGGCGGCATCTTCTCCTACGGCGACGCGCACTTCTACGGCAGCACCGGAGCGATTCGCCTCAACAAGCCGGTGGTGGGGATGGCGGCGACGGCGGACGGCAATGGCTACTGGCTGGTCGCGTCGGACGGCGGAATCTTCGCCTACGGCGACGCGCAGTTCTACGGGAGCACCGGCAGCATGGTGCTCAACCAGCCGATCATCGGCATGCTGCCCGGGCCAAACGGCCTCGGCTACTTCCTCGTCGCCTCGGACGGTGGCATGTTCAGCTACGGGGACACGCAGTTCTACGGCTCCTTGGGGGGACTGCCCATCAGGCATCCGATCGCCTCCTCTGCGACTACCCCCAGTGACAACGGCTATTGGATGACCGATGCGACGGGACTCGTGTCGAATTTCGGCTCGGCGAGCTATTTCGGCTCCGCACCGTCCCCGTTGTTCCGGCCCATCGTGGGTATGGCCGAGGCCCCGGGGACCGGTGGCTTCTTCGGCGGGTCCTTCCCGTCGGGTGCCTACGGCTTCGACATCAGCAATTTCCAGTGCGGCAACTTCCCCACCGGTGCCCACTCGATCGGAATCGTGCAAGTCGACGGCTCCTCGTCCGGAAATGCCAACCCGTGCATGGCCGCTGAGGCCGCATGGGCGGGCGGAGGTCTCAACCTCTACATCTTCCTGAACTACGAGGCGTCGGCGACGAACGAGCCGGGCTGCAACGGCGACCAGGCCTGTAACGCCGGCTACCAGGCGGGCATCCACGCCTACAACGACGCGGTCAGTGCCGGCGTGGACGCGGCGGTGCCGTGGTGGCTCGACGTCGAGAACAACCCGATTTCGGCGTGGTCAACGAGCACCCAGGAGAACGCGAACTTCGTCCAGGGTGCGCTGAATGCGCTCCACGAGACAGAGGGCGTAGCCACCGTCGGGATCTACGCAAGCCCGGAGAACTGGAACGGCATCGTCGGCGACTACACCCCGTCCGTTCCCTACTGGATGGCCGATTATCTCGCTTCGCCGAGTGGGCCCGGCTCGTGCGCTGACTACGCTCGCCAGGTGTCGATGGGAGAGCAGCTCCCCGGCCCGCCGCAGATCGTGCAATACAACAGCGGGCAGTTCGACGAGGACTACGCCTGTTAATCGGCATCCCGACGTCGCCATGCGGACAACGCGCTCCGCAGTGACGCCGCGTTCTGCGCAATGGTCGCTGTCGCCCCGAGCACCACATTGATGTCGTCCAGCTCTTCCCATTCGCCCCGAGCGCGCGCCACGTGGTCCCAATCGAGCTCGTACCAGCCCGGGATTCCGCGCTGCCTGCCCTCGACGCGTCTCCGGTGCAACTCGGCGTCGGAGCATTCCGTCAGGACAACGAAGCTGGGCGCTCCTTCCTCTCGCGACACGGCGCGCGTTCCCGCGACCTCGGCAGCTCGGGCCACGCCGTCGAGCACAACGGGCAGACCCCGGCGCAGTTGCGAACGCGCCAGCGCCCACAAGATCGACCAGCCGACGCCCCGGTGGCCTCGGAGCCCCATCGCGTAGAGCGCCTCCTGGATCTCCGGATAAGGGCGCAAGCCGCTCATCGCCCAGTCGTGGCCGAGCACCGGGGCGCCGAGTTCGGCGGCAGCCACGTCGGCCATCGTCGACTTGCCGGTACCCGGCAGGCCGGTGACCAGCACGAGGAGCGGTTCCTCTCGGACGTCGTTCACGGAGACCGGTCGCAGCGGCGTCGCACGTTGCACGCCCGGCCATCACCTCGCACCGGACGCAGGCTAACGACCAACAAGGTTCTGAGCTGTCCGCCGCCATCAACATCGTACCGCGGAGAGGGGGGCTTCCCACAAGGCCCTCCGATGTGCTGACAATGCTCGGCGGTCCTCGCGGCGTGTGGTGAAGGTCAGATGAAGGGAGTGGCGAGATGACGGAGACGGCCGACCGCGACGTGATCATCGCCGGCGGGGGTCCGACGGGGCTGATGTTGGCAGCGGAGTTGTGGTTGGCGGGGATCGACGTTGCCGTCGTCGAGCGACGAGCCAACCAAGAAGTCGAAAGCTCCCGCTCTGGAGGCCTGCATGCACGCACCATCGAGGTGCTCGACCAGCGCGGCATCGCCGATCGGTTTCTGTCCGAGGGTGAAGCGATGCAGGTCCAGAGGTTCGCGATGGCCCCGTTGGACATCAGCGATTTTCCGACCCGTCATAACTACGGGCTTGCGTTATGGCAGAGGCACTTCGAACGCATCTTGAGAGGATGGGTCGACGAGCTCGGCGTCCCGATCTATTGCGAACGCGAGGTCACAGGGCTGGAACAGGACGATGCCGGCGTCGACGTGCACCTGGCCGAGGGCCGATCGTTGCGAGCGAATTACCTCGTCGGGTGTGACGGAGCACGCAGCGTGATCCGAAAAAGTGCGGGCATCGACTTCCCGGGGTGGGATCCGACGATTAGCTGGCTGATCGCCGAGTTCGAGACGGCGCAGCAGCCGGAATTCGGTCAACGCCATGGGGGTGGCATCGGCCCGGCGGACGGGGGGCGGGTACGGGCCGTCCTCGTCGAAGAGCGCATCGAAAATGTTGAGCCAGGCCTCGACGATCTTCGTAAGGCGCTCATCGATGCTGACGGCACCGACTACGGGTTGCACAACGCCGACTGGATCTCCCGATTCACGGACATGACCCGACAGGCCGCGGCATATCGGAACGGGCGCGTCCTGCTGGCCGGCGATGCCGCGCACATTCATGCACCCGTCGGCGGGCAGGGTCTCAACATCGGCGTGCAGGATGCGGTGAATCTGGGATGGAAACTGGCCCAGGTCGTCAGAGGCATATCGCTGGACACGCTGCTCGACACCTATCACTCCGAACGTCACCCGGTCGCTGCCCGCGTGCTCCACAACACCATGGCCCAGATCGCGCTCCGCCGCAGTGACGAGCGCACCGAGGCACTGCAAGACATCATGAGCGAGCTGTTAAGCCTGGACGAGCCGCGCAAGCGGATCGCCGGGATGATCTCCGGTCTTGACGTTCACTACGACCTCGGCGAGGGTCACCCGCTCCTCGGCCGCCGCATGCCCGATCTGGACCTGGTTGCCGCCGACGGTCCTCTGCGCGTCTTCAGCTTGCTGCACGCCGCACGGCCCGTGCTGTTGAATCTCGGCCAGCCCAGTGGGTTCGATGGAGCTCCGTGGGCGGATCGGGTCCAGCAGGTAGAAGCTTCGTACGACGGGGCGTGGGAGCTCCCGGTCCTCGGCGAGGTGCCCGCTCCGTCCGCCGTGTTGATCCGGCCTGACGGACATGTCGCCTGGGTCGGTGTGCTCACCGACCCCGGGCTGCCCGACGCACTCACGACCTGGTTCGGCCCGCCGACCATGGCGTAGGAGTGCTGGGACGTCAGTCCGTCTTCTCCCAGACCGATACGTGCTTCATGCTCTCGCCGGTGAAGGGCGAGCGGTCCCAGTCCTGCCACCGCTCGCGTAAGCGCATCCCGGCGATGCGAGCCATTAGGTCGAGCTCGGCGGGCCACACGAGGCGCCACGGTGTGGCGAACTTCTTCGGACCGTCCTCACGGAACCAGATGTGGTGCGACACACCGAGCTGCTGGGCCACGTCGATCTCGTCGTAGCCCACTCTCTGCGGCGTGAGCGTGAATACGAGCGACGACTCGCCGGGAGGGAGGCGACGGAGCGGCGGGACGATGACCTCGATGACGAAGCAGCCGCCCGGCTCGAGATGCGCTGCTGCGTTGCAAAAGCACTCGACCTGTTCGTCCTGCGAGACGAGATTCCCGATGGTGTTGAACACGAGATAGACCAGTCGGAAGGTCCCCTCGACCCTCGTCGAGGTCATGTCACCGATAGTGACGTCGATCGACTCCGAGCCCGGCTTCTTCTTCAGTTGCGCCGCCATGTCGGACGAGAGCTCGATCCCCGACACCGGCACGCCGCGCTCGCTCAAGGGCAACCCGATGCGTCCGGTCCCGATCGCGAACTCGAGGGCTCCGCCGTCGCCGGCCAACTCAGCCAGAAAGTCCACGGTGGTCGTGACGACGGCGGGGTCGAACACGCCGGTCGAGTCGGCGTCGTAGTGCGTCGCGATCTCACCGACGAAGATGTTCTTGCGCTCCTGCGACACAGGCCTCCAGGCGAGAGTTCGCCGTCCTAGTCCGTCTTGACTAGGAGGACGGCGCAGTGCGCGCCGTGGGCGACCGAGTTCGGCACGCTGCCGAGATACCGGCGCGCGCCCCGCATCCCCTTGCTCCCCACCACGATCAGGTCCGCACCCACCTCGACCGCCGTGGACAAGATGACGTCGTCCGCGTTGCCCTGTGCGGCGTGGGCCTCGGCCGCCAAGCCATCGGCGTGCTTCCGCAACGCCTCTTCGCCGACGCGCTTGGCGGCTTCGTCCAGCAGCGCGGCACCGACGCCCGAGTCGACCAGTGGCGCCCCCGTCGTCGACGCGGAGGCCGCGCTGGACCGCGGTGCACGTGTCGCCGTGACGATGTGCAGCTCGGACCCCCAGGAGCGGGCGATCTCCGCGGCCGTCTCGACCGCCCTGTCGGCGGTGTCGGAACCGTCGGTCCCCACTACGAGCACCTTGTACATGGGTTGTCCCCCTTGTGCGCCGGGACGTTCAGCGTAGCGGCAGCGCCGACGCGGCCGCGGGTGAACGACGCGGACGGGTCCGGGGTGCAAGAGTGGCCACTCCATGGAGGCGGCGTGGCGGTACGCACTACGGCAAAGCG
>DATMMN010000164.1:0-4320 GCA_035569675.1 Acidimicrobiales bacterium | reverse complement strand
CGCCCGGGTGATGGCGCCCAGGACCAGGGCGTCGGCGTACTCGAGGATGGTCGGGTTGACCCCGCTCGCGACGATCCGAGGCACTGCGTGCGTCACCTCGGCGAGGGTGGCGAACGGGACGAGCACGGTCGTGGTCTCGGTGGGGCGGGGCTGCACCTTGACAATCACCTCGGTCGTCACCGCCAGCGTCCCCTCGGAGCCGATGAGGAGCTGCGTCAGGTCGTAGCCGGATGAGGATTTCACGTACTTTCCGCCTGTGCGCAGGACCCTGCCGTCGGCCAGCACGATCTCGAGGCCGAGGACGTGCTGCCGGGTGACGCCATAGCGGACCGCACGCATGCCGCCGGCGTTGGTACCGACATTGCCTCCGAGTGAGGCGGTCTGCTCTCCTGGCGAGACCGGATAGGTCAACCCGAGCGGGAGAAGAGCCGCGTTGAGTTGTTCGAGTGTGACGCCGGGCTCTACGACGGCGACCTGGTTCTCGGTGTCGATCTCCCGGATGCGATTCATCCGGTCGAACGCCAGGAGGATTCCGTCAGCCTCGGGCGTGGCGGCACCCGAGAGCCCGGTTCCGCTGCCGCGGGCGATGACGGGAACCCGGTGTTCGGAGGCGACGCGTAGGACCTCCGAGACCTCGTCCGTCGAGCCGGGCCGCAAGAGCGCGCGTGGAACGACGGGCGCCAGCGTCAGGGTTTCGTCGTGCGTGTAGTCGGCGTGGATGGCGTCGCCGACAAGGACGTAGCTCTCGCCCACGGCCTTGCGTAGCTGCTCCAGGAGATCCGACATGTAACTGCCACCCCCACCTCGGGTCGATCGGAAGGACCGACCTTATCGGGTGGCGTCGGCGCCTTCGGTTCCGTCCGCCAGGCGTTGTCGCAGCTCCGCAACCCGGGCCGACACCTCCGACGCGGCCGTCGGAGCGGCCTCCTTTTCGAGCTGGGCCACTGTCCTCTCGATCGGGGCCAGCCACGGGCTCGGCCCGCGGGCCGGGGCCCGTGGATCGTCACCTGCCCGCTCGAACCAGCTGCACCACAACTCGTCCTCGGAGCGGGTCAGCGCGACGTAGAGAAGGCGCCGCTCCTCGTCGATCGCGGCGTCCGTTTGTGCCGATGCGATCGGCATCAGTCCCGTCCCCAGCCCGAGGACCATGACCGTCGGCCATTGCAGGCCCTTGGCACGGTGGAACGTGGTTAACACGACGTGGTCTCGGGCGGTTGGGTCGTCCCCGAACTTGTTGCGGTCGTCGAGGAAGTCGTCCGAGTCGATGTCGGTCGCACGTCCGGCCCCGAAGGCATCACTGCCCTCGGAGTTCGCCGCGTTGTCGGCTTCGGCGCGCAGGTCGCTCGCCGGCCCGAGGTCCGATCCGGCAATCCGGCTCGGCACGAGTGCGGCGTCCATGGCGGCCTTCACCGTGGCCAGTTGGGCGTTGGTGCGGGTGAGGACGGCGATGCTCGACCAGCGGCGTCCGGGCGTGCGTGACAGCTTCGCCCGTGCCGCAGCCCAGACCGCCTCGTCATCGTCGTTCGCGTGGGCAATGACCTGGGGGACCGGGCCGTCGACCCGGGTCGTGCGCGGAGGCACGACCTCGCCTTCGCCCGAGAAGGAGCCGCCCTCACGGAGCACCGCCGTAGCCACGGCGACGACTTGAGGGGTGCAGCGGTGGTTCTCGTCGAGGCGGATGACCTTCGTGCCGCGCAGCAGGTCGGGCAGGCGGGCGAGCAAGGTGGGATCGGCGCCGTTGAAGCCATACACGGATTGGTTGGGGTCGCCGACGACGAAGAGGTCGGGCTCGTCGGCGAGCATCGCCGTGAGGAGGCGGAACTGGGCGGGGTTCACGTCCTGCATCTCGTCGACGAAGAGGTGGCGTGTACGCCAACGGATGGAGGCGGCGAACTCGGCGTCGCCGGCGAGGGCGTCGGCACAGGCGACGATGAGGTCGTCGAAGTCGAGGAGCCGGCGCCGGGTGCGTTCCGCCTCGTAGCGCGCGTAGGCGTCCGCAATCTGCTCGGGGCGGAGGCCGCTACGACGGCGGTGGCTGCGCGCCTCGGCCTCGTAGCGATCGGGCGTGACGAGGCGCGCCTTGGCCCAGCCGATCTCACCGTCGAGGGCGCGGGTGCGGCGGGCATCGCCGCTCGTGACGTCGGCGAGGAGGCGGCGACGGTCGGTCATCAGTTGGGGGGCGGGACGGCTGCGTAGCTCGCGGTGTTCGCGGAGCAGGCCGAGGGCGGTGCGGTGGAAGGTCCCGGCCTTCACGCCGGCGACGCCGAGGGACCACAGGCGCGTGCGCAACTCTTCGGCCGCCTTGCGGCTGAACGTCGTGACGAGGGTGCGGTCGGCCTCGATCGTGCCTTCGCGGACCCGGCGGGCGACGCGGAGCGTCAGGACCCTGGTCTTGCCGGCGCCGGCGCCGGCGACGACGCAGAGGAGCGGATCGTCCGACTCGATCGCCTCGCGTTGGGCGATGGTGAGGCGGCGGGCGCCGGGGAGGGCCTCCCAGGTGTCGTTCTCGAAGCCCTCGAACGTCATCACCACACTCCGAACGGTATAGGTGGGGTGCTCGCAGCCTGGGCCGATGAAGGGCAGGGCGGCGCCAGGCCAGAGAAACCCCGGCCTTATCGTGGCCGACGGAAGGCGGGCGCGCCCACCCGTTCGGTGGGCCCGGGGAACTGACGATCACGCCCGAGGAGCGGTCCGGCGAACCGGCGGGGCGGCCATGGCGGAGGGCCGGGTCAGATCACCTCGATCGACTGCATCATCCCGAGGTCCTCGTGGCCCAGCACGTGGCAATGCTCGACGAACTTGCCCTTGAAGTCGCTGAAGTCGATCTGGAAGGTGAGCGAGTCGCCGGTCGTCTTCGTGAGCACGAAGGTGTCGCGCCACATCGGACCGCTGACGGGGCGACCGTTGATCCTGATCAGCTTGAACGGGTTGACGTGGATGTGGAACACGTGGGCGTGGTCCATCAGCTTGGCGTCGTGCGCGTTGACGAGCGTCCATTCCTCGGCCGTGCCGAGCGGCACCTGGTATGGCTTGTTGTTGGGATCGAAGGGGATCCCGTCGACCCCGAACGAGATGAACTCGTTGTTGGCGTCGCGCTGGACGGTGAACGCGAACTCGCGGGTGCGGGAGATGGGCGGCATCGGCGGGTTGTAGGCGGGCAGGCCGGTGGGGAGCCCCATAGCGGGCCCGCTTCCTTTGACTTCGACGGTGAGGATGGTGCGCGCATCGAGCTCGCCCCGGAGCACCGTCATGTCGGGCGCGCTGTTCGTCGGGATCATGGCGGCCATGGCCTGCGGGCTCATCTTGGCCGGAAGCGGCGCGTGGACGACGTCCTGCGCCGACGCCGAGGGCGGCATGCCCGGAATTCTCGGCTTCTGGCTCGATCCGGGCGTGAGGACCAGGTTGTAGGTCCCGGGTGCCCCGGCCTTGACCAGCACGTCGCAGCGGTTCCCCGCCGAGAGCATGAGGTCCTCGACGACCTCGGGGGCGCCGAGCGTCAGGCCGTCGTACGCGATGGCGTTCCAGGGGTGCTTTTCGAGACGCAGGGACAGGTACTTGCCCTCGGCCGCGTTGAGCAGCCGCCAGCGCTGCACCTCGCCGGGATACATGGTGACCTTCGGGGTGAGGGTGCCGTTGACGGTGTAGAGCACGGTGGTCCGCGGGAAGAAGGCTTCGGTCTTGGAGGGGTCGGGGATGGGATCGAGGAGCTGGTAGTCGTTCCCGAGCTCGATCGACTGCATCACCAGCACCTGCTCCTTGGCCGCCGCGACCTCGGGCACCTGGTCGATGTCGCCGCGGACGATCAGCATGCCGGCCATGCCGGCGCGCACCTGCTGGGTGACGGCCCCGTGGCGGTGCGGGTGATACCACATCGTGCCGCCGGTGTGGTCGGCCGGGATGTCGATCTGGTAGTGCTGCGTGTCGCCGGGCGCGATGTCGAGGAACACGTTGTCGCTGTTGTCCGACGGCGAGACGTGGAGCCCGTGGGTGTGGAGGTTGGTGTTGGTCCACTGGTGCGGGCGGTCCATCGTCATGTCCTTGGGTGCCGGGATCGCCGGCGCCAAGTGGTTGATGAGGTCCACCTGGAGCTGGTCGCCTGCGTTGAGGTCCCAGGTGTAGCCGGGCACGACGCCGTTGAAGGTGTAGGTGTCCACCATCTTGGGGGCGCCCATGTCGACCAGGGCGCGCTTGGCCTCGAGCTGGACCGCCAGGACGCCGCCCTGGCTCTTCTGCGGCAAGGGCTGAGGGAGTTCCAGTTGGGTGGTCGCCCTGGGACGCCGAGTCCGGCTCGGTGTCGCCGCGCCGGCGGGGGACGCGGCG
>DATMMN010000163.1:0-8387 GCA_035569675.1 Acidimicrobiales bacterium | reverse complement strand
ACCGGCCCTCCCGTCGCCAATCGCCAATCGCCAAGTGGTCCCGAATGGTACGCCGTGCGCCGAACGCCGGACCTAGCGCTTCAGCCCGTCCGAACCGCCCGCCCCGTCCAGCCGAGCCCGCAGCGCTGCGTCGTACTCGTGGCGGACGGAGTAGCGCACGAACAGCCCCAGCGTGTCCATCAGCAACAGCCACACGGCCTTCAACGAGATCGTGCTGCCGAACCGCTCGTCGATACGCACCGGCGCCTCCACGATCTTCGTGTACCCCAGCCGGTGCGCCAGCACGAGCAGCTCGAGGTCCAGCGCGAAGCGGCTCTCCCGCAGCAGCGGAAGGACGTCGGCGATCACGCGCCGGTCGACCAGCTTGATCCCCACCTGCGTGTCCTTCACCTTCAGCCGGAACAAGAGGTGGATGAGGTGCTGATAGCCCCACGAGTAGAGCCGGCGCAGCGGGGGATAGTGCACCACCGACCACGGGTGCCGCTTGCTCCCGATGATGATGTCGGGCTCCTCGGTCCGCATGATGGTGACGAACGGCGCCAGGAACTCCGGCGAGATGTCGCCGTCCGCGTCGATGAACCCCAGATACCGCCCCCGCCCCTGCCCCAGTCCCGCCCGCAGCGCATGACCCTTCCCAGCGTTGGTCTCGAAGTCCATGCGCCGCACCACCGACTCGGGAAACCCCGCGAGCGTGAACGGGCTCCCGTCGGTCGAGCCGTCGGACACGGCGATGATCTCGAAGCTCAGGCCCGACGCGTCCATGACGCGCACCATGTGTTCCACGGTGGCGCGCAACCGCGCGCCCGGGTTGTAGTACGGCACGACGATGGAGACGTCGAGCGTCGGATCGGGGAGCACGGTGATGTGCGGCTTTCCGCCGTCCCGTGGCTCAGGCACCGCCTCCGTCACCTCACGTCCTCATAGCCCTCGCGTGCCGTCCCGTGCGCGCCCGCAGCCCCTGGCGACCCGGGCACGTTCCGGGGCGAGGCTAACCGAGGCTCTCCGCCGCCCCGCCGCGCCCGGCACCGCCAACCGGCCCGCCCACCAGCGACGACGCCCCGCCGCCCGCTCCACCCCACCAGCGCCCCCCGCAACCCCACCATTAAGCCCCCGCGTCAACCGGGGCCATTGGGCGACCGAATGGTAAACTTTTGCAAACGCAGCGCAGGCTCTGTCCCCGGGCCGCGTATGACGAGGAGTCACATGTTCGACGGTCGCTGGCGCAACGGCGTCGACCGGACCACGAGTCCGATCGGCCAGGCGCTCCACCGCCATGGCATCACCGCTGACGTGCTCACGGCCACCGGCCTCATCTCGGCCACGGCGACCGGCGTCCTCGTGGCGACCGGCCACCTGCACTGGGCCGTCGTCATGCTCATCGTCACGGGGATGCACGACCTCCTCGATGGTCCTGTCGCCAAAGCCGCGGGCACCGCATCCGTCCGCGGTGCGTTCTTCGACTCCGTCACCGACCGCGTGGCCGACGCCGTCATCATGCTCGGCGCCTCCTGGTACCTGTTGAACCAAGGGGAAGGCCACCTCGCGCTTCTGCCCATGGCCATCCTGGCGGTGACCAGTCTCGTCTCCTACGAACGGGCCAAGGCGGAGTCGCTCGGCCTCGAGGCCAAGGGCGGCCTCATGGAACGCGGCGAGCGGATGTTCGTCTTCGGCGTCGGGCTCCTGAGCACCGACATCTTCGTCCCCGTCCTCTGGGTCCTCTTCATCCTGATCTCCTTCACCGCCATCGCCCGCTTCGTCAAGGTCTGGAACGCGGCCTCCGGCCGCGACGCTGTCATCCGCCGCCGGCTCGAAGCCTGGCGCGAGGGCCGGGTCGACTCTCGCTGGCGCACCTGGCGCGAGTCCCGCGAATCCGCCCATTCCGCCGGCCGCATCCGCTTCGAAGGACTGCGCACCCCTCGCACGCGCACCACCTCGGGCGCCCCCGTCGGCCGCTGGCGGGCCCGCCGCCAGGAGGCGCTCAGCAGCCGCTCGGGCCGAACCATGCGCGAGCGCCGCCGCGCCACCCGCGCCCACGGCAACGCCGCCCCCGGCCCCACCGCCGGCGGCCCCTCCGCGGGCAACAGCACCTGGTCCGGCACGACCCGTCGCCGCACGGCCCGCCGCACCACGCCCCCTTCGGCGCCCGGCTCGTCCGGCGCTTCCCCCTGATCAGCCGACCAGCCCTGCCTTCGCGCGCCCAACGCGCACTCGTCGCTGCCACACTTCTTCCGTGTGCCGTGAGCGGGCAGTGACCCCGTCCCGTTCCGCCAAATGGCGGGACAAGGCGCACTATCTCACCTACACCGGCCTCGGCGCGGCGATGGGTCACATGCCCGAGCCGATGGCGCACGGCATCGCTCGAAGCGTGGCCGGTGTCATGGCGCTGCGGGGTGGTCCGGCCCTCGCGATGCACCAGCGCCAAATGCGGCGTGTCCTGGCCAGCGAGTGCCCTCCCGGCGTCGAGCCCGATCCTGCGCTCGTCCGCCGCTTGAGCAAGCGGAGCTTCGACTACTACGCGCGCTATTGGGCGGACGGTGCCCGCCTGCCCTACGAGACCGAGGCCGGCGTACGGCTCCATTGGCGGCTCGAATCCGGACGTGAGCACCTGAGCAAGGCGTTGGCCGACGGCAAGGGCATGGTGATGGCGCTGCCACATGTCGGCAGTTGGGAGTGGGGTGGCTATTGGCTGGCTCTCGAAGGCATGCCGATGACCGCCATAGTGGAGGTGCTCGAGCCTGAGGAGCTGTTCGAATGGTTCGTCGCGAAACGCGCCGCCATGGGCCTGACCGCAGTGCCGCTCGGCGAAGGGTCGACCGCACCCCTCGTTCGTGCGATCAAGAACAACGAGGTGGCCGGCCTGGTGAGCGACCGCGACCTCGTGGGCAACGGCGTCGAAGTGGAGTTCTTCGGCGAACGCACGACGCTGCCCGGCGGCGCCGCGACCCTCGCAATCCGCACGGGCGCTCCACTCATCTTGGTCTGCGTCTACTCGGGTCCCGGTCGGAACTGGCACACTGCGGTCGTACACCCACCGATGGACACCTCCCGCCGGGGCACGCTTCGCGAGGACATCGCGCGGATCACCCAGGACATGGCACGCGTCTTCGAGGACGACATCCGCTGCCGGCCCGAGCAGTGGCACATGTATCAGCCAAATTGGCCGAGCGACCCGAGGTGAGTCCGTGAAGATCGCCATGCTCTCGCCCTACGCGCTCACTCGTCCCGGTGGCGCGCAGGGACAGGTGATCGGGTTGTCCAAGGCGTTGCGTTGCCTCGGCCACGACGTGACCGTCGTCGCGCCCGCCGATCCGGACCGGACATTCCCCGAGTCGGCAGGCGCGCACTTCGATGCCGGCCGGCCGACGGAAGTGCACTCGAACGGGTCAGTCGCGCCGGTCGCCCTGTCGCCCGCCTCGGTCGCCCGCATCGAGCGGTTCATCCGAAAAGGCGACTTCGACGTCCTCCATGTCCACGAGCCGCTTGCGCCGTTGGCCGCGTACGGGCTCGTGCTCACCGACCCGTTGCCCATGGTCGGCACGTACCACAGGGCCGGCGTCTCGCGCTGGGTGCTGCCCTTCAAGCTGTTGGCCCAGCTCGTCGGTCGCCGCATGGAGGTCCAGGTCGCGGTCTCCGACGCCGCCCGCGAAACCGGTGAGCATTCGAG
This sequence comes from Acidimicrobiales bacterium, assembly GCA_035569675.1. GTDB lineage: Bacteria > Actinomycetota > Acidimicrobiia > Acidimicrobiales > RAAP-2 > Bog-473. The sequence continues at coordinate 4,723 of DATMMN010000163.1, read as the reverse complement.
TGGTGGCCACTTCGAGGTGCTCTTCAACGGGGTCGACATGGAGCGCTTCGAATCGGCGGTGCCCGTTCGTGACGACCACGAGCCACGCCGGCCCACCATCCTGTTCCTCGGACGGCACGAGCAGCGCAAGGGGCTCAGCGTGCTGCTTGACGCCTTCGCAACGCTGGAGCGTCCCGCCGTCCTGTGGGTCGCCAGCGAAGGACCGGCGACCGAGGTGCAGCGCCGTCGTCATCCCGAGTCCGATCGCGTGCACTGGCTCGGCATGCTCAGCGACGACGAGGTGGCGGCCCGGCTCGCCGGTGCCGACGTGCTCTGCGCGCCGTCCTTGCACGGCGAGTCGTTCGGCATGGTGCTCCTCGAGGGTATGGCGGCCTGCTGTGCGGTGGTGGCGTCGGACATCGAGGGCTATCGCAAAGCGGCCGGAGGCCACGCCACGCTCGTACCACCCGGCGACACAACGGCCCTCTCGCGGGCGCTCGGCGTCGCCCTCGCCGACGCCGTCGAAGGGAGCGGACCGTCTTCGCCCGAGGCGCGCAAGGCTGCAATCGAGCACGCGCGCAACTGGTCGATGGAGTCCTTGGCGGAGCGTTACGTCGAGGTGTACGAGCGCGCGATCGCGTCGTATCGCGCCCGACGGTCTTAAGCCGCGATCACCTCAGGTTCGTCGACGCTCGGCGCGCTGGCCAACAGCAGGTCGGCCCTCTCGGCTGAGACGGTCGACGATGTGCCACACGCAGCACACGTCGTTCGGTAGGTCGTCGGCAGCGGCACGGCCGGCACGAAGAAGAGCCGGAAACGGGTGCGTACGCTGAAGAGTTCTTGGGCACCCTTGTCCCGACAGCCGGCACAGATGCTGCGGATCGTCGCCAGGCGGTGCGGCTTCCGCTGGAAGCCAAAGATGACGAACACTGGTCCCCCTCACTCGTCCAGGTTCAGGCGCCTCTCTCGAGAAGCCGCTTCACGGTAACCCGAAGGTGCACAACGCAGGGTTGCCGCAACGGTGCGGTCGTGTGGCGCCCCGTTGTGAACACACCTCCAGGTCAACCGAGAAGGCGGCGGAGGAGCGTTAGAGGAAGAGTGTGCTAGCTCTCGGCCGTTTTCTTGATGGCCGCCAGGGTCTCTGCGATGCCGTTCTCCGCGGCGCCGGCCCGGGTGGCCACCTGCGCCGGCCCATCGCCAGGGAAGCGCTGTTCGAAGAACTCCTGGCCTTCGGGCGGGAGTTCCCAACTCTCGGTCACCTCTGTCCCACCGTCGACTGCCTTGAAGGTGTATCCCCAACGAGCACGGGTCGGCGGTTCGGCGATGACCCAGGCAAACTCCTTGCCTGGGTCCGCCGCGAGCACCTCTGAACGTGTCTCCCACGTTCTCTCCCCAGCCTCGTTGCGGCCGGTGAACATCGCCCCGACCCGCGGGCCGTCACCCTCGTCCCACCAGCAGGCCTTGCAGACGGGACTCCAGGCACCCATGTTCGTCACGTCCGAGATGAGGGCGTAGACCTCCTCAGGTGATCGGTTGATGACGATTGACCCGGAATGCCGCAGTGTGTCCATGTCGCCAGTATGACGCCGCCGCTCTGCATTTTCTCGTGAGCAGGCCGGTCACCGCGTCCACGGTGCCGTAGGCTGGACCCTCCATGGCCGACGAGAGCGACGCTTCGCGCAACTCGCCGAAGGGCGGCGGCGGTGCCGCGAGTTCGGGCGCCTCGGGCTCAGGCAGCGCCGGGGGCGGTGGCGGAGGTGGCAGCAGCCGGAACCGCAATCGGAACCGCAACCGCAATCGGAACCGCAACCAGAACCGTCCTGCCGGCGCCTCTGCGAGTGGCGGCGGTAAGTCCGCGCAGGGCGCGCAAGGCGCGCAGCAGAAGAAGGGCCAAGGCCAAGGCCCAGGCCAAGGCCAGGGCGGAGGCCAGCGTTCGAGTGGCAATCGGAGCGGTGGCGGCGGAGGCCAGCGCAGCGGGAGCAGCGGCGGAAGTAGGAGCGGCAATCGCGGACGCTCGGGTGGAGGACAGCGGCCGCGTGGCGGACAGGGCCGACCGCGGACGGCAGTAGAGCTCGCGCCGTCAGCGCCCTCGGAGCCGCTTGACACTCAGCACACTCTGGGCGCACCGAAGGTGTACGCGGAGGAAGTTGCAGCCAACCGGCGTCGCGCCCTTCGTTTGTGCGCCTATCCCGCTGCGATCCCAGCACTGCTCCTGTTCGCGTTGTTGACGGTGTCTCTGAACATCGTCGCTGGGGTGGTGGCGCTGGTCGTGGCCGCCGCCGCGTTCACGTACGGCATGTGGCGCCTGAGTTCGCGCGTGGCGCTCCGACGCATCGGTGCCAGGCCGGCCGACGAAGACGACGACCCGCGCTTGTTCAACATAACCGAAGGGCTGTGTGCGACCTTCGGGCTCGCCATGCCCGCCCTCCACATCCTGGACGATCCCGTTCTCAACGCTTGCGCGCTCGGACGAGACGCCCGCCGGTCTGACCTCGTGGTCACTTCGGGTCTGCTTCGCACGCTGCATCTCGTGGAGTTGGAGGGCGTGATCGCGCACGAGCTGGCTCACGTGAAGCGGGGCGACAACGGGGTCTCCTGCGTGGGCATCACTCTGGCCACGCTCTGGGGCGGTGAGAAGACATTGCGGCGGTGTCTAGGTGAGAATCGGGAGTATCGAGCCGACGTGGTGGGGGCATCGATCGTGCGTTACCCGAGCGGACTCCTCGGTGCCCTGTGCACGATGATGGAGTCGCCGCCACCGACCGAGGGGTCCTTCTTCGCCTCGCCCTCCCGTTTTGGGTCGACCCGATGGGTCTGGATCGACCCGGCGGTCGGTCATCGTGAGGACCCCGTCTATCCGGGCGATCTGGACGCCACGTGGGTGAGGGCCGCCGCGCTGAGCGAGTGGTGAGAAGGGGCGGCCGGCCGCCCTCGTAAACTGGCTTCCATGAGCGCCGAGACCACCGGGACCTTCACCGTCAAGCGGGGGCTGGCCGACATGCTGCGCGGCGGCGTCATCATGGACGTCGTCAACGCCGAGCAGGCCAAGATCGCGGAGGACGCCGGCGCCGTGTCGGTGATGGCGCTCGAGCGGGTCCCCGCCGACATCCGCCGGGACGGGGGCGTCGCGCGCATGAGCGACCCACTGCTGATCGAGGGGATCATCGATGCGGTCACCATCCCGGTCATGGCCAAGGCCCGCATCGGGCACTTCGCCGAGGCCCAGGTGTTGCAGTCGCTGGGCGTGGACTTCATCGACGAGTCCGAGGTGCTGACGCCGGCGGACGAGGCGCACCACATCGACAAGTGGCCCTTCACGGTGCCCTTCGTGTGCGGAGCGACGAATCTGGGCGAGGCGTTGCGTCGTATTTCCGAGGGCGCGGCGATGATCCGCTCGAAGGGCGAGGCGGGCACGGGAAACATCGTGGAGGCGGTGCGCCACCTGCGTTCGATCCTGGGTGACCTGCGCGCCGTCGGGCAGGCCGACTCGGCTGAACTGTACGGCTGGGCGAAGTCACTGGGCGCGCCGATCGGTCTCGTGCAGGAGATCGCCGAGGCGGGGCGGCTGCCGGTGCCGCTGTTCTGCGCCGGCGGCATTGCGACACCTTCCGATGCTTCGTTGGTCATGCAACTCGGGGCCGAGGCGGTCTTCGTCGGGTCGGGGATCTTCAAGTCGTCGGATCCGGCGCGGATGGCGTCGGCCATCGTGGAGGCGACGGCCCATTTTGCGGACGCAGACCATGTGGCCAAGGTGTCGCGGGGGCTCGGTGAGGCGATGCGCGGGTTGGAAGCGTCGCAGTACGGCGAACATCTCGCGGACCGGGGGTGGTAGGGCCGCTGGCCCCGGCAGGCGTGCCCGGATCCGGCGGATCGGCGGGAACTAGTCCGTTGATCGGCGTCCTCAACCTGCAGGGTGACGTTCGCGAGCACGTTGCTGCATTGCACGAGGTCGGTGCGCGCTCACGGCTGGTCGAGCGGCCGGACGATTTGGAGGGGCTCGACGGGCTCGTCCTTCCGGGTGGCGAGTCGACCACGCTGTCAATGTTGTTGGAGTCGACGGGGCTGTTCGACGCGATCGCCGCGCGGTTGGAGGCCGGGGACCTGCCTGTGTTCGGCACGTGTGCGGGGCTCATCTTGCTGGCGGAAGAGGTTCTCGACGGCCGTCCCGACCAGCGGGTGTTCGGTGCCTTGGACGCGGTCGTGCGCCGCAACGGCTACGGGCGGCAGCGCCAGTCGTTCGAGGCGGACGTTGGGTTGGGCTCGGGCGAGGGGCCTCCGCTGCCGACGGTCTTCATCCGCGCCCCCTTCGTGGCGTCCATCGGCCAGGGGGTCGAGGTCCTGGCCGAGTTGGACGCAGTACCGGTCCTGCTGCGACATGGCTCCGTCCTGGCGTCTGCCTTCCACCCCGAGCTCACGAAAGATCGGCGCGTGCACCGCCTTTTCGTGGAGATGTGCGGGGTGTCCGAGGAGGCCGGCTCCACGGGGGGATTGTTCGGCTGAGTCCGGCGTTCCGGCTCGTGAGAGGTCAGAATCGGCGGCCCAGGAGCCATTCGAAGGGGGTCATCGGTGCGTCGCTACATCCTCACCATCAACTGTCCCGACCGGGTCGGCATCGTCGCGGCAGTGGCGGGGCTGATTGCCGGGCAGGGCGGATCGGTGCTCGAGGCGGCACAGCACGGGGACCTGGCGACGGAGCGGTTTTTCTTGCGGATCGAGATCGTGGCGGAGAGCCTGCCTGAAGGGT
>DATMMN010000162.1:0-13003 GCA_035569675.1 Acidimicrobiales bacterium | reverse complement strand
ACGCGCGCGGTGCCGCGCACCGCCCCCAGGTAGCGCATCGACTCCTCGACCGCACGGGGTGCGAGCTCGGGCTGTTCGGCCAGCAGGGCCCACTGGTCGGGGTGCTCGCAGAAGAGCGCCACCGAGCAGGCCAGCTGGTTGCGCGTGGTGTCGGTGCCGGCCATGAGCACGGCCGTGGCCAGCATCGTCATCTCCTCGGTCGAGAGCCGGTCGCCCTCCTCCTCGATGGCGATGAGATCGCTCAGCAGGTCGTCCCGGGGGTCCGTCCGGCGTGCGGCGATCATGGCGGTGACGTACTCGTTCAGCTCGGTGCTTGCACGTTCGATCAACGGCAGGTCCTCGGCGAGGTTGTTGTTGAAGATGCGGAAGATGTCCGTGGCCCAGCCCGAGAAGAGCTTCCAGTCTTCGGGCGGCGCCCCTAACAGCTCGCAGATGATCGGGATGGGGTAGGGCTCGCAGACGTCGGCGACCAGCTCGCACTCGCCTTTGTCGGCGACGCGGTCGAACAGCTCGCCCACGACGGTGCGCATCGCCGGGCGCAGCCGGTTGGCGGAGGCCGGGGTGAAGGCCGGCGCCACCAGCCGGCGGAGGCGGGCGTGGTTGTCCCCCTCCATGGTCAGGATGGACTGGCGGCGGTTCTGCGCCCAGTCGGAGTCGGCCAGGTCGGGCTGGCGCTCGACGAACGAGAGGGCCGAGTGGAAGCGCTTGTCGCGCAGGATGGCGGTGACGTCCTGGAGTCGGGTGACCGAGAACCCCATGTCCGTACGCGCGAGCCAGTGCTGAGCGCGGGCCGCCTTCACCGCCTCGATGGCGTCGTGGCGCTCGAGCCCGACCATGTCGAGATAGGGGAGCTCGAGCTCGGTGACCAGCTGTGTCATCAAGGACCCCCGTGCCGTGCCGGACCGGGCGTGCGTTGCGCCGGCCCGTCGTTTCGAGATTAGTTGTCGGGTTTCAGGGCCGGATGACGCTGCGCCATCATCGGCAGGAGCAGCGCCTTGGGCGCGAGGTAGGCCAACGCGGCGCCCGCGCGGTTCGCCGCGCCGGGGATCACGACGGGGCGCCCGGTGGCCATTCCCTGGACGGCTGCCTTGGCGACGTCGCTCGCCGGCACCCACATGAACTTGGGCAGAGACTCGCTGGCCTCCGCATCGGTGAGGCCGGCCGACTCGGCGAAGCCGGTCTCGACGGGCCCGGGGCACAGCGTGGTCACGGTGACGCCGGTCCCGCGCAGCTCGGCCCCGAGGGCCCGCCCGTAGGAAAGGACGAACGCCTTCGACGCGCCGTAGCCGGCCTGTCCCGGGAGCGGTTGGAACGCCGCGGTGGACGCGGTGTTGAGGATCGCGCCCCGCTGGCGCGTGACCATCGGGGGGAGGAAAAGCGTGCACAGGTCAACGACGGCCTCGACGTCGGTGCGCACCATGGCGAGCTCGGCGGCGCGGTCGGCGCGCTGCACCGGGCCCATGGTGGTTAAGCCGGCGTTGTTCACGAGGATGTCGACGGTGAGCCCACGCGCCTCGATCTGCCCGGGGAGTTCGCCGCGGGAGTCGGCATCGGTGAGGTCGGCCGCGACGACTTCGGCGCGGATCTTGTGGGCGTCGACCAGTTCGTCGGCCAGTGTCTTGAGGCGGTCCTCGCGGCGGGCGACGAGGGTCACGCCGTGGCCGCGCCGGGCAAGTTCGCGCGCGATTTCCGCGCCGATGCCGGACGAGGCGCCGGTCACGACGGCGGTGGTGTTCTCTTTGGGGGTGGGGAGGGGCATGCACCGATCGTAGGTGAGCGCCGGGGCGGCGACCTCTTGCCGCTGGCTGCGTGCGGCAGCCGGTCGTGTGTTCGACCTTGATACACGCCGACGTCACAACAGATGAAGTTCGTGTGACGGCGCGGCGCTCGACCAGGGCGTTCGCGAATGCCCTGTTCGCGTGGGGTTCACATGCAGCCGTGCCAGGCAGATACTTGGCATTACAAGCGAGCGGCAACCGGAGCACCCGCCGTTGCCCCCGAGTGGAAAGGAGCTTGCCGATGCCATCGACACGCTCGACCGAGGAGGGCGATCCGCCGGGTTAGGACGGCGTCACCGATGTCGGTTTCGGTGACGCAGCAAGCAGTTTGTCTGGCATGAAGTCCGGCGTTTGTATTTATGGCCGCGCTCGCGCCGGTGCGTGTGCCGGCCGGCCGACAAGGCGGCCCCCGCACCAGACAACGCCGCAGGCTGGAGCCAGGCCAGCTGCATAGAGACAGACACAAAATCACTACGAGTGAAGGACCGGCCGAACAGGCCGGTCCTTCTCGCGAACGGAGCCGCGCGTCGTCGACGCCGAGGTGCGAAGGTGGGGCGTGTCCCCGACGCGGCTGCCGATGTTCCCCCTCTCCGCCGTCCTCTTCCCCCAGGCGACGATGCCGCTCCACGTCTTCGAGCCGCGCTACCGCCAGCTCATGCACGACTGCCTCCAGGACGACTCCCGCTTCGGCGTCGTGCTGATCGAACGGGGGTCCGAGGTGGGCGGCGGCGACCAGCGCGCCGGCCTCGGGACCCGTGGGGTCATCACCCGCGCCGCGGAGCTGCCCGACGGGCGGTGGGTGCTCGAGGTGCGCGGCGAGGCGGTGGTGGTGATCGAGGAGTGGCTGCCCGACGACCCCTACCCGCAGGCGCTCGTGCGGGAGCCCGAGCCTGCGCCGGTGCCCGACGACGAGATCGACCCCGGGCCCCTCCTCGAAGACGCGGCGCAGCGGGTCCGCCGGTCCCGGGCGCTGCTCGCGGAGCACGGGGGCGGCCCGGCCCTCGAGCCCGGGCTGGTCCTCGACGGGGGAGGGGACGCCGATCTCGCGGCCTGGCAGCTGTGCGGGGTGGCGCCGGTCAACGCCTACGACGCCCAGCGTCTGCTGGCCGCCGGCAGCGCCCCGGAACGGCTCACCCTTCTGGTCGAGCTGATGGACGACCTGGAGCTCGACCTGCGTCGGATGCTGGCGGGGGAGTGACGCCCAACGCCGCCCCATCACACCGTCAACGAGCGCACAACCTATTGACAGCCGCCATGACAATTGCGACCATTTGTCCATGCCGCCTCTGACCTCTCGCGCGATCGGGTCCGACGCGTACGCCGACGCCGAGATCGGCTCCGAGATCGACGCCGAGATCGAGTCTGCGGCCGTCGGGCCCTCCCAGGCGGACGGCCGCACCCGGCGGCGGCTGAACTCCTACGAGCGGGCGGTGGATGCGTTCCTCGATCTGGTCGAGTCCGGCAACGACGCGCCGACGGCCCAGCAGATCGCGGAGCGGTCGGGCATCTCGGTGCGCACGGTCTTCCGGCTGACCGAGGACATCGAGTCACTCCACGCCGCGGGGATCCTCCGCCAGATGGAGCGGACGGCCCACCTCTACGTCGCGCTTCCCAAGACCGGGCCGCTGACGACGCGGCTGCGTATGCTCGTCAAGAACCGGGTCGACGTCTTCGAGGGCATCGCGCCGGTGCGCCGTTTCGCCGACCGCATGGCGGCCAGTTCGGCGAGCATCGCCGAGGGGCTCGAACTGCATCACCTCGTGCTGCGGACGCAGGTGGCCGAGGTGTTCGAGCGGGAGCTCAAGGAGAAGCCCCGGCACCGGCGGGCCACCGCGCTCGATGCGATCGATGTCGCCGCCAGCTGGGAGAACTGGGAGCTGCTCCGGCAGGGCAAGGGCTTGTCGGTCACCTCCGCGGCGCGCGTCATGGAGGTCCTCATCGCGGGGGCGGTGCGCGGCTGACCCTGCACCCAGCCATGCAGAGCCAAGGCCCCGGGACCCCCGGCCCGGCGCCCAACCACGAGGAGGGAGAACGGCCATGGCCATCACGCCGACGAGAGAACAGTTCACCGAGTTTGCCCACGGCACCCGTGAGGGCGAGGTCGTGATGATCAACCTGCTCCATTTCGCCCGTCCCGACGACGCGGCCCCGCCGCCCGACGCCGGCGCTGGAGCCGACGCCAGCGACACCGAATCGTCCAGCGGCGCCGGCGCCTACCGCGAGTACAGCGACCAGGTGGTGAAGATGGTCGAGTCCCGCGGCGGCAAGGTGATCTGGACGGGCCGGCCCGAGAACGTCCTCATCGGCGACTCGATGGCCGACGACTGGGACCTGGTGGCGCTGGTGTCGTATCCCAGCCGCGCCGCCTTCGTCGACATGGTCACGTCGCCGAAGTACGAGGAGGCCCACACGCATCGTGAGCGCGGGCTCGACCGCACCGTGCTCCTCGCCTGCGAGCCGATGCTGAACGCATTGCCCCCACGGGACGAGGCCGCCCGAGATGCCTGAAGCCCCCTCGGCGCAGGCGGGCAAAGGCAAAGGCAAACGGCGCAACATCCTCTTCATCACGACCGATCAACAGCGTCACGACAGTCTCGGCTGCAACGGCGGCACCGTCGCCCGCACTCCCGTCGTCGACCGGCTCGCCGCCGACGGCATCAACTACCGGCGCGCCTACAACCAGAACACGGTGTGCATGCCCGCCCGCTCCACGATGCTCACCGGCCAGTACGTCGGGACCCACGGCGTCGTCGCCAACGGCATCCCCCTGCCCGAGACGGCGCCGTCCGTCGCGCAATACCTGCACGACAAAGCTGGATACCGCACCGCCCTCCTCGGCAAGGCCCACTTCGAACCGGGCTTCGATCCCGACCTCCGGTTCGAGGAGAACGCCCGCGTCGCCCGCGGCGACACCGGTCCCTGGCGCGGCTTCGAGCGCTCCGAGCAGGCGATGCACGCCGCCGCCTGGGGCGACCATCCGATCGCGCACTACGGCCGTTGGCTCCGCGCCAACCACCCCGAGCACATGCACAGCTTCGCCGGCCTGCTGCAGGGCGCCCCCGGCGGCGATACCGGTGCGCCCGAGACGAAGAACAACCCCATCCCGCGCGAGTGGTACCACACCGACTGGGTCGCCGACATCACGGTCGACTGGCTGTCCTCGCTCGGCGCGGACGAGCCGTGGTTCTGCTGGATGTCGTTCCCCGACCCCCATCACCCCTGGGACCCGCCCGAATCGGAGCTCGGCCGCGTCCCCTGGCCGGACCTCGACCTGCCGCCCGGCCACCCCGGCAGCGACGACGCCATCCGCAAGATCCTGGCCACCAAGCCGCCCCACTGGCTCGGCTACTGGGAGGGCTCGTTCGCCAACATGGAGGGCGGTCCCGCCGCCTTCGTCCCCGCCCGCCTCACCAACGACCAGATCCGCGAGGTCAACGCCAAGGTCCACGTGATGAACGAGCTGATCGACGAGGCCTGCGGCCGCGTCCTCGCCACCGTCGCCGCCCGCGGCTGGCTCGACGACACCGACGTCATCTTCACGACCGACCACGGCGAGCTCCAGGGCGACTTCGGCCTGCTCTACAAGGGCCCGTATCACACCGACGCGCTGATGCGACTGCCCTTCGTGTGGCGGCCGGCCCCTTCCGCCGGAATCCCTCCGGCGGTGGTACGCGATCCCGTCGGACAGGTCGACCTCGCCCCGACCTTCTGCTCCATCGCCGGCGTCGAGCCCGCGGACTGGATGCAGGGCCACGCGCTTCCCACCGAGGACGGCACCCCCGGGCGCGAGCGGATGCTGTGCGAGTGGGACAGCCAGTTCCCCGGCTACGGCATGCACCTGCGCTCCATCTACCGCGACGGCTGGCTCTGCACGGTGTACGAGCCGTCGACCGCCGGCCAGCCCAACGGCCTGGAGGAGACGTGGGGTGAGGCCGTGTTGCGGCCGGCCTCAGTGATCTACGAACAATCGTCGACCGGCCCGGGCGGCGTCGGCATCGCAACGGGCGAGCTCTACAACGTGGACGAGGACCCCTACCAGTTCGAGAACCGCTGGGAGGAATCCGCAACGCAGGCCCTGCGCGACGACCTGATCGCGGACCTCTACGCCAACCTGCCCCAGGAGTCCCCTCACCTCAAGGTGATCGCCCCGGCGTAGCGCCCCCCGTTGCGCGCACAATGGCCGCATGAGCGACGGTGAACGGGAGAGCGGGTGGGTCAGCTGGACGGCGGACTCGTGGCTCGATCTGCCGCCCGAGAGGCGGGCGTCGGTACGGCGCACGATGATCGAGCGGCACCGTGAGCGTGGGCCGCTGGCCGCGATCGTGCAGGTGCGCGTCTACGCCGACGGTGCGGAGCCGCAGGTGTCGTTCACCGGGGAGTGCACACTCGGCCCGGACGCGGACCAGGGGGAGATCGCGGCCGTCGTCGAACGCGCCCGGGTCGCGCTGGCCGGGTGGCGCTGAGCGCTCAGGTCAGCCCGGGCAGCACCGCTTCGACGAATCGGGCCGGCGCCTCGATCATCGGGTAGTGGCCGACGTTCTCGAGCCGGACACAGGTGGCGTCGGGGCGCGCGGCCAGCAGCGTGTCGACCATGGAGGGCACGGCGATCGGGTCGTCGAGCCCCCACACGACGTGGAGCGGCGCCGGATCGGTCTCGATGGCCCCGGTGAAACGGCGCTCGTTGGCCCGCCGCTCTTCGATGTAGCGAATCAGGCGGGGAAGGATGCGATGTCCCTCGTCGTGGACGATCTGCGCCGCCGCTTCGGGGACGGGATCCTCGGGCCAGCCCGGCGGGACCAGCGCGGTATGGGCGCTGAAGGTGTCGCGCAGGCTCTGGGTCAGCGACGCCACGTCGATCGGCACCCCTTCGGGCAGCAGCTCGTCGGGGAGCGAGAGCAGAAGCAGCTGGCCGTCGGTCAGGTGTGCTTGTTCGATGTAGATGCTTCCGTTCGTCACGACCCGGCGGGTGATTTCGACCGGCCAGGCGCCCTCTGCGCGCCGCGCCAGGAGTTCGCCCCCGACGGTGTCGCCCATGTCATGGGTCAAGAGCGCCATCCGCTCGAGGCCGAGTTCGGCGACGAACGCCATGGCGACGTCGGCTTGGAGAGCCATGGTGTAGCTGCGGTCGGGCTTGTCCGACAGGCCGTAGCCGAGCATGTCGACGAGGAGCACACGGCGCTCGGCACGCAGGCCGTCGAGGACGGCGGCGTAGTCGAACGACGAGGTGGGGAAGCCGTGCAACACCAGCAGCGGGTCGTGCTCCTCGGGGCCGATGGCGGGTACGTCAACGGTGAAGATCCGCGCGCCCAGCAGTTCACGGTGTTGCCCGATGGCCTCCCACCCGGTCTCCGTCACGATCGTCACGTGCCGGCCAGCTTGCTCACGACCGGGGCCAGCGTCTCCCAGGCGTCCGATTCGATCGACCAGTACGAGATCCCGTACTCGGCGCGGCGCCACTCGAGCTCCTCGGCCATCTCGTCGAGGGTACCGATCAGGGCCAACGGGACGTGAAGCGCGTCCGCCGGGTCGAGCCCGAAGGCTGGAGCCATCTGTCCGGCCAGGCCTGCGGCGTCGTCCGTGATCATGACGAAGCCGATCAGTGAATTGAGCTCGAGGTCGTCGAAGCGTGCTCCGGCGGCTTCCTTCACCCACCCCACCTTGATGCGGGTGCGCTCGGGCGTGGCGTCCTCGGCCGTCTCGACACCGCCGGTGCCCGCGCGCAGGTTCACGTTGATGCTGACGATGTCGGCTTCGTGCGCGGCGAATGACAACACGCGCCGCCCACCGCCGCCGATGATGAGCGGAGGACCCGGTTGTTGCACCGGACGCGGCGTCAGGGTGTGCCCGATCACCTCGTAGTGCTCCCCGTGGAAGTTGAAGGGTCCGTCTGTGCGCAACAAACCCTGGATCACCCTGACCGCCTCCTCGAAGCGGTCGACGCGGAGCGCGGGGTGGTCGTAGGGCATGCCGGCGAAGTCGTAGTCGCTGCGCTTCCAGCCGGCGCCCAGACTGAGCTCGAGGCGACCGTCACTGAGGAGGTCCAAGGTCGCGGCCTCCTTGGCCAGGACGAAGGGGTGGCGGTAGTCGTTGCAGAAGACCAGGGCGCCGAACCGCAGCGTCGTTGTGGCGGCGGCGACCGCGGCCAGGGCGGGGACCGGCGCGAGCTGGTCGTCGAAGTGATCCGGCATCAGCAGCGCGCTGTAGCCCATGTCCTCTGCCTTGCGGGCCTGTTCGGCCCAGGACTTGGCCGTACCGTCGGGTGCCTTGCTCAGCTGCGCGGCGAAGCGGAACTTTCGGTCGTGTGCCATGAGGACATGCTGCCCTATCCCAGGTGGCACACGCTCGGGAGCTCTCAGGGCTGCTGGGGCCGTCGTGGAAATCTTCGGCCTGCGCCCTAGAATTCTTTGTTGGAGGTTGGATCTATGAGCGAACCGGTAGAAGCGTTGATCATGGATTTGCTCGAGTGGCTCGGTCCCACGCCGCGGCCGTATGCGGAGGTGATGGACGCTTGGCGGACGTCATGCCCGCGGCTGCCTGTGTGGGAGGACGCAAACGACCGTGGACTGATCGAGCGGCGGCGCGTGCCCGGATCCGGCGAACTCGTCTCCGTTTCGCTGGAAGGGCGCGTCTATTTGCAGGAGCGTCGCTCGGCCGCGACCTTCAACAGCTAGCGCCCAGGTCGAGCGCCTTAGATGAAGCTGAAGTCCGGCACCCCCGAACTGATGCCTTTGAACATGTCACCTTTGGCCGCCACCAGCTCCGAGGGCGTCCACGCCTTGTCGCGGGTCACCTGGCCGATCGCCTGGAACGCGCTCATCACGTAAACGTCGGCGCCGAAGACGACGAGGATCTGACCGTTGACGTCGGCCGACTCCGGCGCGGCGAGGAAAGCGACGACGTTGGCGATGTTCCTCGGGTCCCACTGGTCGAAGACGCCTTCCTTGGCTTCCATGCCGCCGCCGCCGAAGAGGGTCTCGGTCATGCGGGTGCGGGCGCGCGGGGCGATCGCGTTCGACGTCACGCCGTAGCGGCTCAGCTCGCGGGCTTCGACCCAGGTGAGCGCGGCGATGCCGGCCTTGGCGGCGGCGTAGTTGGCCTGCCCGGCGTTGCCGAAGAGGCCCGCCTCCGACGAGGTGTTGATGATCCTCCCGGTCACTTCCTCACCGGCCTTGGACCGGTTCCTCCAGTAGACCGCTGCGTGGTGCGTGGCGGCGAAGTGACCCTTGAGGTGCACGCGGATGACGTCGTCCCAGTCGGACTCGTCCATGTTGAACGACATCTTGTCCCGGAGGATGCCGGCGTTGTTCACGAGGATGTCGAGCGAGCCGAACGTGTCGATGGCCTGTTCCACCACGTTCTTGCCGCCCTGCCACGAGCTGATGTCGTCACCGTTGACTACGGCGTCGCCACCGTTCTTCCTGATGAGGTCGACCACCTCTTGGGCAGGGTGGACATCGGTGCTGCCCTCGCCGTGCAGGCCTGCACCGACGTCGTTGACGACGACCTTTGCGCCCTCCTCTGCGAGGGTGAGCGCCTCTTCGCGGCCGATGCCGCGCCCTGCGCCGGTGACGACTGCAACCTTGCCGTCGAGCAGTCCCATGGTGATGCCTCCAGTGCCGCCTTGTGTCTGTACCTGCCGTCGTGGTGCGGCGAAGCAGTGTTGCCGATGGCCCCGGTCAGGGGCAAAACGTGGCCAGGAACTCGGCCGTCGCGCGCTCGATCAATGTGGCCGTCTCGTGGCGCGCCGGGTCCCGGCCGTAGAGCTTCACCAGGCTGCGGATCTCCATGCCCTCGGGCGGATGGGCGAGCACGGTACGGTCGGCGCCTCCGACGACGCAGAGGACGGCGAGGGGGCCGGCCGGACCGGGGCGGGCACGAGCCAGATCGAGGACGCCGCCAGGGACTTTTCCTTCGAACGAAGGGGGGTCGAGGTGGCCCTCGCCGGTGACGACGAGATCGGCACTCTCGAGGCGGGAGGGGAGGCGAACGAGATCGGCTACGAGGTCGAACCCCGGGAGTAAGCGGGCGCCGAGCACGAGTAGCCCGCCGCCGAGACCGCCGGCGGCGCCGGCGCCGGGAACTGTGGTGACGTCGACGCCCATCTCGGTGCGGTATCTGGCCGCAAGGTCGTGTAGGCGCTGCGTGAGGAGCTCGACCTGTTGAGGCGTGGCCCCTTTCTGCGGGCCGAAGACAGCGGCGGCGTCGGTGAACGCCGTCGTGACGTCGCAGGCGACGACCAACTCGACGCCTCGGAGGGCCTCTGGGGAGCCGACCGCCTCGACCGCACCCAGCCCGCCGTCGGTCGTCGCGGAACCGCCACAGCCGATGACGATGCGCCGGGCACCGGCATCCCGGGCCGCGAGGAGCAGCTGGCCTACGCCGGTCGTGTCGGCGCGGACCGGGTCGTCGCCGTGCGGGTGGGGGAGCAGCGAGCGGCCGGCGGCTTGTGACATCTCCACGATGGCGGTCGGGCCGGCTGGGTCGTCACCGTCGCGGATGCGCCACGCGGCGTCGACGGGGCGCCCGAGGGGACCGGGGACCGTGGTGGTCCTGGGATCGCCGCCGAGCGCCTCGAGGAGACCCTCACCACCGTCGGACATCGGGACCTCGTCGGCGGTCCACCCGGCTTGGCGGGCGGCGTCGGCCATCGCCGCAGCGGCCTCAGCGGCCGACGCGGTACCGCGGAACTTGTCAGGTGCGGCGACGAGGTGCGGCACGCTTGGGAAGCTAGGCGACCGAGGTGTCGGCTGCTTCGGGGAACGGTCGGTGGTGGGGCGCCTGAAGCTGGTGATTTCGTGGGCGGGGCCGCGCCGGATGGGCGGGGAAGTTCTCGCGCGTCTGTATACGCCGCAAACCCGGTTGGTCGCGCGAGTCGGTATATGCGCGGCGAGCCCGAGGGTCCGTTCAACTTGTATATGCGGCGACCGGGCACTCCAACGGGCACTCCAATTCCGGCTGTATACGCGATTCCCGAGCCCGCGTATACAGCCGCGCGGAACCGCGCTCGCGTCGCGCGTATACCGCCGCGCGACTCTCCGGCCGCGACCGTTCGCTGAAGGAATCCGGGGGCCAAGAGTGGTGTCTGGTGCGGGCGAGAGGACTCGAACCTCCACCCCCTTGCGGGGACCGGGACCTAAACCCGGCGCGTCTGCCAATTCCGCCACGCCCGCAGCGGTCCCAGGAGTACCGGTGACCTGGGAGCTTACGGCGCTGTGCCTACGTGTACCTGCTCCGGCCACTAGCCTCGCGGCCATGTCCCACCCATTTGAATCCCCCCAAATCGTTGCTGCGGGGGCTGATCTCGACTCTTCCGGCCGGATCTTCCAGCAGCTCCTCAAGGAGCGGATCGTCTTCATCGGGAGCGCGATCGACCAGGTCACGGCCAATCTCGTGTGCGCTCAGCTCATCCTCCTGGAGGCCGAGGACCCCGAGAAGGACATCTCGGTCTACATCAACTCGCCCGGCGGATCTGTGACAGACGGCCTCGCGATCTACGACACCATGCAGTACGTCAAGCCGGATGTGTCCACCATCTGCGTGGGCCTGGCCGCCAGCATGGGCCAGTTCCTGCTGTGCGCCGGCGCCCCGGGCAAGCGTTTCGCCCTGCCGCACTCGCGCATCCTGATGCACCAGCCGTCGGGCTCTATGCAGGGGCAGGCTGCCGACATCGCCATCCAGGCTGAGCAGATCATCTACCTCAAGCGCATGATGGCCGAGAGGATCGCGTTCCACACCGGGCAGCCGATCGAGCGGATCGAGACAGACTCCGACCGCGACCGCTGGTTCACGGCGGAAGAGGCGAGGGAGTACGGCTTCATCGATAGCGTCATCGACCGTTCGGCGACATCCACCGCGGCGGGGAACAAATAGGCGTGGCCCTGGACGTCCCGGCCTCCTCGTCGAACGCCGACCGGAGACTCGAGGAAGCCCCTGAAGAGAGAGTGGCGGATCGCTCCCCCATGGCGGCGGAAGCGGCAGGGCTGAGTGAACGCTCGGCTCGTCACGGGCACAACACGCGAATCGTCACGCCGACCATCAGCGTGTGGCAGCGGCTGCACGAAATCTGGCTGTCCCGTGAGCTCCTGATCTATCTCGTCCGGACCGAGATCAAGGTCAAGTACAAGAACTCGGTCCTAGGCCTGCTGTGGTCGATGTTGGCGCCGGCCATGTCGCTCGCCATCTACTTCGTCGTCTTCCAGATCGTGCTGGGCAACAAGATGCCCAACTTCGTGATCTTCCTTTTTGCGGGACTGCTCCTGTGGAACCTTTTCTCGTTGGGCGTACTCACGGGCACCGGAGTGGTCGTGAACAACGCCGGCATTGTGAAGAAGGTCTCGTTCCCGCGAGAGATCCTCTCCCTCGCGGCGGTGGGTTCAGCCTGCGTCTTCTTCTTCTTCCAGTCCATCGTGCTGGTCATCTTCTTGGTCGTCCTGCACTCAGGCCCTGACTATGCCTACATGCCTGTACTCATCCTTGCGCTGATTACAGGAATTGTCCTCGCTTCGGCGATAGCGGTGCTCCTCTCGGCGATCAACGTCTATCTGCGTGACACGCAGCACCTCATCGAGATCGTCCTCACAGCCTGGTTCTGGGCTTGCCCGATCGTCTATGCGTACCAGCAGAACATCGGGCAGAAGCTCGGGCCCAAGGGCCTGACGTGGGTCTACTTCCTCAATCCCGTGGTGCCGTTGATCCTGTCGTTCCAGCGATGCATCTACGCGCACCCGACCACCTACGCGACGGTGAACGGCCAATTGACCAAATTCCTCGTGCTACCCGAGAAAGGCATGCTCTGGTACGCCGGACTCGACGTGGCCGTCTTGTTCCTGGCGGTGTGCCTGTTCCTGATCGCGTTGGCGGTGTTCGGCCGGCTCGAGGGCAACTTCGCCGAGGAGCTCTGATCGTGAGCGAGTTCGCGGTCGACGTCCGCAACGTGTCCAAGCGCTTTCGCCTCGCGCATGGGCAGTACAACACGGTCAAGGAACGCATCATTCATGGCGGCCGGCGCAAGACCACTGAGGACTTCTGGGCCCTGAGCGACGTCTCGCTCACGGTGCGACAGGGCGAGACCGTGGGCATTCTGGGCCGCAACGGTTCGGGCAAGTCGACGCTTCTCAAGTGCATCTGCGGGGTGCTCCAGCCCACGTCGGGCGAGGTCGCCGTCCGAGGGAAGCTGGCGGGACTTCTGGAGTTGGGTGCGGGGTTCCAGCACGACCTCTCCGGCC
>DATMMN010000161.1:0-20123 GCA_035569675.1 Acidimicrobiales bacterium | reverse complement strand
CGTGGCTTCGCTGTACATGCCGACGAGCCCGCGCGCCGTCACCCACTCGACGAGGTAGCGCTTCACCGTCGTGAAGATGTGGTGGCCTCGGGCCGCCGGCAGCGTCAGCGCCTGGCCGGCGTGCCCGACGACGTCGTCGGGTTGGGCGAGGACGAGGCCGGAGTGACACAACAACTCGCCGTCGTTGGTTTCGGCGATCGCCGAGATCAGGAGGCCGTTCGAGATCCGCCGTGCCACTTCGTCAGCGTCGTACGCCCACAGGACGGGATACGTCTCGCCGTACACGGCTCGGACGGCATCGCCGAGTCGGGCCGATTCCACCGCGGCGAGCATGCGCACACGGATGTCACCCACCCACACCGGATCTGGGGTAGCGGGTTCATCTGCCGGCGGCACGAGGTCATCGTACGCACGACTATTGGGCGACATTCCAAAGTGCAGGACCCACCGGCTCGAGAAAGCGTCGCCTCCGGCAGGTCCGGGACGGATGGCAGCGATTTGCGAGATGATGCACAAATGAAAATCGTGTCGTTGCTTCCATCTGCTACCGAGATCGTCTTTGCCCTCGGACTTGGCGACCAGTTGGCCGGCGTGAGCTTCGAGTGCGATCACCCAGAGGCAGCCCGGAGCGTGCCGATCGTGTCCGGCACCGCACTCGACGTGGAATGCGAGCGAACGGGAGCGGAGATCGACGCCGAGGTAAGCGCCATGCTGGCGGCCGGCGAGTCCATCTATACCCTCGACGACGCCAGGATCCGCGCGATCGCGCCCGATGTCATCCTGGCCCAGGACCTGTGCGCAGTGTGCGCCATCGATTCGGGTGCAGTCGAGGACGCGCTAGCCGTCATCGGCTGCCGCGCCCAGGTTGTCTCGCTCGATCCGGCGGGCCTGAACGATGTGATCGAGTGCGTCGTCCAGGTCGGCCGCGCCACTGGTACCGAGGACGTCGCCGCGGCATACGTCGCCGGGCTCCGGCAACGACTCGACGTCGTGCGCACGCGCGTCGCCGGCCTGGTACGGCCACGGGTGTTCGTCCTCGAATGGGCGGACCCACCGTTCAACGGGGGACACTGGATGCCCGAAATGGTGGAAAGCGCAGGTGGCGAACCCGTCCTTGCCGAGTTCGGCGCGCCGTCGCGCCGCCTGACGTGGGAGGAGATCGGCGCTGAGTCGATCGACGTCACGATCTTCGCCCCCTGCGGTTTCGACCTTGCCGGTGCCGTCGAGCAGACGTCCTCCTTCCTCGGTCGACCGGATCTCCCCGACCTCGGCCGCGTCGTCGCGGTCAACGCCAACGCCTTCTTCTCACGACCCGGCCCGCGAGTGTTGGACGGCATCGAAATGCTCGGAGAGATACTCCACCCGTCCCGTCCCGGCGCGGCTGTACCGGGTGCCGAGGTTGTGGCGTAACGACGCGGCACCGGCCCTGCGCCTGACTCGTCAGCGCGGTGGCGGTCCGAGGAACTCGGCCAGGCGTCGGGTGTGGTCGTCGGCCAGCACGGCGCGCAGGACCGCATCGGCGGTCGCGAGATCGGCCGGCTCGACCTTCCTGGTCACGGTGCGGTTGAGTTTCTCGATCACCGCGCGCACCGCCTCGCCGTAAGCCTCGCCGTCGGACGTCAGCTTGATCATGATCTGCCGCGCGTCGAATTCGTCCCGTGCGAGGCTCGCAAAGCCCCTCCGTTCGAGACCGTCTGCGACCTTGCGCGCCGCCTGACGCGTGACGCCGAGCGCGGCGCCGAGGCGGCCGATCGACATGGGTCCCCGCTGGAGCAGCCGTACTGCGGCGGCGTCGCTGCGTCGGTAGTCGCCGTAACCCTTGGCCGCCAGGCCCCCGGCCATCTGGGTGATCCAGCTCTGGCGGGCCAGGGCCAGGAGGTCGCCGAATCGGTACTGGCTGGTTGACTTCCGGGGCACCGACAGCCATCCTAGGGTTTATGCAACCTAGTTGCCTATTTTTCGGGTCGGGCTCCCCCCGACGCGTCCTGAACCTTGGTCTGGCGGGGCTCATGGGGCTTGTCTTGCTCCTCGCCGCCGGGTGCGGGGCGGGCGCCTCGACCCAGGCATCGCCCGCCAATGGGGCCTCCGGAAGCAGCGGCACGTCCACAACGGTGTGGCTGTGCCGTCCGGGACAGGCCGAGGACCCCTGCACCGCTCCCCAGACCGCGACCGTCGTGCCGGCCGGTGGCCCGCGGACCGTGCAAAACGGCCACGGGGACCCCGCCTCGAAATTCGACTGCTTCTACGTGTATCCGACGGTGAGCACGGAGAAATCCGCCAATGCGAACCTCAAGGTCCAGCCGGCCGAGGTGGATACGGCCATCGCGCAGGTCTCGCGGTTCTCATCGGTGTGCCGGGTGTGGGCACCGATGTACCACCAACGCACTTTGGCATCCGTTTTCAGCGGCCTCGGCGCGAGTCCGGATGTGGACACCGTCGCATACGACAGCGTCTTGTCCGGGTGGAATGACTATCTCGCGCACGACAACCACGGCCGGCCCATCATCTTCATCGGCCACTCGCAGGGCGCGGCGATGCTCATCAGGCTTCTAGCCAACCAGGTGGACCCGAACCCGAAGTTGCTGGCCCGCACCGTCGTCGCCATTCTCGCTGGCGGCAACGTGACCGTGCCGACGGGAAAAACGGTCGGGACCACGTTCCATCACATTCCCCTTTGCACGGTGACGGCCCAGACGGGGTGCGTGATCGCATACTCGAGCTTTCCCGTGCAGCCCCCAGTGAACTCACTCTTCGGCGTGCCCGGCCAAGGCGTCAGTCTCCAAGCCGGGCAGACCGCAACGAAGGGTGTGCAGGTGGCCTGCGTCAACCCGGCTTCCATCGCCGGGGGCACCTCGATGCTCACGCCCTACTTCCTGTCCGCGACGTCGGCACCGCCGCCGCCACCGCTGACAACACCATGGGTCACCTACCCGGGTCTGTACACGGCGTCGTGCCAACACGCCGGCACGGCGACATGGCTCAACGTCGGAACGGCCGACGTCGCTGGCCGGCCCGTGGTGACCGAAGCGCTGGGCCCGACATGGGGTTACCACGTCAACGACATCAACCTGACCCTGGGCAACTTGGTCAACGATGTCAAGGCCCAGGAAAGCGGATACAGCGCGCACCGCTGAGCGGTGGGGACGCCGAGACGGGTAGGGCGACCGCCGGCTAGCCCTCGACGTCGAGGAACTGGAGCGACAACTCGAGGACCTGGCCCCGCAGCTCCGCGCGGGGGATGCCGGCGACGAGTGGATGCGTGACGACGCCACCGATCGCCGACGCGATCATGGCGACACGCACGCGCGCGTGCGGATCGGCTTCGTCACCCAGGAGCGCTGCGAACAAGCGACCCATGAGGTGCTGGTATCGCTCGTGCTCGCTCAGCAAACGCACGATGACGGGGTCGTGCAACAGTGGGCTCACCAAGCGTCGACGACCGACGGCGAGGTCGATCACCTGCCCCAGAAGGGTCGCCAGCGCGGATGGGTCGCCGCGGTGCGCCTCGGCCGCTTCGAGGGCGGGCTCCAGCTTGGCGAGCTCGAGGTCGACCGCGGCGACGACGATCGCCTCTTTCGTCCGGAACTGGTGGTAGACCGCCGCCTTCGTCACCCCGAGGACGTCGGCGATCATCTGCAGCGAAGTCCCGCTGACGCCGTGCTCACCGAACAAGTCGAGGGCCACACCTGCCGTGCGGACCTGGGCGGCGCTGTACGTCGCGCCACGGCCGCGCCTGGCGACGGCGGCGGGCGGACTCACGTCCGCGACCGTACTCGAACGGTTTCCCTGTGCTAGCCGCTCGGCTAGTGATGGTCGGGCCGCTCGCGAGCGGACCATCGGACCAGGAAGCCGTCCCGGGCAAAGATGTTCAGAACGGCACGGGCCGATCGTCGGCCAGAAGGGAGGAATGCGTATGGCCATGGGAAATCGACCGGAGGTACAGACGGCGGCGGCGCCCGTCGTCGCACTCGACGTCGCGCTCGGTGTCGAGCAGATGGCAACCGCGCTCGCGCGGGTGCCTTTCCGGCACCCCTTCACCGGACCCTCCTCACCGCTGTCGAACTTCGGGATGTCGGTCACGCGCGAGGTGATCCGCGCCTTCATGGGCTACTCGTCCGCGTTGCGGATTCCCGAGTTCCGCTCCGTCGAGCTGTTGATCGACGACATCTGCAAGGTCATCATGCCGCCGTTCGTCCACTCGCTCGACGTGTCGTGCCACCAGACCGAGCTCGGTGGCGTGCCCGGGATCCTCTACCGGCAGCGGCAGCAACCGCCGCTCGGGGTCATCCTTTACCTCCACGGGGGCGGCTACATCGGGACGTCGCCCAACATGTACGCCTTTTTCACCTCGCGGGTGTGCAAGGAGACGGAATGCGCGGTCTTCGTGGCCGACTACCGGCTCGCCCCCGAATACCCGTATCCGGCCGGGGCGGAGGACGCGTCAGCTGTCTTCTCGGCGCTGGCCGACCTCGGCATCCCGCACGAACGGATCCTGCTCGCCGGAGACTCGGGCGGCGGAGGGCTTGCCAACACACTCCTCCTCGACCGCGACCTCGTCGCACCGAGGATGAAGCCCGCAGGCGTCATCCTCTTCTCCCCCGAGGTCGACCTGCGCCTTGACGAGCCGTCCGTGACCGAGAACGCCGAGCGCGACATCTTGCCCTGGAACATCCCCACCGCCGCCTACCTCCATGGCGCCGACGCATCGAGCCAGTCGGTCTCACCCTTGACAGCCGATCTGAGCGGCTTCCCGCCCACTTGTGTCTCGTGGGGCGGCTACGAGATGTTCCGGGACCCGATCCGCCGCTATGTCCAACGCCTCCGGGCCGCCGGAGTGCCGACCGAGGCGCAGGAGTACGAGGGGATGTTCCACGTCTTCCCGATCCTGATGCCCTGGCTGGAGGACAGCCACGACGTCTTCCGACGCCTGAAGGGCTTCATCCACAAGCTCGTGGCAGGCGCGCCGGAGTGGTCGGACGCGGAGCTGCGGCGGATGCTCGGCCTGGCAGCGTCGCCCGGCTGATCAGGCTTCAGGGCCGGCCCAGCCCGTCGGCGACCTTGCGCAATTCGTCGCGGAAGTCCGGGTGGGCGATGTCGACGAGAGAGTGCGCCCGCTCTCGCACGGTGAGGCCTGTCAGCTCGGCCGCGCCGTACTCGGTGTCGACGACACCGGTGTGGTGTCGAGGTGTCGACACGACCGATCCCTCCGGGAGGAGGCCGGCGATCCGCGACACCACCTCGCCCTGGCGCACGGCGGTCGAGCGCAGGCAGATGAGCGAATGGGCGTCGAGATGAAACTCCGCGCCAGCCACGAAGTCTTCGTGGCCGCCGACCCCTGAAATCTGTCGGCCGTCGATGCTGTCGGCCACGACCTGGCCGTACAGGTCGACAGACAAGGCGCCGTTGATCGAGACGAGCTTCGCGTTCTTCGCTATGACAGTCGGGTCGTTCACCGTCTCGACGGGGAGGAACGCGACGTCGGCGTTGCCGTCGAGCCACTCGTAGAGCTCGGCCGTTCCGAGCGCGAACGTCGTGACCGAGACACCGTCGAAGACGCCCTTGGCGTCGTTGGTCACCTTCCCCGCCTGGTGGAGGCGCATCAGTCCGGTCGTGAACATCTCGGAGTGGATCCCGAATCCTCCGAGCGAGCTCGTGGCCAGCTCCGTGGCGACGATGTTTGGGATGGCGCCGATGCCCGTCTGCAGCGTCGAGCCATCCCTGACGTAGGAGAGAGCGGTAGCGGCGATCGCGGCGTCGACCTCCTCGGTGGGCGCGTCCGCCAACGCGAACGGCGTCGCGTCCGTCTCGACCAAGACGTCGACGAGCTCGAGCGGGATCGTGTTGTCGTAGGCCGGCGGCAGGCTCCTCGTCCGGGGCAGATTGGAGTTCACCTCGACGATCAGCAGCCGCTTCGGGTCGCGGCCCGCCCGCAGGAGCTCGTCCCGTGTTGCGCCCAGGTGGAGGGACAGATTCACGTTGCCCGCCTCGTCGGGCGGGGCGGCCTGGGCCACCATCACCCGGGGGGCGAACCTGGCCAGGATGGGCGCGAACTGCCGGAAGCCCCCCGGCACGAGCTCCACCCGGAAGCCCCCGTCGTGCAGGAGCCGCTCGGCCGGGCCGAAGAAGCCGCAGCGGTACGAGACGCCGGGTTTGGTGAAGACCTCGTAGTAATTGAGGCAGAGCGCGCCGCCGACCTGGAGGTCCTGCCAGTCGTCCCGAACGCCGAGGGCGGCGAGGAAGGTGTCGGGGTTGGCCGGCCCCAGCCCGAACCCGAGCGAGTCCACCGGACGCAACAGAGCGACGGCCTCTTCAACGGGCAGCACCCTGCTCATGAGACGCCCCCTCGCGTCGCGTACGCATCGGGCCGAACGCTCATTTGCCCTGGAAAAAGGGCTGTTGGCGCGGAATCCATGACCTTTGGCTCTACCGAATTGGGGGACGTGGGTTGCACAATTCCGAGGACACCCTCCTCTTCCCAGACAACGGTGCTTGGAGAATGGCGGCCACCCCCCTCGGTCGCCATTTTCCAATTCTGGACCTGGCCCACGCCACCTCCGCCTCCTCTGGTCGTCCCCCCAGCTTCTCGGACGCGCCGCCCCGCCGCCACCCTTGTGACATCTGGCCCTGTCGCGCCACGACCAGGAAGTGCATGCTGTTCGCAGCCTAAAACGACGACCGCTCGGCACCGCAGCCGAGTGGCGGCGAGAGGAGGGGACGGTGAAGAGAACGAGGCGCTGGCTGCGCAGACGGCGGGACCTCTACCCGACGGTTCTCCCTTCCTACCTGCTCCCCCCAACGGGCGGCGGGAACGTCGTGTTCGACCGCTCTCTGCGGCGCGCCCGCGACGACAGCACACGCTGATCGAGCCAGACAGGACGATGTCGATGTACACGCAACTGCTTGACGCCGCGCTCGAACAGCGGCCGCCTCGAGATCCCGATCCGAGCCGACACCACGCGGTCGAAGAGGTCCGGCGCTGCCATGAGGAGCTCGAACTCGGCGTGCCGGAACACAACGGCGACACCGTGCCCGCCGTCCTGGCCCTCCAGATCGGCTACGACGTCGCGCTGCTCGAGCTGGCGGAGGTCGTAGGTATCGAGAGCGGACCGAGCCGGTTCGAACAGCCCGAACGCGAGCGTGACCGGCTGCGCCAGGCCTTGAACGACATTGGCATCAACCTCGACATGAAGACCGTGGCCGGTTGACGACCCTCCTGAGCTTGTCCCGGGCCCTGACACGCTGACGCCGAGTGGTCAGGTCCCGGTGGCGTCGGTCCTGGCGTCTTGCGTCGAGCGCTCGTTGAGCCGCGCCGCAAAGGTCGCGGCTTGCGTCCGCCTCTCCATACCCAGCTTCGCCAACAGGTTCGATACGTAATTCTTCACCGTCTTCTCGGCGAGGAACATGTTCTCGGCGATCTGCCGGTTGGTGTAACCCTCCGCGATGAGGTCGAGGATCTTCCGTTCCTGTGGCGTGAGGCTGGCGAGGCGCGGGTCGGTCTTAGGACCCTCGCGCAGCCGCTCGAGGACCCTGTCGGTCAGCGCCGGATCGAGCAACGACTCCCCCGCTCCCGCACGCCGGATGGTGTCGAGCAAGTCCAGGCTTCCGACCTGCTTCAGCACGTAGCCGGCTGCGCCCGCCATGATCGACGCGATGAGTGCTTCGTCGTCCGCGTAGGAAGTCAACATCACGCATGCAATCTCCGGTGAGTTCGAGCGCACCTCGCGGCACACTTCGACGCCGCTGCCGTCCGGTAGTCGCACGTCGAGGATCGCGACGTTGGGCTGTGCCGCCGGGATGCTGATCAACGCTTCCGCCACCGTGTCGGCCTCGCCCACGACCTCGATGTCCTCACAGGCTTCGAGAAGGGCGCGAAGGCCTGTGCGGACCACCTCATGGTCGTCCAGGAGGAACACGCCGATCGCCACGCAGGAAATCTTCCCACTTCATCGGGGTGCCGGGCTACTCAAAGGCCAGCCCCGAACGGCCGAGCGACTCCTCGCCGGCCCTAACGTCGGTGGGGTTCGACCAGCGGCCCGGGGCGCAACCCCCGGTCACAAGGAGGAGAGGAATGTCTTCGGTATCGCAATCCGACGGGGGTGGGCGCATCGTCGTCGGCTTCGATGGCTCTCCGTCCTCGCTCGATGCGCTGTCGTGGGCGGCCCGGCAGGCCGAGCTCACGTCGGCCAGCGTCGAAGTTGTGATGTGCTGGGAGTGGCCCTCCAGCTACGGCTGGGCCTTGCCTGTCCCCGAGGACTTCGATCCGGAGGGTGACATCCACCGAACGCTCGAAACCGCCTTGACGCCACTCCGAACCGCGCACCCCCAAGTTGCCATCGACGGGCGGGTGGTGGAGGGTCATCCCGCGCCCGTCCTCGTGGAGGCGTCGAAGGCCGCCGATCTGCTCGTGGTCGGAAACCGCGGGCACGGCGAGTTCGTGGGCATGGTGATCGGCTCGGTCAGCGAGCACTGCGCTGCGAATGCGCACTGCCCCGTGCTCGTGCATCGCACGGCCTGAAGACCGTCACGCGCCCGCCTCCTCGAGGAGTCGGTCGACGGCGCGCCGCCTCGTCTCGCCGGCTTCTCGGAGCTGGGCCAGGCCGGGGCCGCCCTGGCTGGTCCGCCGGGCTGCCTCGACTCCCCGGCCGACGAGCGAGCCCAACGTTGCTTCGACCGAGGCCCGCAGGGCGTCGAGGTCGTACCCGCCCTCGAGGAACAACGCGAGCCGCCCGGTCGAGGGCGCGAACTCGGCCACGACGCGCGCCAACTCGGCGAAGTCGCCGCTCTCGAGGTCCAGATTGCTCAGGGGATCGTCGCGGTGCGCGTCGAAACCGCAGGACACGAGAACCCAGTCGGGCGAGAACGCCTCGATCGTGGGACGGGCCACCTCGTCGAGCGCATGCCGCACGACATCGCCCGTCGCGCCGGGCGGGAGCGGAAGGTTGAGCGTCAGCCCCGCGGCGTCCACCCCGCCGACCTCGTCGGCGCGTCCGGTGCCCGGATAGAGGGGGTGCTGGTGGGTGGAGACGTACAGCACGTCGGGATCGTCCCAGAAGATCGCCTGCGTGCCGTTGCCGTGGTGCACGTCCCAGTCCACGATGAGCACCCGCTCCCCACGAGCCGTGCGCGACGCGGCTGCCACAGCGACGTTGTTCAACAAGCAGAAACCCATGGCGCGCTCTGCCAGCGCGTGGTGACCGGGTGGGCGAACCGGCACGAAGGCCACGCCTTCTCCTCTCCGGTCCAGCTCGTCGAGAGCGACGAGGCCGGCGCCCGCGGCAAGACGGGCCGCCACCCACGAGTCGGCCCGCGCGTAGGTGTCGGCGTCGATGTGCCCTCCGCCTTTCGCACAGAACTCCTCGAGCTCCGCGAGGTAGGACCGCGAGTGCACCCGCGTCAGCGCCTCGAGCGGCGCTTCCTCGACGTCGAGCGACACGACCTCGACGTCGTCCTTTGCCAGAGCCGCGACACCGTCCATCACGGCGAGCACCCGCGCCTGGCGCTCGGGATGCTGCCGCCCACCGTCGTGTGCCGTCGCCCCACAGGGGCCGGCCACCACGAGGGCGCTCACTCGGCCGCCCCGGTCCACTGACGTCGCGCCGCACGGGCGGCGATCGAGGCCGCAGTCGAGGCGATCGGGAAGCGCAGCGTCACCGTGCCGTATTCGATGCCCGATTGCACGGGGAAACCGGCGTTGTGGAACACGTCGAGCATGGTCCGGTTCTCGGCCAGCGTCTCGGCCGTGAACGTGGTCACCCCGCGGGCCAACGCCGCATCGGCCAGCTCGTCGAGCAATCCGGATCCCAGCCCGTGGTGCTGATACTTGTCGTCGACCACGAAGGCGACCTCGGCTTCGGATGTGCCTGGCGTCCGGTCGTAGCGGGCCACGGCGATGAGGTCGTCCCCGATGGTCGCTACGAGCGCAAAACGGCCCTCGTAGTCGACCTCGGTGAATCGCTTGACCTCAGCGTCGCTGAGGGTCGGATGCGGGCCGAAGAAGCGAAGGTACACAGAGCGTCGCGAAAGCCTTCCGTGCAGCTCGACCAGCCGCGGGCCGTCGTCGGGGCGGATGGGCCGCAGGTGGTAGCGCAGCCCTTCCCCTGCGACGTCGCGTTCGAGCTCGCGTGGGTACCGGGGAGGATCCGGTGAGACGGGCGCACCCTTCGGTGCCGGCGGTGCGGGCATGGGCAGCCTCCTCTCAGGCCCGATGCTACGTGTACCCGCTCGGTGAATCCGTCGTGCCGCGCCCCTACGCTGCACCACATGAGCGCCGCCTCGATGCTGGCGTGGGAGATCGAACGACCCGGCCCGGTCGACGGTGGGCCACTGGCGCGGGTGGACAAGGACGTCCCCGAACCTGCGGCGGGTGAGGTCCGGGTGCGCGTCCGTGTCTGCGGCGTCTGCCGCACCGATCTCCACGTGACCGAGGGTGACCTGCCGGTGCACCGTGCCCGGGTCACGCCGGGACACGAGATCGTCGGCACCGTCGACCGCCTCGGACCGGGCGCGCAGCGGTGGCGACTTGGCGACCGCGTGGGCGTGCCGTGGCTCGCGCACACGTGCGGGACGTGCCGCTTCTGCACCACCGGACGCGAGAACCTCTGCCTCGCGCCGCGCTTCACCGGCTGGGACGTCGACGGCGGCTACGCCGAGTATGCGATCGTCGACGAGGCCTACGCCTACGCCTTGCCCGAGAGTTTCGGTGACGAGGAGGCCGCGCCACTGCTCTGTGCGGGGATCATCGGCTACCGCGCGCTGCGACGGGCCAACCTGCCCGAAGGCGGCCGGCTCGGGATCTACGGATTCGGGGGTTCGGCCCACATCACCGCACAGGTCGCGCTGGCGCGTGGCTCGCGCGTCCACGTCATGACGCGCGCGAAGGAGGCACAGGCCCTCGCGCTCGAGTTGGGTGCCGCCGCCACCCGCGACGCGACTGCCATGCCGCCCGAACCGCTCGACTCGGCCATCCTTTTCGCGCCCGTCGGCGCGCTCGTGTTGCCGGCGCTTGCGGCGCTCGACCGCGGCGGCACCTTGGCCATCGCAGGAATTCACCTGAGCGACGTACCCGCCCTCGACTATCAGCACCACCTCTTCGAGGAGCGGACGCTCCAGAGCGTGACGGCGAACACCCGACGCGACGGCGAGGAGTTCTTGACCGAGGCGGCGCGGATCGGAGTGCGCGTCACGACCTCGCCCTATCCGATGGACCGCGCTGACGAAGCGCTGCGCGACCTGGCCCACGACCGGGTCACGGGGGCAGCGGTGCTGGTCTGCTGAGGCTCCTTGCCCGGGTTGACGACGCGCGTTTCTTGAGCAGCGAAAACAGAGGTCTTACGCGAAACAAAAAGCGCCGACGGTGCCCCAGTCGATTGACGTCAAAGCGCTGTCGCAGGGCCCTTGGCGATAGGTCCTGGAGCTCTCGACTGGGGCACGCACGCCGGCAGTGCGATCAGGCGGTAGATCGCTAAGCACCATTATTCCCCGATTGCTAGGCCGCCAAACACAAAATTTCAGAAAAACCTGAGTCCCAGTCAGACCAAGGGTTCTACCTGGTCAGCCGCCATGAGAACGGCCGCCAACTCCCGGTCCCTGGGATAGGACAGCAGGCGGGAGGCCACGTCGAGGGTGACCCAGCGCATTTCGTCTACCTCGGCGTTCGGGGCGAAGGATCCCGACTGGGCCGCCATGACCCAGTAGGCCACGGCCTTCGGGCGTCCCTTCCGGTCGACGTACTCGGTATGGCCGATGAACCGGAGCAGGCGGCAGGCCATGCCGGTCTCTTCTTCAACCTCACGGAGAGCGGCCGATTCGAAGGTCTCACCCTCCTCGAGCTTGCCCTTGGGGAAGGACCAGTCCTGGTGGAGCGGCCGGTGCACCACGGCGATCTCGAGCGCTCCTTGGTGGCGCCGGACGACGAGACCGCCGGCCGCCTGTACGACCTCAGTTGGGGAAGGGAGCTCAGCGGTCATCGCTCGTCGCGCCACGCATGCGCAGACTACCGGGACCGTGCGTGGAATTCGCGGCATTCGATCGCGTCGGGGAGCCGTCTTGGGGTCCCGCACTAGCCTGTTCCGAATGCCGGAGACCAGGGTCGAAGGGACATCGGGCCAGGCCGATCCCGTCGAAGTCGAGTGGCAGTTCGACGCCCTCGACCTGCGGCCAGTGGAACGCTGGCTCGCCACCCTCCCGACGCTTGCCGTCGAGACCGACGGCGGCGGCACGGTGACCGCGCTCGCGCAGACGCCCCGGCGACTTGTGGACTCCTATCTCGACACCGACGACTGGCGCGTGGCGCGCGCCGGATTCGTCACGCGTACCCGCCACCGCGGACGCCATGTCGAAGTCACCATGAAGGACATGCACCCGGCGCAGGGGGATGGCCTGCGCCAGCGGCTCGAAGTGACCGAGGTCATGCCACCCGGCGGCGTCGGCGACCTCGGGCCTGAGGGTCCCGTCGGCCGTCGCCTGCGCGCCGTCGCGGGCACGCGGCCGCTGCGCGAGGTGCTCCAGGTCCGTACCCGCCGCCGGCCCTTCGCGTTGCGCGTCGGCGGTGTCGACGTCGCCGAGGTGGCGCTCGACGACACGGTCATCGTCGTGGGCGGTGGACAGCGGCCCATGCAGTTGCGGCGCGTCGAGGTCGAGGTGCAGCCCGAATGGATCGAGGCCCTCGAACCGATCGTGCGGCAACTGCGCGCCTCGTGCGGGTTGCAGCCCGCGCACCTCTCCAAGTTCGAAGCGGGCCTGCTGGCCGTCGGTGTGGAGATTCCGGGTTCACCCGAACTCGGCCCTACCGCCGTCACCCCGGCCTCGACGATGGGCGAGCTCGCGTTCGCGGTGGTGCGGCGCCAGCTGGCCGTCCTGCGCGCCAAGGAGCCGGGAACGCGGCTGGGCGAGGACCCCGAAGAGTTGCACGACATGCGCGTCGCGACCCGGCGCCTTCGTGCCGCGCTGTCGCTCTTCGCCGGCGTGCTGCCCGTGCGGGCCCAGGTCTTCCACGAGGAGCTCGGATGGCTCGGCCGGCTGCTCGGCTCCGTCCGTGACCTCGATGTCCAACTCGCCGGCCTGGCCGACATGGACGAGGAGACCGCCACGTGGCGCACCGACGTGTCCGCGAACGACGACGGCCACGACCCGCTCGCCGACCTTTCGGAATTGCTCCAGAGCGAGCGCGAGGCGGCCCGGACGGCGCTGCTCGGCGGGCTGGACTCCATGCGTTGGGAGCGGTTGGCGAAGGGTCTCGCCGCCATGGCACAGCAAGGCCCGGCCCGGCGTTCGGTTGCCACGCGGACTCCGGCCGTCATCGGACTGCCCGAGCTCGTGGTGGCGCGCCACGACAAGGTGGCCAAGGCGGCCAAGAAGGCGAGGCGCACCGGCGTCGTGGCCGACTTCCACCGCCTGCGCATCCGCTGCAAGCGACTCCGCTACTCCCTCGAGTTCGCGTCAGAGGTCTACGAGGGACAAACGGCGCGCTATGTCCGCCAGCTGACCGCGGTGCAGGACGAACTCGGGCTCATGCAGGACGCGGAGGTGGCGTCACTGCGTCTGGCCGAGATGGCCACCGGTGACACCGCCTTGCCCGCGGCCACCGTTTTCGTCATGGGTGGCGTCGCCGAGCGCCACCGGCGCGACGTCAACCGCTACCTGCGCCGGCTCCCGAAACACGCGTCCCGCGTGGGCGGGCGGGCGTGGCGCGACCTCGAGGATCTGATGGAGAACACACGCGCCGAGGCCGAGGCGGCACTGCCGCCCGTGCGGCGCACCCTGCGCGCCGTACCCAGCCCGGCGCCGGACGCCGCGCCCACGGAAGCAGCGACCGCGCCGGCCGACGCGGGGCACGGCGCCGGTCACCCGGCCGCCGGCGGCGTCCTTCCCGGGCACAGCGGCCCGCAGGCCGTCAGGCCGTCAGGCCAGCGGGAATGAGGCCGCGTCGTCGCCCATGACCACGCGCGGGTGTTCGGTGACGACGAAATGCAGCTGGCCGGTGTCGAGGAACTTGTCGATGTCGGTCCAGATCTCGGGGAAGTCCGGCTCGGCCATGTGCGCCCGGTAGGCGTCCATGCTCTCGAACCACTGCACCGTCACCCCGTCGAAGCCGGGATCGTCGTCGCCGGCGTAGTCGTCGAGCGGGCGCGGGTGTTGCTCGTAGCGCACGACGTGACGGCCGGCCGCGCTCCGCGCGATCAACGGCCCATGGACGTCGCGCCAGTGCGCGTGGAACTCTGCGGGCGTGACACCCTGCTTGCGCCGCAGTAGGCAAGTCAGCCGGACCATCAGACTCGGACCTCCTCCGGAGTGCTCCGGCACGCGCCCGAATGGCGCGCCCGGCCGGGCGGGACCCTAATCGGCGGGCGGGCTCAGGGGAGCGTGAGCGTGAGGCCCGACGTCGAGCCCGAACCGCTGACCCCGACGGACAAGCCGCCGATGGAGATGGTCGGCGTGTTGACCGGCACCGACACCGGGACCGGCACGTTGACCGTGGTCGAGCCGCCGCCCGAGGAGCCGCCGCTCGGCGTGCTGGTGGGCGTTCCCGAAGGGGTGCTCAGCGGCAGGCTCGGCAGCGTCGTGCCGGTCGTCGTGGGCAACGGGAGCGAGGGGATCGACGGCCCCGTCGAGCCGAGGCCGCTCGTCACGGACCCCACGGTGTTCAGCACCGGGGCCAGCGCGCTCACGACCGGGTTCAAGGACGTGCCGCCACCCGTGGTGGACGGAACACCGGTCACCGGGCCGCCGCCGGAACCGGCGAGGACCGTCGTGGGGATGCCGCCGGTCGGAAGCGGCAGCGAGGCGATCGGCAGCAGCGAGGTCAGGTTCTGCAGCGTGCCGGTCACGTCGGTCACCACGCCGGTGAGGGTGGGCACGAGGCCGTTGAGCATGGAGCCCGGGTTGCTACCGGTGAGCGAGCCGAGATTGCCCAGCACCCCGGTCAGGCCCGACAGGATGCAGGTGAGGTCGAGGCCGCTCGAGCCGGAAGTGCAGCCGGTCACACCGCCGCCGCCACCACCACCACCGCCGCCCACGGTGCCGTTACCGATGCCGCCGCCACCCGTTCCGGTGCCGCCACCCCGCCCGGGCAGGCCGCCGAGGGGGAGGTTCCCGAAGGGCTCCGAGGTCAGCGACGCGAACGGGGCGATGCCCTGGGTCAGCGACCCGAACACCTTGGAGAACTCGGCCGCCATCACGGCGGACGTCCCCTTGGCGCCCGAAGACGAGTGGCTCCCGTGGCTGACCGCCTGGGCCAGCGGGAGGTCCTGGGTGATCGTGGGCGCGGCCAGTGCGTGGGCCGCCGCAGGCGAGATCGCGAAGTAGCCGCCCAGTCCGCCGAGGAAGGCCCCGGCCGCCGCGCAGGCCATACCGCCGGCGCCGACGAGAGCCGCCGTCTTGTAGCGCTGGAAACCGCGGGGCCCCTCCACGGCCTCCGGCTCGTCGGCCGCCGCGTGCCGTCCCCGCGACGAGCTCTCCGCGAGCTCGGGTTCCGCCGTGACCGCCGTGGCCTGGTGCTTGCCACGAGAGCTGAACTCGTCGTGGAGCATGTCGTCGTACATCTCGTCGAAGCTCATGGGAATCCGTTCCTCCTCCAAGGTTCCTCTCCCGGTTTCTCAACCTGGAAACGGGGATGACCAGCGGCTCTTGCGGTCCTGAGCCCGGCCCGGCCCCGGTGCCCCGCTCAGCCCAGGGTCCAGCTGCCGATCGTCACGACACCCTTGTGAACAGGGAGAACGACCGTCTCGGCGTACTGCCCGGGATCCGGGCCGCCCGAAAGGCGCACCGTCTCGCGCAGCACGACCTGATTTGGGACTCCGTTGAGCGAGTCGATCGCCACGTCGAGCGACGACAGGTGGTCGCTGACGGAGGCCCCGCTGAGCTGGGCGGGCATGGCCACGCCGGGCGCCAGCGCGCTCCAGAACCCGGCGTTCTGCTGGTTCGCCGCATGGAGCCCACCGAAGTAGGTCTCGAGTGCGGCGGCTTCGAGGGACAGGGGCCCGGGCGACTGGGCGAAGCCCACCGACGCGTTGACGAGGCTCATCGTCCCCATCGGCGCGTAGTTCTGGTCGAGCGACAGGCCCTGGGCTTGGAGCTGCGGCGGTGCCGACGTCGTGTAGTTGGTCGACTGGACCGTGTTGACGAACTCCTTGCTCGGGTCGAGGCTCCCGCCCTTCGTCGCCGTGCCGACCTCCGCGGCGTGGATGAGCAGGCGTTGCGAGGTGAAGAAGAGGGCGTTGGGCGGCCAGCATGTGTCGAGCACCATCGTGGCGCTGGTCGTGTTCGGGACGCTCGACCCGGCCGCGACGACCTGTTGGTCGCTCACCTGGTACTTCCAGGTGTTGCAGGCGGTCGAGTAGGTGATCACGTCGCCCGGCTTGAGCGCGTTGAGGTGCACGAAGTAGCTCACGTCGTGGGCGAGGAAGACCGAGGTGCCCGCCAGGCCCGGCCAGACCGACGCCGGGGCGTGCCCGACGGCCACGTTGAGTTCCTGGTCCTCGGTGCCCTCTTCGACCGGCGCCTGCAGGTGGATGGCCGGGATCGACAAGATGCCGGAGAGCTGCCCCTGCTTGACCCCCGAGACGGTGCAGGCGGCTCCGTGGCTCTGCTGCTGGACCTTCTCGGCGTTCGCCTTCTGGCTCGCGAGGAGGACGTTGCCGGCGTGGTCCTGGTGCAGCTGATGCGAGAGCGCGTACGTGGCGCCGAAGATCGCGGTGAACAGCAGCATGACGCCGAGGAGGGTGACCCCCATGCGCCGCACGTCTTTGATGGCCGTCATGGGCGCGGCGCTCGTGTCGTGTCCGGCTGCTTCTGCTCGGAACGGGAATCCGCCTTCCCGTTCCGAGCAGCTCGCAGCACCGGTTCCCGCTGCATCTGCTTCTCCCTCCAGACCCTCCGAGAGATCTGTTCTTCTGTCTCCGCTGTTTCCTGCAGTCAGCCGGGCGTGCGGATCACCCCGGCTGCTGGATCGTGCCGCCTAGTGGTCCCTGGCGGTGGTTGTTCCCAAAGGCTGCCGCCGGGCCGGCCCCCGAGACCGGAGGGGGAACGGAGGAGGTCCCGAGAGCCGGGCCCGGTGGCGGTCCGTCGCGCGACCCGAGGAAACGGGTCGGTTGGGGCGCCTCACTGGCTGCCCCTGCGACGGGTGAGGGGGTTGATCGAACGTGCGGCCGTGAGGATGCGACGACGGCCGATGAGCAGGGCGCCCGCGAGGGCCATCCCAGCCAGGAGGATGATCGGCAGGGTGCCGGACCAGAACTCGCCCGTGTGCACGGTGGTGACATTGGGCACCACGGCCGGGGCGGTGGCCGGCGCCGCAGCCGGCGCCGCCGGGGCGGCCGGCGTGGTCTGGGCGGCGGTCACCGCCGCTGTGGCGGTGGTGGCGTTGCCCGAAACGCTGACGTCGCCCACGTTGACGCCGATGCCGCCCATGAGCCCGGTGAGGAGGCCGACGTTCAGCACGCCGACGTTGGCGCTCGCCTTCGAGCCGGGGCTCGAGACCTGGCAGTTCAACAGGTTGCCCGGCGTCTTGTAGCTGATCAGGTCGCCGATCAGCGAGGACAGCGCGGCGGTCAGCTGGTCCAGGGTCGTGCTGAGCTGTCCGAGGAGGTTGTTCAGCGGTCCCGTGAGCGCAGCGAGGTTGACGAACTGCTGCGCCCCGGCGCCGACCGAGTAGGAAAGGACGCCCGCGTTGCAGCTGGGCGTCACGACGCCGGTGCTGCGGTCGAGCGAGACCGAGGCGGTGGTCGGGGCGACCTGGAGGTCGGCCAGGCCGAAGAGGTTGACGTCGACCGCACGCTGTTCGGTCGAGTCGGTGACCACGTTGCCGTTGGTGCTGACCGAGGTGGTCGACCCACCCACGTTGATGGTCAGCGGCGCGATCGCCGCGCCGTTGCCGCCGGCCAGGCCGAGCAGCTGGTTGAGGATCCCTGTCAGGACGCCGAGCCCGGCCCCCGAGCTGCTGCCGCTCAGCGAGTTCAGCAGGCCGCCGATGATCGAGCACGTACCGGTTGTGTCGCTGCCCGCCGCCACGCTGCTGCCGACGAGCGGGACACCCCCGAGCAGGCTGTTCGCCGAACCCAGGAGACCCTGGAGTGTGCTGTCGAGGCCCGAGGTGTTCGAGCCGCCGGTGGTGTTGGCCGCCGTGACGCCCGAGCAGACCCCCGACAGCGAGGACAGCCCGGGCATGTTGAAGAAGTTCTGCAGCACGTTGGACAGGCTCAGGCTGACCGACACGTTGGCCAGGCTCCCGGTGCCTGTCGCGGTCGGGTTGCCGCTGGCGTCCTCGGAGGCCGAGGCCGTTCCGCAGGAGACGTCGACGTTGATGATCCCGGCGTTGAGCGGGATGGTGCACCCGCTCGCACCGGTCGGCGTGGCTGTCACGCTCGAGCCGTGCGCGACCGCTTCCTGGGTGGAGTGCAGGGCGTTGCCCGACATGTCCGACGTTGCGGTGGTCGGGCACGGGTTCGTCGTGACGGCAGTGTCCGCGCACAGGCCCGTGCCCTCGGCCTCGGCGACCGGCCCGCTGCCGGCGTCCGCTTCGGAGCCGCCGCCGGCCAACTGGAGTGCGTTCAGCAGATCGAGGGACACGAATCCTCCGTTCCCAGTGACGTTCCACTGGGTGACGGTCGTCGCCCCTCCCGCGGTCGAGGTCAGTGCGGTCAGCACGGTCATGACGACCAGGCCCACCGCAGCGACCCGCATGCGACCCTTCATTGCTCTACCCCTTACCGCCAGCGCATATGCGCGCTGACCCTCCGTTCTTTGCCAATGAAACGGGGTATCGGAGCAAACCTTTCGCCCCGCCGCGAACAATTTCGGGGTCTAAACCCCAGTTGTCAGCCGATGCCGTGCACCACATCCGCCTAGGCACACCCGAGAAACGCCGGATGTCCCGTACTCTGGCGCGGCATGCCTGCTTCGCACGCCCTCTTGATCCTGCTCGGAGGGGTCGTCGGCGGCATCTTCAACGGGGTGGCCGGCGGCGCCAGCCTGATCACGTTCCCCCTCCTCCTGGCGCTGGGCTACCCGGCGCTCACGGCCAACATCACCAACACGATCGGCATCTGGCCCAGCTACCTGGGCTCGGCCACCGCCTTCCGCCGCGAGATCGGCGACCAGGCCCAGCGCCTCGTCCGCCTCGCCCCCGTGGCCCTGGCCGGCGGGATCGCCGGCGCGCTGCTCTTGCTCACGACCTCGCCCGGAACCTTCGACGACGTGGTGCCCTGGCTCGTGCTCGGAGCCGCCTTGCTGTTCGGCGTCCAGCCTCTGCTGCGGCGCGCCCTCGACAAGGACTCGGCCCATCCGCGTGTCCGGCCCGTCCTGCTCGTCGTCGGGGTGTTCGGCGCCTCGGTCTACGGCGGCTACTTCGGCGCCGCCATGGGGGTCATGTTCCTCGCCGTCCTCGGCCTGGCCCTGCCCGTCACGCTCGCCCACACGAACGGGATGCGCGCCATCCTCTCCATGGTGGTGAACGGCGTGGCCGCCGTCGTGTTCATCATCCACGGCGGCCTGGTGTGGGCCGCGGTGGGCTGGCTGGCGCTCGGCGCGCTCATCGGTGGCTACCTCGGCGCCCGCCTGGCGCTGGTGCTGCCCGTGCCCGCGCTGCGGGCGGTCGTCGTCGTGATCGGCGTCGGCACGGCCGTCAAGCTCCTCGTCTGATCACCCGGCCGCGAGCGGGTAGTGCCCCTCGACGGCCCCGGCCAGCATGCGCCGTTGGGCGCCGAACGCCGCCTCGGCCTCCTCGAGGCCGACCGGGACGAGCCGGATCGCCGTGCCCGGACTGCACTGGCCGAGCAGCCCGTGGTCGGCTGCGATGACCACCACGGGCACCGGATAGCCCCCGAGCGTGGCGTGGTCCGGCCCGAGCACGATGGGTTCTCCGCCGGGCGGGAGCTGCACCGCACCCGTCGCCATCGGTTGCGAGTCGAGCTCGCCGCTCGCCGTCCCCCAGTCCACGACCTGCTCGGCGCGCAGGCGCAGTCCCACCCGGTTGCTGTCGTTGCCGGCGCGGAACGAGGTCGCGGCGACGCGCTCGAGCACGCCCTTGTCGAAGCGCTCCGCGTGCGGTCCGGGCACGACGCGCAACTCGACCGGCCCGGCCGCGGGCAGCTCGGTCGCCGCGCCGGCCCCCAGGTGGTCGCCGAGCG
>DATMMN010000160.1:0-2980 GCA_035569675.1 Acidimicrobiales bacterium | reverse complement strand
CAACACGGTGAACGGCGTGACGAACGGCCTCGGCAACACAGTGGGCGGCGTGACCAACGGCCTCGGCAACACAGTGGGCGGCGTGACCAACGGCCTCAGCAACACCGTGAACGGCCTGACCAACACGCTCGGTGGTCTCGGGGGCCTGCTCGGCACCGGGTCCGGCGGTTCGGGCTCGGGCAACACCCCGTCGAACACCCCGTCGACCACCACGACGACCAACCCCGTGAGTGGCCTCGTCGGCGGCCTCGGCGACACCGTCGGCGGGCTGACGGGCGGCCTGGGCGACACCGTCGGCGGCCTGCTCGGCGGCTGACAACCCCTTCTGAGCGCGGTCACGCCCACGCCGGCGTGGGCGCAAGGCTCGGCCTGGGCATAGGTTCTCTTGGTATGGACACCGAGCAGCAGGCAGCCGTCCGGCGCGGCGAAACCGCCGAGACCGACGCTGTCGCCCCCTGGATCGCCCCGGGCGAGCCGATCATCTCCCTGCGCGGGGTGACGAAGTCGTTTGGCTCGCACACCGTGCTCGAGGACATCACGTTCGACGTGCCCAAGGGCCGGATCACCTCGATCCTCGGCCCCTCGGGTACCGGGAAGTCGGTGCTCCTCAAGAACATCCTGGGCCTGCTCAAGCCCGAACGCGGCGAGATCTGGGTCGACGGGGACCAGATCGTGGGCCTGCGCGAGAAGCGGCTCTACGAGGTGCGCAAGAAGTTCGGCGTGCTCTTCCAGGACGGCGCGCTGTTCGGCTCCATGAACCTCTACGACAACATTGCGTTCCCGCTCCGCGAGCACACGCGCAAGAACGAGGCGGAGATCCGCGAGCTCGTCCACCGCAACGCCGAGCTCGTCGGCCTCATGGACCATCTGAAGAAGCTCCCCGGTGAGGTGTCTGGCGGCATGAAGAAGCGCGCCGGCCTCGCCCGCGCCATGGTGACCGAGCCCGAGATCGTGCTCTTCGACGAGCCGGACTCGGGGCTCGACCCGGTGCGCGTCGCCTATCTCGACGAGCTCGTCGTCACCGCACAGAAGGAGACGGGCGCGACCTTCTTCATCATCACGCACAACATCGAGTCAGTCATGCGCACCGCGGACTACATGGGCGTGCTGTTTCGTTCGAACCTGGTGAAGTTCGCGAGCAAGGCCGACATGGTCGCAACGGACAACCCGATCATCAAGCAGTTCCTGGCCGGCAAGCCCGAGGGCCCCATCGGCATGGACGAGATGGCCGACGCCGGCGACGGTGTCGACACCAGCCGCTACATCGAGGGCGACACGGCCGCCCTCGAGCTTGGCCCCCTGCCCCGTCCGGGCGAGGCCGCGCTGGTCGCGCATGCGCCCAGCGACCAGCCCGAGTCGTAGCCCTCGCACCGAGCGGCTGAGCCGCTGAACGGGTAGGGCACAAGACCGCCTCCGCTGCGCGTCGAAACGCGGCCGGGTCTGGGCACCACCGTTGGCCTCGGATCCTGATGGCGACGACATTGCTGGGGAGCAGATCCGCCACCGGTTATTAGAGTCGGCCCCACAATGAGCCCTAAAGAGGATCCGTGACCCTGAGGGCGCGCCACCCCACGGGGAGCGCCAAGCCGGGGGAGCCCAACGACCCGCCGCGGCCACCGGCCCCGACGCCTCCCCCACGTTGGCGGATGTGGCTCTTGCCCATCGGCTTTCTCATCACGCTCCTGCTGCTGTCGCTCGTGCACACCTCGAGTACCCCCACCAAGAACTTCAGCTATTCGAAGTTCTTGTCGCAGGTGCAGGCAGGGGACGTGCGCACGGCGTCCGTCAAT
The DNA here is from genome assembly GCA_035569675.1 of Acidimicrobiales bacterium. Lineage (GTDB taxonomy): Bacteria > Actinomycetota > Acidimicrobiia > Acidimicrobiales > RAAP-2 > Bog-473. The sequence continues at coordinate 1,190 of DATMMN010000160.1, read as the reverse complement.
CCCAGCGGAGCCATCACCGGCACACTCAAAGGCGGCGACAACTACACGAGCCAGATCCCGACCGCCATCAACGACTTCCGGCTGGCGCCGACCCTCAAGGCCCACGGTGTCGACATCACGGGCACCGGTCAGGGTTCGGCGCTCCTCGCCGATCTCCTCTCCTTCCTGCCGCTCCTGCTGTTCATTGCCTTCTTCATATGGATCGGGAGAAGGAGCTCCCGACAACTGGCGGGGGGGATCATGGGCTTCGGCGGATCGAGGGCCAAGGTCTACGACGAGGACAGGCCGACCACCCGGTTCACCGACATCGCGGGCTACGAGGGGGCGAAGCGTGAGGTCACCGAGGTCGTCGACTTCTTGAGCCACCCCGAGCGCTATGCGGCCGCGGGGGCGATCGGCCCCAGGGGTGTCCTCATGGTGGGACCTCCCGGGACCGGCAAGACGCTCATGGCCCGCGCGGTTGCCGGCGAGGCCGGGGTCCCGTTCCTGGCGCTGACCGGCTCGAGCTTCGTGGAGTTGTTCGTCGGCGTGGGGGCATCACGGGTGCGCGACCTGTTCGCCGACGCACGCAAGCGGGCCCCCTCCATCATCTTCATCGACGAGATCGACGCCATCGGCCAACGCCGCGGCGGGTCCATCGTCTCGAACGACGAAAGGGAACAGACGCTCAACCAGCTCCTGGCCGAAATGGACGGGTTCGATCCGACCACCGGAGTCGTGGTCATGGCGGCCACCAACCGTCCCGAGGTACTCGATCCCGCCCTCCTTCGACCTGGTCGCTTCGACCGGGAGGTCGAGATCCCTCTGCCGAACCAGGCCGAACGGTCGGCCATTCTGGCGGTCCACGCGACGAGCAAGCACCTGAGCGACGACGTGGACTTCGATGCAGTGGCCCGGGCTACCCCTGGCTTCTCGGGAGCCGACCTCGCCAACCTGATCAACGAGGCGGCGATCGTGGCCGTCCGCGACGGTCGTGACGTCATCTTTGCGCGCGACATCGACGAGGCCCGGGACCGCATCATCCTCGGTCGCCGCGACGCATCCAACGCCTTGCTCCCCGAAGAGAAGCACTCGGTCGCGGTGCACGAGGCCGGACATGCCCTCGTCGCGCTCCTCTCCGCTCACGCCGACCCGGTGGCCAAGATCACCATCCTCCCGGCCGGACGGGCGTTGGGGGTCACCGAGCAACT
>DATMMN010000159.1:0-6488 GCA_035569675.1 Acidimicrobiales bacterium | reverse complement strand
CCAGTCGGGCACGCCGAACTGTTCGACCACGTCGTTCCACGACATCCCGTCGCTCTCCCCCGGGTGCAGCTCGCACAGGTCGCAGTCCTGGACGACGGGTCCCAGCGCAGCGGGGCCCGGACCGACCACGGGCCGCAGGCGCTCGGCGGTCTCGATCGCACGGGGCAGGACCGACGAGTAGAGCGTCGTCGCGTCGCGCAGTTCGCCCGACTCGTAGAGGCGGTCGGCCAGGTCGGCGACCTGGCGCCGGCCGAGCGGCGTCAGCCCGGTACAACCCTTCACCCCGCCGACGACGCGGTTGAGGTTGCACTCGGCCTCACCGTGGCGGACCAGCACGATCCGCGTCGCGCCGGGCACGGGCGGGAAGACCCGCAGGACACCGGTGGCCCCGTCCTCCGAACCGGGGTCCTCGGCCGCCGGCTCGCTCACGCCAGGTTGCCGACGAACTTCTCGAGCTGGCGCAGCGTGCGGCACTCGACGACGTCGTCGCAGTGGGCGGCGTACTCGCCGACGATGGAGTCGCCCGAGCCCCAGTAGTCGCGCGGCTCGGGGTTGAGCCAGTAGACGCGGCGGGCCCGCGCCTGGAGGTCCTCGAGGACCCACGATTGGGACGCGTGGTAGTTGTTGCGCGCGTCGCCCAGGATCATGACCGACGAGCGCGACGTCACCTGGTCGCCCCAGCGTCGCTCGAACTCGGTGAATGCGTGGCCGTAGTCGGAGTGGCCGTCCACCCAGATCACGTCCGCCTCGGTGTTGATGCGCGCCACCGCCTCGGCGGGGTCGACCACGCCCTCGAAGAACCGCGTCACCTCGTCGATGCCGTCGACGAAGACGAACGAGCGCACCTTGGAGAACTGCGACGAGATCGCGTACACCAGGTGCAGGGTGAAGCGGGCGAAGCTCGCGACCGACCCCGAGATGTCCGCGATCACGAAGATCTCCGGCTTGGCCGGCCGCGGGTGGCGGAACCGCGGCTCGACCGGCACGCCGCCCGTCGAGAGCGAGCGGCGCATGGTGGCGCGGAAGTCGAGTGGCCCCTTGCGGCCGTGGCGGCGCTTGCGCGCCAGGCGCACGGCGAGCTTCCGTGAGAGCGGCTGGAGGACCCGGTGCAGCATGGCCAGCTCGTCGCGGGTCGCGTGCATCACGTCGATGTCCTCGGGCAAGGGCTTGCGCACCGAACGCGCCAGCGCCTCGGCGCCGCGGTCCTCGACCAAGCGGCGGCGGATCTCGGTCTCGACGGCGCGGCGGAACTTGTCGATGCGCGCCTTGTACTCGTCGGCGGCCAGGCGCTCTTCCAAGTCCGTCAGCGCGCCGCCGGCCGCGCCGGCCTGCGCCTGCTGCATGAGGCGCTCGAGCACCGCGTCCAGGTCTAGGTTCCGCAGCGTCCGGTACAGGTAGTACGTGCCGCCGACGGGGCGGCCCGGCTCCATGCCGGCGTAGCGGTCGACGGCGTTGCGGGCGACGACGTTCATCATGGCGGCGTCCGCCGACATCAGAGACTTGAACAGCAGCTCGGCCAGCTCCTCGGGCGTCATACCCTCGCCGCCGCCCCCGCCCTTCCACGAGCGGCCCTGGCCCGGCATGCGCCCCTGGTCGCCCGGCGCCCCTTCGCTCTCGGTGTCGCTCTCGCCTTCGCCGAGCTCGTCGCCCTCCTCGCCGGCGCCGCCGCCGGGGCGCACCGCGAAGAACACTTCGAAGGCCGTCTCGAAGGCGCGCCAGTGCGACGAGCTCTTCACGAGCGTGGCGGCGAGCGCGTACTTCAGGCCCTCGCGGTCCTCGAGGGGGATGTGCTGGACGGCCTCGGCCGCATCGAGGTGCTCGGTCAGCGAGACGGGCAGCCCGGAACGCCGCAGCTCGGTGACGAAGCCGGAGAGGAGGTCGAGCACGGCGGCCGGCCGCTCAGTTCGACGACGCCGACAAGAGCTCTTTGGTCGCCCGCTCGATGTCGGCTTGGTACTTCAACAGGATGTTCAGGGTGTCCTTCGCCTCCGCGGCGTCGATCGTCTGCACGCCGAGCAGTACCAGGGTGCGCGCCCAGTCGAGCGTCTCGGACACCGACGGTGCCTTGCGCAGCTCGAGCGTGCGCAGCGAGCGCACGATGCGTGCCACCTGGTCGGCGAGCTCCTCGCTGATGCCCGGCACCTTGGCCCGCACGATCTCGCGTTCGCGCTCGAGGTCGGGGTAGTCGATGTGCAGGTACAGGCAGCGCCGCTTGAGCGCCTCGGACAGTTCGCGGGTGTTGTTGGACGTCAGGAACACCATGGGCAACTGCGACGCCCGCACCGTCCCGAGCTCGGGGATGGACACCTGGTACTCCGAGAGGATCTCGAGCAGCAGCGCCTCGGTCTCGAGCTCCACGCGGTCCACCTCGTCGACCAGGAGCACCACCGGGTCCGTGGCCCGGATGGCCTCGAGCAGTGGGCGGGTCAGGAGGAACTCCTCCGAGAAGATGTCCTCCTCGAGCTCGTGCCAGCTCGGGCCCTCGGTCTCTCCCTTGCCGTGCTCCCCCGCCTGGATGCGCAGCAACTGCTTGCGGTAGTTCCATTCGTAGAGCGCCTTGGACTCGTCGAGGCCCTCGTAGCACTGCAGGCGGATGAGCCGGGCACCGGTCAGCTCGGCCACCGACTTGGCGAGCTGCGTCTTGCCGGTGCCCGCCGGCCCCTCGACCAGCACCGGCTTGCCCAGCCGGTCGGCCAGGTAGACGACGCCGCTGATCGACTCGTCGGCCAGGTAGCCGACCTTGCTCAGGCCGCCCCGCACGACGTCGAGGGACTCGAACCGGGGGGGCCCGGTCTCCGGCAGCCCCAGGCGGCCGTTCGTCGTCTCGCTCACGTGCGCACCTGCCCGTCGCCCCGTACGACCCACTTCAACGTCGTCAACTCCTTCACTCCCATCGGGCCGCGCGCGTGCAGCTTCTGGGTGGAGATGCCCACCTCCGCGCCGAGCCCGAGCTCCTCGCCGTCGACGAACCTCGTCGACGTGTTCACCAACACCGCCGCCCCGTCCACCTCCGCCACGAAGCGGTCCGCCGTCGCCACGTCCGCGGTCACGATCGCCTCCGAGTGCCCCGAGTTGTAGCGGGCGATGTGCGCGATGGCGTCCCCGACGTCGTCGACCATCCCGATGGCGACCACGGGCGCCAGGAACTCGGTCGCGAAGTCCTCGTCCGTGGCGGGCACGACGTCAGGGATGTGGGCCCGCACGCGCTGGTCGGCCCGGATCTCGACGCCCGCCGCGGCGAGCGATTCGGCCAGGCGCGGGAGGAACGCGGCCGCCACCCCCTCGTGCACGAGGATCGTCTCGACGGCGTTGCACACCCCGAAGCGGTGCGTCTTCGCGTTCAGCGCCAGGTCGTGCGCCATCGCCAGGTCGGCGGCGCCGTCGATGTAGATGTGGCAGTTGCCGTCACCGTCGAGGACGTAGGGCACCGTGGCGTGCTCGACGAGCGACGCAATCAGTGCGGGCCCGCCCCTCGGGATGAGGCAGTCGATGTAGCCGCGCAGCTGCATGAAGGCGACGGCCGTCTCGTGCGACGTCTCTTCCACCAGCGCGACGGCGTCCTCGGGCAGGCCGGCCTTGACGGCGGCCCGGCGGAGCAGCGCCACGACGGCGCGGTTGGACTCGAGCGCCGAAGACGAGCCGCGCAGGAACGCCGCGTTGCCGGCCTTGAGACACAGCGCGGCGGCGTCGCTCGTGACGTTGGGCCGGTTCTCGTAGATCACGCCGACCACGCCGAGCGGGACCCGTACCCGGCTCACGCGCAGGCCGTTGGGCCGCACCCAGCCCTCGGTCACCTCGCCGACGGGGTCCGGCAGGGCTGCCACCTTCCTCAGGCCGCCGGCCATGGCGTGCACCCGCGCCTCGGTCAGGCGCAGGCGGTCGCGGGCCGCCTCGACCATGCCGGCCTCCTCGGCCCGCTCCAGGTCGGTTGCGTTGGCTTCGACGAGCGTCGGCCATTCTTCGTCCAGCAGGTCAGCGGCCAGCCGCAGGGCGTCGTCCCGGGTCGAGCTCGTCGAGCGCGCGACGAGCCTGGCGGCGCCCCGAACGCGGCCCGCGAGCTGCTCCAACGCGGGCGAGGTCATCGAGTCAGGTTACAAGGACCAGGTCGTCCCGATGAACGACGACCTGGCTGCGCCGGCCCATCCACTCCTCGGCCGACGCGGCCGGCACCCGGACCAGGCCCTTGGCGAAGACCTCCCCGTCGGGACCGGCGATCTCGACGGCGTCGTCGGGCCGGAACTCGCCGGTGCAGCCGACCACGCCGGCGGCGAGGAGCGAGCGGCCGCGTCCGGTCAGCGCCGCCCGCGCCCCGTCGTCGACGGTGAGGCGGCCGGCGGCGCCCAACGCGAACGCGATCCAGAGCTTGCGCGCCGAGAGCCGGCTCTGCCGGGCCCGGAAAACCGTCCCGACACCCGCTTCGTCCGCCAGCGCTGCGGCCAGGACTCCGGCACGGCCGGCGTCGGCGATCACCGTGCGCACGCCGGACCAGGTGGCGATCTTGGCCGCGGCCAGCTTCGAGGCCATGCCGCCGCTGCCGACCGCACTGCCCCGCCCGCCGGCCAGTCGCTCGAGCTGCTGGTCGATCTCCACCACCTCCTCGATGAGCGAGGCCTCGCGGTCGCGCCGGGGGTCGGCCGTCAGGAGGCCTGGAGTGTCGGTGAGCAGCACGAGCAGCTGTGCGCCGACGAGGTGCGCGACGAGCGCGGCCAGGCGGTCGTTGTCGCCGAAGCGGATCTCTTCGTCGGCCACCGCGTCGTTCTCGTTGACGACGGGCACCACGCCCAGGTCCGCGAGGTGCCGCAGCGTGCCGCGCGCGTGGAGGTACTGGGTGCGGTGCACGAAGTCGAGCGGGGCGAGTAGCACCTGGCCGGCCAGCGTGCCGTACGGCTCGAGCCCGTCCTGCCAGAGGCGCATGAGGCGGTGCTGGCCGACGGCGGACACGGCCTGGAGCACGGCGGGGTCCGCCGGGCGCTGGCGCTTGCCCTCGGGGTCGAGGGCGGCCCACCCCGCCGCGATGGCGCCCGACGTGACGACGACGACGGTGTGGCCGTTGTCCCGCGCCGAGGCGACCTCGCCGCACAGCCGCGCGACGGTCTCCTCCGTCACCGACGACGAACCCACCTTCACGACGGCGATCATGCGCGGGCCCGCCTCACTGGTCCTCGCCCCAGGTGAAGGTCATGGAGCCGACGGTGACCTCGTCCCCGTCGCGCGCGCCGGCGCGGGACAGCGCGCGGTCGACGCCGAGTCGGCGCAGCCGCCGGACGGCCTCGGCCTGCGCGCCCGCGTCGGTGAGGTCGGACAGTGCGACGGCGCGTTCGGCGGCCCGGCCCACGACCAGCCATGCCCCCGCCCCGGCGCGCTGCACGTCGACCCCCTCGGGCAGAGGCCGGTGCACGACCACCTCGCCGGTCCCGGCGGCCAGGCCCGCGGCCGCCTCCGCCCGGGCCGCCCGGACGAGCACGGCGAGCCGGCCGACGAGCTCGTCGACGCCGGCGCCTGTGGCCGCGGAGAGGAGGAGGTCGCACACTTTCTCTCCGGCGGCGTCACCGCCCGCGGCCACCAGGTCGGCCTTGCTGCCTGCGACGACCCGAGGGCGCTCGAGCAGCTCGGGCCGGTAGGCGCCGAGCTCCGCCAGCAGCACGCGCAGCTGGTCCGCCGCCGGCTCCCCGCCCAGCAGGGGCGCGCCGAGGTCGAGCAGCACGACGAGCACGCGGGCCCGCTCGATGTGGCGCAGGAACTGGTGCCCCAGGCCGCGCCCGCCGGCCGCACCCTCGACCAGGCCCGGGATGTCGGCCATGACGAGGTCCGTGCCGTCGTTCGCACCGCCGACGCGCACGACGCCGAGGTGTGGCTCGAGCGTCGTGAACGGGTAGTCGGCGATTTTCGGCTTGGCCGCGGACACCGTCGAGATGAGCGTCGACTTGCCGGCGTTGGGAAACCCCACCAGCGCGACGTCGGCCATCAGCTTGAGCTCGAGGTCGAGCCAGAACTCCTGACCGGACTCGCCCTGTTCGGCGAAGGCCGGCGCGCGCCGCTGGTTGGACAAGAAGCGCGCGTTGCCGCGACCGCCCTGGCCGCCCTCGGCCCCGAGGAACCGCATGCCCGCGCTGGCCAGGTCCACCACGACCTCCCCGGCCCCGTTGCGCACGACCGTGCCGACGGGCATCGGCACGTCGATGTCCTTTCCCCGCGCCCCGTGGCGCTTCTGCCCGGAGCCGTGGCCGCCGTTCGTGGCCCGGCGGAAGGGATGGTCCTTGAAGGCGAGGAGGGATGACTCGTTCTCAGAGGCGACGAGCCAGACGTCGCCGCCGTGCCCACCGTCGCCGCCGTCGGGTCCGCCCCGGTCCACGTGCGCCTCGCGCCGCCAGGACACCGCGCCCGCCCCACCGTCGCCCGCGCGCGCGTGCAACTGGGCCTGATCGACGAAGCCGGGCATGGGGAGAGGTTAGGAGGCGAGCAATCGGTGGGCGCGCTGGGCGACCTCC